>CAYZFN010000089.1:0-14089 GCA_964477695.1 uncultured Enterobacteriaceae bacterium | reverse complement strand
CTGCGCTTCGACGCGCCGGAATACTTCGCCATCCTGCTCTTCGGCCTGTCCGGGGTGACCGCGCTCGGCGGCGGCTCGCTGCCGAAGGCGCTGATCAGCCTGTGCATCGGCCTGCTGCTCGCGACGGTCGGAGTCGACGACACGTATGGCGCGGACCGCTTCACGTTCCAGATCCCCATCCTCAAGGACGGCATCGAGTATCTGACGGTAATGGTCGGCGCGTATGGACTGGGCGAGGTGCTTGCGCGCATGGAGCAGGGCTTCACGACGCCGGCAATGGAAGGCGGCCGGCGTGTCGAGACGCGCCTGCCGAGCTGGTCGGAGGTGTGGCGCCTGCGGCCGAGCGTCGCGCGCAGCTCGCTCATCGGCGTGCTGTGCGGCATCGTCCCGGGGGCCGGCGCGACGGTCGGATCGTTCGTCGCCTACGGCACCGAGGCGCAGTACGGCGAGCGCCGCGACCGGCTCGGCACCGGGATCCCCGAAGGCATCGTCGCGCCGCAGGTGGCCTCGACCGCGACCGTGGGCGGCCACATGGTGCCGCTGCTCGCTCTCGGCATCCCGGGCAGCGGCGCGACGGCGGTGATCCTCGGCGCGTTCCTGCTGCACGGCGTGCAGCCGGGACCGCAGATCTTCCAGACCGAGCCGGGCATGGTGTACACGATCTTCGCCTCGATGTTCGCCGCAGTGCTCGGCATGTGCCTGCTCGGCTATTTCGCGATCCGGCCGCTCATCCGCGTGCTCGAGCTGCCGGAGGCCGTGACCTCGGCCTTCGTCGCGCTGTTCTGCTTCGTCGGCGCCTACAGCGCGCGCAACAGCCTCACCGACCTTTGGATGATCGTCGTCTTCGGCGGCGTCGGCTACGTCTTCGAGCGCTACCGCTTCCCCATCGCACCGATGGTGCTCGGCACGATCCTCGGCCAGGCCGCCGAGACCTCCTTCATGACCAGCATGATCTCCTACGGCAACGACTGGACCGTGTTCTTCACGCGCCCGATCAGCGGCGTGGTGATGGCGCTCACGCTCGCGGCGCTTGCGTATCCGATCGTGCGCGACTGGCGCCGCGCAGCACGTCCTCCAGCCGCAGGCGCTCGGCCATGACTTTGCGCGCATAGCGCGCCGACGCATCGAAGAAGGCGCCGTTGTAGAACTGCAGCCCGGCTTCCAGCGTGCCGGTGCGGTACACGTATTCCTGAAGGATGCGCGCACCGAGCATCATGTTGGCGGCAGGATCGAAGAGCGCCGCTTCGCCGCCGGCAGCGCCGAGCTTCTCGCGGTGGTATTTCGGGATGATCTGCATCAACCCCTTCGCTCCCATGACGCTCTCGGCCAGCGGATTGAAGCTCGACTCCACGGCGGCCACCGCGAGCAGCAGCAAAGGATCGAGCCCGACCTGCGCGGCGGCGGCGTAGGCCACCCGCACGACACGCTCGGTTGCCTCCGGGTCGACGACGTAGCGGCGTGAGAGGTAGCGCGCGAGCTCGAGCTCGGTAGCGCTCAACGCCGGCGCGGGCGATTCGATGTGCCCGGGGTTGCAGCTTGCGAACTCGGCGCGCTGCGCCGGCCGCTCGGACAGCGCGGGCAGCAGCGTGCCGCCCACCAGCAGCGCAAGGAGGAGCGGCAGGCGATGAGGCTGCGAACCGGCGGCCGGGTCCATGGCGATGCACGCGATCGTAGGTTCGCGTCGCTGAAACCACTATCGCCGGCGGGCGAATTCTTTGTCGTACGCGAACTACGCTGGCTCCGGCCAGGCGCTACACGCGGAATCCAGTCCTTCCGATAGTGCGGACTGCTACGCCTACCTATGATCCGGACGACCGATGTCCAGCAGATCATTCAAAGGAAAGGCATTTAGCTCATCATGAAGATCGTTGCCGTGGTCCTCGCCGGCGGAGAAGGCACGAGGCTTTATCCCCTCACTGCGGAGCATGCCAAGCCTGCAGTGCCCTTCGCGAACGGCTATCGCATCGTCGACTTCGTGCTTTCGAACCTCGTGAATTCCAGTATTTCAACGGTCTACGTGCTCGCGCAGTACAAGCCGCAGTCGCTCATGCAGCACATCGCCGCGGCCTGGGCGCCGTGGTTCGGCGACAACGAGGGCACGATCAAGGTGCTCCTGCCGCGCTCGAACACGCTGAGCGGGCAATTCAAGGGCACTGCGGATGCGGTCTACCAGTACCTCGACCTGATCCGCGCGCACTCCCCCGACCTCGTCGCGGTGTTCGCCGCGGACCATGTCTATCGGATGGACGTGCGCCAGATGGTGGCGTTCCACCAGGACCGTAACGCCGCCGTCACTGTCTCGGCGCTCGCCGTGCCGATCGACGATGCGACCGGCTTCGGCGTGTTATCCACAGCGCCGGACGGCCGGGTGCGCGAATTCCGCGAGAAGCCGAAGCATCCTCGCGCCATCCCCGGCAAGCCGCACCTCGCGTATGCGTCCATGGGCAATTACCTGTTCCACGCCACCGTGCTCGAGCGAGTGCTCGGCGAGGCGCGTAGCCGCGGCGACCTCGACTTCGGCCGCGACGTGCTGCCGCGCATCTGCGCCGGCGAGCGCGTGTACGCGTACAACTTCTCCGAGAACCGGGTGCCGGGACTACAGGACTACGAGGAACCGGCCTACTGGCGCGATGTGGGAACGCTCCCGGCGCTCGCCGCCGCCCAGCAGGATGCGATGGGCACGCGACCGAGATTCAATTTGTGGAACAGCCGCTGGCCGATCCACGGCCATCCCGCCGATACCGGCGAGCATGCGCCGCTGGCGGCGCGCCTGCGCGAGTGGCACGAGGAAGAGGTGCGCGAGACCGAGGAGCCCGCGGTCACGTCGACTGCCATCTTGCGAGCCGCGAGTAAAGAGCGGCGTACTGACGAGCGGGTCCAGCCCAGCTAAAGTCGCGCTCCATGCCGCGGCGCTGCATCTCGCGCCAGCGCCGCGCATCGCGCCAGCTCGCTAGCGCGCCCTGCACGGCTTCGACGAGCTGCGCGCTTTCCGCGCGCTGAAAGAGAAAGCCGGTCTCGCCGTCGCTCACGGTATCGATGAGACCGCCGGTCGCGCGCGCGACGGGCGGCGTGCCGTATCGCTGGCTGTACATCTGGTTGAGCCCGCAGGGCTCGAAGCGCGACGGCATGAGGAAGACATCGGCGCCCGCCTCGATCAGGTGCGCAAGCTCCTCGTCGAAGCCCACGACCACCGCCGCCGCGCCTGCATGGCGCTCGGCGATGGCGCGCAGCTCCGCTTCGTAGTGCCGCTCGCCGTTGCCGAGAATGGCGAGCTGCGCCGGCAGCGCGAGCAGCTCGGCCGCCGCGCCGGCGATGAGATCGATGCCCTTCTGGTGCGTGAAGCGGCACACCGCCCCGGCGAGCGGCAGGGCCGCGTCCACGGCGAGCCCGAGGCGGCGCTGCAGCGCCTCTTTGTTGCTGCTCTTTCGCTCCAGCGAGTAGGGCCCGTAGCGCTGCGCGATGCGGCCGTCGCGCAGTGGGTCCCAGGTGTCGGTGTCGATGCCGTTGACGATTCCCGACAGCGCCTCGCGCCGCGCACGCAGCAGCCCGTCGAGGCCGCAACCGAGCTCCTCGGTCTGGATCTCGCGCGCATAGGTCGGGCTGACCGTGGTGATGGCGTCGGCGTACGCGAGCCCGCCTTTGAGGAAGGACAGCTTGCCGTAGAACTCGACCCCCTCGATCGAGAACGCGGCGGCGGGAAGCGCTAGCGGCCGCATCCACGAGGCATCGAACACGCCCTGGAAGGAGAGGTTGTGCACCGTCATGACGGCGGCGGCGCGGTTCTTCTCGAACGACAGGTACACGGGGGCAAGCCCGCACGGCCAGTCGTTGCAATGCACGATCTGCGGCCGCCATTCCACGGGGCTCGCCGCCCCGCCGAGCAGCGCCGCCACGCGCGAGAGCAGCCCGAAGCGCTGCGGGTTGTCGGGCCAGTCCTCGCCCTGCGCATTCTGGTACGGCCCGCCCTCGCGCTGATAGAGCTCCGCGCAGTCGAGAACGAAAAAATCGCCTGCCTCGAGCAGACGGCCGTGCATGCCGAGCAACTCGAGCGGCGCGACTTCACGTGCCTCTTGCAGTCCCGCGAGCACCGGACCGTAGCCGGGGAGAAGCACGCGCACGTCGTGACCGAGCGCACGCAGCGCCGCCGGCAGGGCGGCGCTCACGTCGCCGAGGCCGCCCGTCTTCGTGAGCGGCGCGCACTCCGGGGTGACGAAAAGCGCGCGCATCAAAAAAATGGCCCCGGTAGGGGACCCGGGGCCGGATGCCTACATACGCACGAAGGGAGGGAAGCGCGTATGCAAGGGGGGGAATAGGGCGAGGAAATCGGCGCTAGCGGCTCGCTTGGGGAGCGGCGCTCGGCCGCGGGCGCGCGATCGCGAGCGATGCCCGCAGGAGCGAAGGCGCCTCGTCGCCGACGCCGAAATCGTCCTCCACCGGAATGTCGAGGCATGCCGAGCCGTCGATCACCTTGGCGCCGAGCGCGCGCACGAGCGCCGGCTGCTGCTTGGGCGATTCCATCTCGATGAAGCAGACGACCCGGCCGGCGCCGCGGTTGTGCACCAGCTTGAAGGCGTGCACCGGGCCGAACGGCTCGCACAACCCGAGCAGTTCCCGGGTGAGGGCGTAGAAGTCGCGCGCGCCGCGCACTCTTTCCAGCACTTCGGTCTTCATGGCGGACCATGCTAGGACTCGCTCCCCTACCCCGGTATCCTCGAATGCCTGAACCTCGTGTAGAGAGCCAACTACAGCACCAGCGCGACGGCCGCCGCCGTGAGGCAGGTCGCGAGCGTGCCGGCGACGATCGACTTCAGGCCGAGCGCGACGACCTCGGCGCGCCGCTCCGGACACATGGTGCCGAGTCCGCCGATCATGATTCCGAGGCTGCCGAAGTTGGCGAAGCCGCACAGCGCGTAGGTGACGAGCACCCGGCCGCGCTCGGACAAATCGCTGCGCCGCGCGAGATCGAGGTAGGCGACGAGCTCGTTCAGCACGGTCTTGGTTCCGAGCAGCGCGCCGCCGGCGGGCGCTTCGTCCCACGACAGGCCGGCGAGCCAAGCGAGCGGCGCGAGCGCCCAGCCGAGCAGCCGCTGCAGCGTCCAGGGTGCGATGACGAGGTTGACGAGCGCGACCAGCGCGACGAACACGACCAGCATGGCGACGATGTTCAGCAGGAGCTGTGCGCCCTCGAGCGTGCCGCGCGTGACCGCGTCCATCGCGCCGCTCGCTTCCGAGCGCAGCGGCAACGAAGCGGCGCCGCTCGCTTCGCCCTGCGGCGGCACCATGAGGAAGGCGATGACCAGCGCCGCCGGCGCCGAGAGGATCGAGGCGATGAGCAGATGCGCCACGGCGTCGGGCACGACCGGGCCGAGGATGGCCGCGTAGAGAAAGAGCACCGTGCCGGCGATGCTCGCCATGCCGCCCACCATGATGGCGAACAGCTCGCCGCGCGATACCCGCGCGAGATAGGGACGCACGAGCAGCGGCGCCTCGACCATGCCGACGAAGATGTTGGCCGCGGTGGAGAGCGCCACCACGCCGCCGACGCCCATCGACTTGCGCAGCAGCCACGACAGCGCATGCACGATCGCCGGCAGCACGCGCCAGTAGAAGAGCAGCGCCGACAGGGCGCTCATCACGAGCACGATGGGCAGGGCGCGAAACGCAAGCACGAATGTCGCGGCGGCGTCCGTCACGGCGAACGGCTCCGGCCCGCCGCCGAGGTAGCCGAAGACGAGGCTCGTGCCGGCCTGCGTGGCACGCTCGAGCACGAGCAGCGCGTCATTGAGCCTGAGGAACGCGCTTTTCACGGCGGCGACCTTCAGGAATAGCGCGGCGCCGACCACTAGCAGCAGAAGACCGGAACCGATGGCGCGCCACGGCACCTGCCGGCGCGCTTCGCTCGCGAGCCAGGCGAGCGCGAGCAGGCCCGCCATGCCGAGAGCGGCGTGAAGAGAATCAGGCAGCAGTGAAGATGCCCGCGATCGTGCGCTGCATGGCCTGCGCGGCGGCGCGCGGATCGGCCGCCTGGCGGATCGGCCGGCCCACCACGATGTAGTCCGCGCCGCTGGCGAACGCCTGCGCCACATCCACCGTGCGCTTTTGATCGTCGCTCGGCCTGTTGTCCACCGGACGGATCCCCGGCGTGACCACGAGCAGGCGGTCGCGGAACTCGCTTTTCAGGCGCTGCGCCTCGAGCCCCGAGGAGATGACGCCGTCGCAGCCCGCCTCCATGGCGCGCCGCGCACGCGACAGCACCAGCCGCTCGACGTCGCAGGAGAAGCCGAGATCGTCGAGATCACCGCGGTCCAGGCTGGTCAGCACCGTCACGGCCAGGATCTTGAGCTCGCCCTTCTCGCGCGCCGCCGCCTGCATGATCGCCTGGTTGCCGTGCACGGTGGCGAAGCTGATACCGCGGCCGCGCAGGTTGGCCACTGCGCGCGCCACGGTCTCCGGAATGTCGAACAGCTTGAGGTCGGCAAACACGCGGTTGCCGCGCGCCAGCAGCCAGTCGATCAGCTCGAAGTAGCCGCCCGCCATCAGCAGCTCCAGGCCCACCTTGTAGAAGCACGCCGCATCGCCGATGCGCTCGACCAGCGCGCGCGCTTCGTCGGCGCGCGGCACGTCGAGCGCGACGATCAGGCGCTCGCTACGCTTCATTCGCCATCTCCTTGGCCACGAAATCGTCCAACGATACCCCGAGATCGGGATGCACGCCGACCGCCTCGGCGTCGAACACGAATGCGCGGTACACGTCGGCCACCCGGATGCGCGTCGCATCGCGCGCCAGCACCCAGCCTTCGCCGCCCTCGGTGCGCGCCGTCCAGCCGCGCGCGGCGGCGCGCTCGAGGATCGCCTCGCAGCGATCCGGGAGCATGCGCAGTTCGCGCGCCAGCGCATTGATCGACAGCACGCGACCCTCGCCGTGCGCCCGCGCGAGCGCGCCCAGCACGCCGAGCGCGTCGGCGAGCGCCTCCCCGGGAACGCGATGGCGCTCGGGCTTGGCATAGTAGGCGGGCAGCATGGCGGTGACGATCGCCCCGGTCAGCACGACGAGCCAGGAGAGGTACAGCCAGACCAGGAAGATCGGGATCGTGGCGAAGGCGCCGTAGATCAGCGTGTAGGTCGGCACGCGCGAGAGGTAGATGGCGAAGCCGCGCTTGGCGAGCTCGAAGCCGATTCCGGCCAGCACGCCGCCGAGGAGCGCGTGGCGCCACTCGACCGGGCGCGCCGGTACCACGGCGTAGAGCAGCACCAGGGCCGCGCACGTGAAGAGGAAGGGCAGCACGCCGAGCAGCGCGTCGGCCACCACGTCGAGCTGCAGCGCGCCGAGCGACTCGCGCACGGCGAGATAGGTGCCCGAGAGGCTCGCGCCGACCAGCAGCGGCCCGAGCGAGATGACCGCCCAGTACACGAACACGTTCTGCAGCACCGAGCGGCGACGCTGCACGCGGAAGATGCGGTTCAGCGCGTTGTCGATAGTGAGCATAAGCATCACCGAGGTGACCACGAAACCGGCGACGCCGATGGCGGTCAGCCGGCCGACGTTCTGGGTGAAGGCATTGATCTGCTCCATGACCACGTTCACCGCAGGCGTATCGGGCAGCACATTCTCGAGGATGAAAAGCTGCAGCGAGGCGATCCATTGGTCGAACACCGGGAAGGCGGTGGAGATGGCGAGCGCCACGGCGAACAGCGGCACCAGCGCAAGCAGCGTCGTGTAGGTCAGGCTGCCCGCCGTCTGCGTCGCGCGCTCCTCGCGAAAGCGGTTCACCAGCGCGACGATGAACTCCCAGGCGGCGCGCAGGCGGCGTTTGATCATGGGCGCCTTATGATACGGCGCGGCATGACCTTCCTGCGCCGCGTCGCGGCGGCGAGCCTCGCCGCCCTCATCGTGCTTTGCCTCGCCTGGGAGCTCTGGCTCGCGCCGCTGCGTCCCGGGGGCTCGCTCATCGCGCTCAAGGCGCTGCCGCTCGCGCTTCCCCTGCCCGGCATCCTGGCCGGCCGGCGCTATGCCTTCCAGTGGTCGAGCCTGCTCATCCTGGCCTACTTCGCCGAGGGCGCGACCCGCGCCTGGAGCGATTCGGGCGTCTCGCGCTGGCTGGCCGGGCTCGAGATATTGTTCAGCGTGGCCTACTTCGTCGCCGCGGTAAGCTACGCGCGTGCAACGCAAGCTCGCCGCCATCCTTAGCGCCGACGCCGCCGGCTACAGCCGCCTGATGAGCGAGAACGACGCCGAGACGGTGCGCCTGCTCGCGACCTGCCGCCAGCTCGTCGCCAGCGTGATCGCCGCGAACCGCGGCCGCATCGTCGACATGCCTGGCGACAACGTGCTCGCCGAGTTCGCGAGCGCGGTGGACGCCGTGCAGGCCGCGGTTGCCATGCAGGCGCAACTCGGCCAATGCAATGCGCACCTGTCCGAAGCGCGCCGCATGGTATTCCGCGTCGGCATCAATCTCGGCGACGTGATCGAGGCGGACGGGCGCATCTACGGCGACGGCGTCAACATCGCGGCGCGCCTCGAAGCGCTCGCCGAGGCGGGCGGCGTCTGCATCTCGGCCAAGGTGCACGACGAAGTGTGCCGCAAGCTCCCGCTCGGCTACGAGGACATGGGCGAGCAGGACCTGCACAACATTCCGGGACGCGTTCGTGCCTACCGCGTGCGGCCGGCCGGCGCTGCGCCGCGCCCGGCGGCGGCCCCCGGCGCTCGGCCGGGCAAGCCGTCGATCATCGTCCTGCCGTTCAGCAACATGAGCGGCGATCCGGAGCAGGAGTTCTTCGCCGACGGCCTTACCGAGGACATCCTCACGGACCTGTCGCGATTCCACGAGCTGTTCGTCATCTCGCGCAACACCTCCGCGCGCTACAAGGGCAAAGCGGTCGACGTGCGCAGCGTCGCCAGGGAGTGCGGCGTGCAGTACGTCGTCGAGGGCAGCGTGCGCAAGCACGGCAACCGGGTGCGGGTCACCGTACAGCTCATCGACGCGGAGGCGGACGCCCACCTTTGGGCGGAACGCTACGACCGCGAGCTCGACGACATCTTCGCCCTGCAGGACGAGGTCACGCGGGCCATCGTCGCCACGCTGCCCGGCCGGGTCGCCGCCGCCGCGCACGATCGCGCGGAGCGCAAGCCGACCGACAACATGGCCGCCTATGAGTGCGTGCTCGCCGCGAAGGTGCTGCACCACCGCTCGCTGCGCGAGGAGAATGCCCGCGCGTACGCCCTGATCGAGCGGGCGATCAGCCTCGACCCGAAGTACGCGCACGCGCACGCCTGGAAGGCGTGCATCCTCGGCCAGCAGTGGGGCTACGGGTGGTGCGAGGACCGCGCCGCCACCGAGGAGCGGGTGCGCCGCCAGCTCGAGACCGCGCTCTCCCTCGACGACAACGACAGCGATGTGCACCGCATCCTCGCGGCGGTGGCCATCATCCAGAACGACCATCAGAAGGCGCGCTATCACCAGCAGCGCGCCCTCGCGCTCAACCCGAACGACGACCTGATCGTCGTGCAGCAGGGCGAGCTGCTCACCTGGCTCGGCGAAGCCGACGAAGGCAGCGAGTGGATTCGCAAGGCGATGCGCCTGAACCCGTTCCACCCGGAGCGCTTCTGGAGCCACCTCGCGCGGGCGCAGTTCGTCGCGCGCCGCTACGCGGAGGCGGCAGAAGCGCTGCAGCGCATCGCCTCACCGGATCATTTCAACCTCGCGCTGCTCGCCGCCTGCCTCGCTGCGCTCGGCGACGAGGCGGCCGCGCAGGCGCAGGTGAGCGCGGTCCTCAGGCGCAAGCCCGACTTCAGCGTAGCGCGGGATTACCTGCCGACGCTGCACTACAAGCGCGCGAGCGACCTCGCGCACCAGCGCGAGGCTTTGCTCAAGGCCGGTCTACCGGCCTGAGGCGGGACAGCCCTCGAGCGCCGCGCGCACCTCTGCCAGGCGCCGCTCGCGCAGCGCGTCGTCGACATACTCGCGCTCGCCGTGCTCGTTGATTCGCACGAGGCGCCGGCCGGAGGAGAGCATCGCGTTCTCCTGGCGCAGCACGGCGCAGCGGCTCTCCAGCTGAGCGCGCTCGGCGCGCGCCGCCTGCTCCGCCTGCTCGCGCTCCATCTGCCGGCGGCGAAAATCGGCCTCCTGGCTCGCCGTGTCGCCGGCCGGCGGCACGAGGCCCCCGGACAACGGCGGGCTCGCGCGGATGTCGACCTTGGCGTTCGTGCACCCGGGCGTCGGCTGGTCGGCGTAGTGGGTGATGCCCTGCTCATCGACGCACTTGTACATCTGCGCCGCAACACCGGTTGTCCCTAGCATCAGGACCAGCGCTGCGGCGGGGCGCCTCACGGGTCCCGCCTAGAGCTGGTGCTGCGGGTTGACGCGCTCCATCTTGCTCGCCAGCCGGTTCAGCGCGCTGATGTAGGCCTTGGCCGAGGCGACCACGATGTCGGTGTCCGCGCCGATCCCGTTGACGATGCGTCCGCCGCGCGCGAGGCGCACGGTGACCTCGCCCTGCGACTCGGTGCCCGTGGTGACCGCGTTGACCGAGAAGAGCAGGAGCTCGGCGCCGCTTTTCGCGATCGACTCGATCGCCTTGAACGTCGCGTCCACCGGGCCGTCGCCCTCCGCCCGTGATCTCTGTTCTTTGCCGTTCTCCTTCAGGACGATCGTAGCGCGCGGCCGCTCGCCCATGCCGCTCGACTGGCTCATGGTGACGAGCTGCCAATGCTCCTCGGCCGAAGCGCCGGCCTGCTGGGTGACCAGCGCCTGCAGGTCCTCGTCGAAAATCTCGGCCTTCTTGTCGGCCAGGTCCTTGAAGCGCTGGAAGGCGCGGTTCGCGGCGTCCTCGCTCTCGAGCTCGATGCCGAGCTCCTTCAGGCGCTGCTTGAACGCGTTGCGCCCCGAGAGCTTGCCGAGCACGATCTTGTTGGTGCTCCAGCCGACATCCTCGGCGCGCATGATCTCGTAGGTGTCGCGCGCTTTCAGCACGCCGTCCTGGTGGATGCCGGAGGCGTGGGCGAAGGCGTTGGCGCCGACCACCGCCTTGTTCGGTTGCACGACGAAGCCGGTGATCTGCGATACCAGGCGCGAGGTGGGCACGATCTGCGTGGTGTCGATGCGGCTCTCGAGCGCGAAGAAGTCCTTGCGCGTGCGCACCGCCATCACCACCTCCTCGAGCGAGGTGTTGCCGGCGCGCTCGCCCAGCCCGTTGATCGTGCACTCGATCTGGCGCGCCCCGCCGATCTGCACTGCGGCGAGCGAGTTGGCGACCGCCATGCCGAGGTCGTTGTGGCAATGCACGCTCCAAACCGCCCGGTCGGAGTTCGGCACGCGTTCCCGGATGGTGCGGATGAGCTGCGCAAACTGCTGCGGCACCGCGTAGCCCACCGTGTCCGGGATGTTGATGGTGGTCGCGCCTTCCTTGATCACCGCCTCGAGCACGCGGCAGAGGAAGTCGAGCTCCGAGCGGCTGCCGTCCTCGGGCGAGAACTCGACGTCCGGGCAGTGCTTGCGCGCGAAGCGCACGGACAGCTTCGCCTGCTCGAGTACCTGCTCGGGGGTCATGCGCAGCTTCTTCTCCATGTGCAGGGCGCTGGTGGCGATGAAGGTGTGGATGCGCCAGGGCCCCTTCGCGTCCTTCAGCGCCTCGATGCCGCGCTGGATGTCGCGGTCGTTGGCGCGGCACAGGCCGCACACCACCGAGTCGCGCAACGTGCCGGCAATCGCGCGCACCGCCTCGAAGTCGCCGTTCGACGAAGCCGGGAAGCCCGCCTCGATCACGTCCACGCGCATGCGCTCCAGCGCGCGCGCGATGCGCAGCTTCTCGTCGCCCGTCATCGACGCGCCGGGGCTCTGCTCGCCGTCGCGCAGGGTGGTGTCGAAAATGATCAAGCGATCTTTGGCCATAGGAATGGTCTTTCCCCCCGAAGGGGTCGTCACAGCACGGATTGTAGGCAGGAGTATTTAGCGCGCGGGGCGCAGCAGCAGGGACGTGAAGCCCAGCAGCAGGCCGCCCGGCGCGAGAAGCGCGAGCGAGAGGAGAGCGGAAAGCACCTGCTGCATGCGACGACTATAGCCCAAGGCGACGAGCTAGGGCAACCAGGCGAGCGAGCAGCCCGGCCGGGACCCCGGGGACCGGGGACTTGGCCGGGTGCAGCGCTCGCGGGTAGCGCTTGCCGATGCGGGCGACCTTGGTCTGAGTCACGATCACATCATGGTCCTCGCGCGAGCCGCCGGGAAGCAGGCTCAACAACTTTGACTTTTCACTCTTCCGGCAGCACCGAGCGCACGCGGTGCCCCATCGCCCACATGACATAGCCTGAAAAAGCGTAGGCGAGGAACAGGGCAAAGAGCACGAGCGAGGGCTTGGAGGCGACCACCGAGATGCCGATCACCGAGGCGAGGATCACCCAGAGCGGCACCCGCTTCTTCCAGTTCACCTCCTTGAAGCTCCAGAACGGCACGTTCGACACCATCGTGAAGCCGGTGAACACGGCCACCGCCCAGGTCAGGCCGGCGAGCCAGGCGTGCTCGTCGGGCTCCAGGCCAAAATCGGCGAGCACCCAGACCAGCCCGGTCATGACCGCCGCGCCCGACGGGCTCGGCAGCCCCTGGAAATAGCGCTTGTCGACCACCGAGAGGTTGGCGTTGAAGCGCGCGAGGCGGATGCCGGCCCCGCCGCAGTAGATGAACGCGCCGATCCAGCCGAGCGTGCCGAGGTCCTTGAGCGCCCAGGTATAGGCGATGAGCGCCGGGGCCGCGCCGAAGGCCACCATGTCGGCGATCGAGTCGTACTGCGCGCCGAATTCGCTCTGCGTGTTGGTCCAGCGCGCCACGCGGCCGTCCATGCCGTCGAGCACCATGGCGACGAAAATGGCGAGCGCCGCCACGTCGAAGCGCCCGTTCATCGCCTGCACGATGGCGAAGAAGCCGGAGAACAGCACGCCCGTGGTGAAGAGGTTGGGCAAGAGATAGATGCCGCGCCGGCGCAGCGTGCCGAGCGGCGCGCCGCGGCGCGGCTCCGCCTCCAGCTCGCGCAGTTCTATGTCGTCGTCTTCGGAGTCAGCCATGCGAGCACGCTCGTGGCAGCGTAGACCTTGTCGCCGATCGCCGCCTTCGCCTGGGCGTCGAGCGGCAGGTAAACGTCGACGCGCGAGCCGAAGCGGATGAAGCCGAAGCGCTCGCCGCGCTTGAGCTCGGCGCCGGCGCCAACATAGCACAGGATGCGCCGCGCGATGAGGCCGGCCACCTGCACGCAGGTCACGTCGCGCCCCTCCGGGGTGCGCAGCCATAGCGCATTGCGCTCATTGGAAAGCGAAGCTTTGTCGAGCGCTGCGTTGACGAACGCGCCGGGGAAGTACCAGCGCTCCTGCACCGCGCCGTCGACCGGCGAGCGGTTCGAATGCACGTTGAAGACGTTCATGAACACGCTGATCTTGAGCGCATCGCGCTCGAGCCAGGGATCGCGCGCCTTCGCTACCTCGACGATGCGCCCGTCGGCCGGCGACACCACCGCGCGCGGATCGTCGGGCACCTCGCGCGCCGGATCGCGGAAGAACTGCACGACGAAGACGAGCGCGAGCCAGAGCGGCGCCGACCAGAGCCAGCCGACGAAATAGCCGATCAGGAGCGCCGCGCCCGCGAGGATCGCGACCAGCGGCCAGCCCTCGCGCGCGATCAGCGGGTGCGGATAGGGGGGTCGCACTTCAGTTCTTGCTGGTGTCGACGAGGCGGTTCCTGCGGATCCACGGCATCATCTCGCGCAGCCGCGCTCCGACCTTCTCGATCGGCAGCTCGGCAGTCATGCGTCGCTGCGAGAGCAGGCCGGGGGCGCCGGCGCGGTTCTCGAGCACAAACTCCTTCGCGTACTCGCCGTTCTGGATGCGGCGCAGCGCTTCCTTCATGCGCCTGCGCACGCTGTCGTCGATGATCTTCGGACCGGTGACGTATTCGCCGTACTCGGCATTGTTCGAGATCGAATAGTTCATGGTGCCGATGCCGCCCTCGTACATCAGGTCGACGATCAGCTTCAGCTCGTGCAGGCACTCGAAGTACGCCATCTCGGGCGCGTAGCCGGCCTCGACCAGCGTGTCGAAGCCCGCCTTGAC
>CAYZFN010000088.1:0-20811 GCA_964477695.1 uncultured Enterobacteriaceae bacterium | reverse complement strand
CTCGTCTACGTGTTCGAAAACTGCCAGCAGGCCGAGCTTGCCTATGATCGCGAGCGCGTCGCGAAGAAGCTTTCGGCGGCCGGTTTCGAGGATTCCGACATCAGCGAGGCGCTGCATTGGCTTGCCGGCGTGACCCGTGTGCCGCAAGGTGCGGTGGAGCCACTGGCTGCCTCCCGCCATGCCTTCCGGGCCTTCGCGCCGCGCGAGACGGCGAAGCTTGACGCGGAATGCCGGGGCTTTCTCATTACGCTCGAGCAATCGGGCATTCTCAATGCGGCAACGCGCGAGCTGGTGCTCGAGCGCTCGCTCGCGGCGTCGGGTCATTCGCTATCGCTCGATCAGCTGAAGCTGATCGTGCTCATGGTGCTTTGGAACCAGCAAACGCCGACGAGCCAGCTGCTCGCCGAGGATCTGTTCAGCGCGCCGCACAGCCGACTGCCAAACTGACTGACGCGCGCGCGTACGCGCGCGCGAATTAGACGCGCGACACCCCTCCGGTTGAAGGCGCCGTGACTTTGCACTTATCATCTGCGGCCTTTCGCCAAGCATGACGAAGAAGCTAATCATTGCCGAGAAACCGTCGGTCGCAAGCGACATTGCTCGCGCTCTCGGCGGCTTCGCGCGCAAAGGCGACTACTTCGAGAACGATCGCTTCGTCATCTCTTCGGCAGTCGGTCACCTGCTCGAGCTCGCCGTACCAGAAGAACACGACGTGAAGCGCGGCAAGTGGTCGTTCAAGCACCTGCCGGTGCTGCCGCCTCATTTCGAGCTCGCACCGCTTGAGCGGACCGAGGACCGCCTGAATGTTCTGCTGCGGCTGATCAAGCGCAAGGACGTGACCGCGCTCGTGAACGCCTGCGATGCCGGACGGGAGGGCGAGTTGATCTTCCGCTACATCGTGCAGCACGCAAAGACGAAAAAGCCGATCGAGCGCCTGTGGTTGCAGTCCATGACCCAGCAAGCGATCCGTGACGGCTTCGCGCGGTTGCGTTCCGACCGGGAGATGCAGCCGCTCGCGGAGGCGGCGAAGTGCCGGTCGGAGGCCGACTGGCTGGTGGGCATCAACGGCACCCGTGCGATGACCGCGTTCAATTCCAAGGAGGGTGGCTTTTACCTCACCACGGTAGGACGCGTTCAGACGCCCACACTCGCGATTCTCGTCGAACGCGAGGAGAAGATTCGCGCCTTCGCGCCGCGCGACTACTGGGAGGTCAATGCGCGCTTCGCCGCCAAGGCCGGTGACTATCCCGGGCGATGGTTCGATCCGCAGTTCAAGAAGGACGACGACGCCGAGCGCAGGCCCGAGCGCCTATGGAACGCCGCCCATGCGGCAGCGATCGTCGCGGCGTGCCGCGGCAAGACCGGCATCGCGAGCGAGGAAACCAAGCCGGCGACGCAACTTTCGCCCCTGCTGTTCGACCTGACCAGCCTGCAGCGGGAAGCGAACGCGCGCTTCGGCTTTCCAGCGCGGATGACCCTGTCGCTGGCGCAAGCCTTGTACGAGAAGCACAAGGTGCTGACCTACCCGCGCACCGATTCGCGCGCCTTGCCCGAGGATTATCTGGCGACCGTCAAGCAGACGCTGGAAAACCTTGCCGAGCAATCGGGCTTCGCGACCTTCGCGCGCCAGATTCTGCGCCAAGGGTGGGTCAAGCCGAACAGGCGCATCTTCGACAATGCGAAGATTTCCGATCACTTCGCCATCATTCCGACACTGCAGGCACCGAAGAGCCTGAACGAGGCCGAGGCCAAGCTCTACGACCTCGTGGTGCGGCGCTTTCTGGCCGTGTTCTACCCCGCGGCCGAATATCTGCAGACGACCCGCATCACCCGCGTCGGTGAGCACCAGTTCAAAACCGAGGGGCGCGTGCTCCAGTCGCCGGGCTGGCTGGCGGTTTACGGACGCGCGGCGGGCGGCGAGAGCGAGACGCTCGCGCCGATCGCGGCGGACGAGCACGTACGCGTGCTCGAGGTCGAGCACGCCGCTCACCAGACGAAGCCGCCAGCGCGCTTTACCGAGGCGACGCTGCTCTCGGCCATGGAAGGCGCCGGAAAGCTGGTCGAGGACGACGAGCTTCGCTCGGCGATGGAAGAGAAGGGCCTCGGTACGCCGGCCACCCGTGCGGCGATCATCGAAGGGTTGATCCGCGAAGAGTACGTGCACCGCGAAGGTCGCGAGCTCGTGCCGACGCCGAAGGCGTTCTCGCTGCTCTTTGCTTTGCACATGCTTGGCATCGTCGAACTCGCCTCGCCCGAGCTGACCGGCGAGTGGGAGCACAAACTGCGCCTCATCGAGCAAGGTAAGCTGACGCGCGAGCAGTTCATGAGAGAGATCTGGCAGCTGGTGAAGAACACCGTCGCCGTCATCAAGCAGGGCGAGATTCCGGACACCGTGTACGCGACGGTGCCGGCGCCTTGTCCCAAGTGCGGCGGCGTGGTGCAGGAGAATTACCGCAAGTTCCAATGCCAGAAGTGCGACTTTGCAATCTGGAAGGTGACCTCGGGGCGCGAGTGGTCGCCCGAGGAAATCGCCGAGCTGATCGAAAAGCGGGTCGCGGGTCCGCTGACCGGCTTCCGTAGCAAGCAAGGGCGGCCTTTCGCGGCGGTGGTGCGCCTGACCGACGACCTGAGGCCGGAGTTCGATTTCGGCCAGGCCGCGGCGGGCGAAGGCGAGGAGGCGCCCGACTTCAGCGCGCAAGAGCCGCTCGGCGCCTGCCCGAAGTGCAGCGCGCGCGTCTTCGAGCACGGCATGACTTACACCTGCGAGAAGGCGCTCGGCGTTGCGCGCAGCTGCGACTTCCGCTCCGGTCGCATCATCCTGCAGCAACCCGTCGAGCGTGAGCAGATGAAGAAGCTCCTCGCCACGGGCCGTACCGATCTGCTGACGGGCTTCGTTTCAAAGAAGGGCCGGCGCTTCAAGGCGTTCCTGGTGAAGACGCCGGACGGCAAGATCGGCTTCGAGTTCCAGGCGCGAGCGCCGAAAGAGAAGACCGACAGCGAAGGCGGCGCGGCGCGCAAAAAGCGCCGAGCCGCTTAACGGCTAAACGTCGAGGTTACGTACGCCGAGTGCGTTGTTCTCGATAAACAAGCGCCGCGGCTCGACTTCGTCACCCATCAGTTTGGTGAAGATCTCGTCGGCCGCGATACCGTCCTCGATTTGCACGCGCAGCAGCCGCCGCGCCGCCACGTCCATCGTCGTTTCCCACAGCTGCTCGGGGTTCATTTCCCCCAGGCCCTTGTAGCGCTGCAGAGTCATCGACTTCTCGACCTCGGCAAGCAGCCAGCGCATCGCCTCCGCGAAATCGTTCACCGGCTGGCGCTTGTCGCCGCGCCGGACGTAGGCGCCTTCGCCGAGCAGGCCACGCAAGAGCTCGGCGGTCTGCCGGATCTGCGTGTAGTCGCCGGAGTGCACGAATTCGGTATCGATCGTGCTCAAGCGCACGTTGCCGTGGCGAGTGCGCTCGATGCGCACTTGGTAACGCTCGGTCTTCTGGTCAAAATGCGGCGCCACAGCGATGCCGTCGGCTCCGATCGTGGCCTCGAGGGCCTCGGCGGAAGCTTCGGCGCGCTCGCGGCTCGACAAATCGATTTGCACACCGCGCAGGATGGCGAGCAGCGCCTCGCGATCGATGAGGCGTGAGACGCGCTCGATGACCGCCTCGGAGAGCAGGTGCGACTTCGCCAGCTGGGCGAGCGCAGCACCGCCGATCGGCTCGACGCCGGCGCGGGGATGCAACGCGGCGTCGACCAGAGCCTGCCTGAGCATGAACTCGTTCAGCTCGTGCTCGTCCTTGAGATAGCGCTCCTCCTTGCCGAGCTTCGCCTTGTAGAGGGGCGGCTGCGCTATATAGATGTGGCCGCGCTCGACCAGCTCGGGCATCTGGCGGTAGAAAAAGGTAAGGAGCAACGTGCGAATGTGCGAGCCGTCCACATCCGCGTCGGTCATGATGATGATGCGGTGGTAGCGGAGCTTCTCGGGGTTGTATTCCTCCTTGCCGATACCGCAGCCGAGCGCGGTGATGAGCGTTGCGATTTCCGCGGACGAGAGCAGCTTGTCGAAGCGTGCGCGCTCGACATTGAGGATCTTGCCCTTGAGCGGCAGGATCGCCTGAAACTTGCGATCGCGCCCCTGCTTGGCCGAGCCGCCCGCCGAATCGCCCTCCACGAGATACAGTTCGCACAGGGCCGGATCGCGCTCCTGGCAGTCGGCGAGCTTGCCGGGCAGGCCCATGCCATCGAGCACGCCCTTGCGACGCGTCATCTCGCGCGCCTTGCGCGCGGCCTCGCGGGCCGCCGCCGCCTCGACGATCTTCGAGGTGATAACCCGCGCGTCGGCCGGATTCTCGTCGAGAAACTGACGCAGCTTCTCGGCTACGATCTCCTCCACCACCGGACGCACTTCGGACGAGACGAGCTTTTCCTTGGTCTGCGAGGAGAACTTCGGCTCCGGCACCTTGACCGAGAGCACGCACGCCAGCCCCTCGCGCATATCATCGCCGGTCGTTTCGACCTTCGCCTTCTTGGCGATCTCGTTTTCTTCGATGTACTTGTTCAGTGCGCGCGTCATCGCCGCGCGCAACCCCGTCAGGTGCGTGCCGCCATCCTTCTGCGGAATATTGTTCGTGAAGCAAAGCACGTTCTCCTGATAGGAGTCGTTCCATTGCATGGCCACGTCGACGGTGATGCCGTCCTTCATCGCCTGCGACACGAACAGATTTGGATGCAGCACGTTCTTCGAGCGATTCATGTACTCGACGAAGCCCTGCACGCCGCCCGAGAAGGCGAAGTTCTCCTCCTTGCCGGTACGCTGGTCGATCAGAACGATGCGCACGCCGTTGTTCAAGAACGACAGCTCGCGCAGCCGACGCGCCAGGATGTCGTAGTGGTAGTCGACGACGCTGAAGGTTTCCCGCGAGGCGAGGAAGTGCACCTCGGTGCCGCGCCGCTCGGTCTGTCCGGTGGCCTTGATCGGCGCCACGGCGGCGCCGCCGCGGAACTCCATCTGGTGCACACGCCCCTCGCGCCAGATCGTCAGGCGCAGCCATTCGGAAAGCGCAGTCACCACCGAGACGCCGACGCCGTGCAGGCCGCCCGACACCTTGTAGGTGTTCGAGTCGAACTTGCCGCCGGCATGCAGTTCGGTCATGACAATCTCCGCCGCCGAGCGCTGCAGCTCGTCGTCGGCCTTGATGCCGGTGGGGATGCCGCGCCCATTATCGAGCACCGAGATTGAGTTGTCGGTATGGATGGTGACGACGATTTCGTCGCAAAAGCCTGCGAGCGCCTCGTCGACTGCGTTGTCGACCACTTCGAACACCATGTGGTGCAGACCGGTGCCATCGGACGTATCGCCGATGTACATCCCCGGCCGCTTGCGCACCGCCTCCAGGCCCTTCAGGACCTTGATGGCATCGGAATCGTAATCGCTCGGGTTGGCGGGATTGGCAGCCAATTCAGATCCTCATCGGCATCACGACGTACTTGAAGTCCTTCTCGCCGGGGTACATGATCAGCGCGCTCGACGCGGCATCGCCGAACATGCACTCGAGCGCCGTGCCGGGAACATTGTTCAGCACGTCGAGCAAATAATTGACGTTGAAGCCGATATCGAGCGCCTCGCCCCGGTAATTGACTTCCAGCTCCTCCTGGGCCTCCTCCTGCTCGGCGTTGGACGAGACGATTTTCAGGCTGTCCTCGCCCAGCACCCAGCGCACCCCGCGGAATTTCTCGTTGGACAGGATCGCCGCGCGCTGCAGTGCTTGGCGCAGCGGCTCGCGCTCTGTCTGCATGCGGTTCTTGTGCTGCGCCGGGATCACCCTTGTGTAGTCTGGAAATTTGCCGTCGATGAGCTTGGTCACGAGCTCGATCGCGGCGAACCGAAAGCCGGCCTGCGTGGCGGAGAGCTCGATCTGCACTTCCTCGTCGCTTTCGGCGAGCAGCTTGCCGAGCTCGATGACGGTCTTGCGTGGCACGATGGCTTCCAAGCGCGGCAGCTTGGCGCCGAGCTCGAGCGACGCGTACGCCAGTCGATGGCCGTCGGTCGCAACCAGCTTGAGCCGCTCGTCCTCGACCACCATCAGCAGACCGTTCAGGTAGTAGCGAATGTCCTGCTGCGCCATCGCGTAGTGCACCAATCCGAGCAGGCGACGCAGGGACTTCTGCGGCAACACGAAGCGCGCGACTTCTCCGGACGGCTTGGCGAGGCGTGGGAAATCCTCCGCCGGCAAGGTCTGCAGCGTGAATCGGCTCTTGCCCGCCTTGACGAGCAGGCGCTTGTCCTGAGGCTGCAGGCTTACTTCGGCGCCCTCGGGCAGCGCGCGCAGAATGTCCAGCAGCTTGCGCGCACCGACCGTCAGCGGCTTCGCGTCCGCTGCGCCCCCGAGCTCGCTGCGCGCCGTAATCTGAATCTCTATGTCCGTCGCCAGGAACGCGAGCGCGTCCGAACTGCGCTCGAGCAATACGTTGGACAGGATCGGCAGAGTGTGCCGACGCTCGATGATGCCGCTCACCGCCGAGAGCGGGCCCAGGATGTCGTCGCGCTTTGCCTTAATCATGTTCTAGTTATTTACCTAATTAGTAGTAGCTAATAAGGAAGCCCGTCGGGCGGTATAACTGCCAATCTCTTTTGCCTTCCGGTGCTTGCGCGCCGGCAACGCGTCGGGAAAGCTGTGGAGCGTTTGTGTGCGGCTGTGCATAAATCCTGCGTCCGCCCGGCGCCAGCGGCTTGCCCACAGGTTGTGCCGCGGCGGCCCACATCTTGTGCAAAGCGAAGTTCAACCTTTGAGCACCTGCTCGAGGACCAGGTAGTCGCGGTTGAGCGCACTGTCGCGACTGCGCAGGTTGGCGATAGTGCGGCAGGCATGGAGCACGGTTGTGTGATCGCGGTTACCGAATGCTTCGCCGATCTCCGGCAGGCTCATTTGCGTCAGGTCCTTGGCGAGCGCCATCGCGACTTGGCGCGGGCGCGCGATGTTGCGGCTGCGCTTCTTGGAATGCATGTCGGACATCTTGATCTTGAAATATTCCGCCACCGTCTTCTGGATGCCCTCGACGCTCACCTGGCGACTGTTGAGGTTGAGAATGTCGCGCAAGGCTTCCTTGGCGAGATCGAGCGACAGCTCGCGCCCGGTGAAGCGCGCGAAGGCGAGAACTTTTTTCAGCGCGCCTTCCAGCTCGCGCACGTTCGAGCGGATGTGCTTGGCGATGAAGAAGGCGATTTCCTCGGAGAGCGCCGCGGCTTCGGCCTCGGCTTTTTTCAGCACGATGGCGACGCGCATCTCGAGCTCGGGCGGCTCGATGGCGACGGTCAGTCCCCAGCCGAAGCGCGAGATCAATCGCTCCTCCATCCCGGCAATCTCTTTGGGATAGGTATCGCACGTGATGACGATCTGCTTGTGCGCCTCGACTAGCGCATTGAAGGCGTAGAAGAACTCCTCCTGCGTGCGGCCTTTGTTGGAGAAGAACTGAATGTCGTCGATGAGCAGCAGGTCGAGCGAGTGGTAATAGCGCTTGAATTCGTCGAACGACTTCTGCTGATACGCCCGCACCACGTCGGTGACGTACTGCTCGGCATGGATGTAGCGGATGCGCGCCTGCGGCCGCTGGTCCGCGACCTGGTTGCCGATCGCCTGCACGAGGTGCGTCTTGCCCAGCCCGACGCCGCCGTACACGAATAGGGGGTTGTATGAGATGCCGGGGTTTTCGGCGACCTGGAGAGCCGCCGCCCGCGCGAGCTGGTTCGCCTTGCCGGTGACGAAGCTGTCGAACGAGAAGGCGCGGTTCAGCCGTGAGCGGTCGGGAGCGGGCGCCGTCTCGACGCTCGGGCGCGCCGGCGCCTGCGGCGTTCGCGCGGCCGCTGAATCGGCCCCCCGCGCGAGCACCAGGCGCAGCGCGCAGTCGCGCCCGCTCGCTTCGGCGACGAGCCGCTCGATGCGTGCCGCGAAGCGCTCGCGCACCAACTCCAGCACGAAGCGGTTGGGCGCGCACAGGACGAGCATGTCGTCTGCCGAGCCGGCGTCCGGCGCGAGCGGCCGAATCCAGGTATTGAATTGTTGCGCGGGTAGTTCCTGCTCGAGCCGACGCAAGCAGGCGTCCCAGAGATTCTGCATCTTGTAGTGGGCCTAGACGAGGCGAAATTTTACCCGCTTCGCCGTGGGTTATCCACAGCGCGAAGCGCCGCCGAACGCTCTGCAAGCGCACGCGAAGCAAGCAGTGCGCGATTTGACAACGCGATGATGCGCAAGCTCTAATACCGGCCTTTTCGGACGCGGCAATGGCGACCCAGCGCACCTACCAACCTTCGAAAACGCGGCGTGCCCGGCGCCACGGTTTTCTCGTTCGCAGTCGCACGAGCGGCGGGCGCAAGGTGTTGCGCAACCGCCGCGCGCGCGGGCGGCGCCGGCTCGCGCTATAACCGTAGCCGGCGAAGTAAAGAACCGCTTTCGCCTGGACGAAGCCCGCCGCCTGCGGCGGAAGGTCGAATTCGAGAGGTTGCTTCGCCGCGGGACCCGCCGCAGTCTTGGAGGATTCGTCTTCTACTATCAGCGCCGCCCCGCGGGTCCGCCCCGGCTCGGCATTCTCATCTCGCGCAAGCATGCGGCTTCGGCTGTGGAAAGAAACCGTATCAAGCGTTGCATTCGCGAGGCCTTCAGGCTCGAGCAGCGAGCTCTGGGCGCAACGGACGTTCTCGTGCGCCCGCCGTACGGTGTTCACGGCTCGGCCGGCATGCTGCGCGAATTGAGGCAGCTCCTCTTGGCGCTTTTATGATGGCGCACTGCTTACGCATGGCCGTGCGGGCATACCAATGGTGCGTCAGCCCGTTATTTCCCCGCGCTTGCCGTTTCTATCCAAGCTGCTCTGAATACGCCGACCAGGCGCTGGCCAAACACGGCGCTTGGCGTGGCGGCTGGCTTGCCCTAAGCCGTGTGCTGCGTTGCGGGCCCTGGCACCCGGGCGGTCACGATCCCGTTCCCTAGAGATGGATACCCAGCGCCTCGTTCTCCTCGTCATCTTCGGTTTTTCGCTCCTCATGCTCTGGGAAGCGTGGGAGCGCGATCACCGGCCGAAGGTGCCTGCTCCCGCCGCGACTACAGCGCCAGTGACGCCCCAGGCGCCTGCGGCGCCGAGCGCAAGCGGGGCCGCGCCGGGGGGCACCCCAGCTGTTCCATCGTCGGCTGCAGCCCTCAAAGGCGAGACGGTCCACATAAAGACCGATCTCGTGGAAGCCGAGCTCGACACCGTCGGGGCGACGCTGGTGCGCCTGGAGCTGCTCAGGCACAAGGATTCGAACGACCCCAACAAGGACTTCGTGCTGCTCGGGCCGGCGCACAAATATGAGGCGCAAAGCGGCGTAACCGGCCAGGACGGGCCGAACCATCGCACGCTGTGGCGCCTCGAGCCGGGACCGCACGAGCTGCGTCCCGGCGACGAGTCGCTCGCTGTGCGCTTCTCCGCGCGGAACGCCGAAGGGCTGGAAGTGGCCAAGGTCTATACCTTCCGGCGCGACAGCTACGTCGTCGATGTCACGCTCGAGCTGCGCAACAAAGGCGCGGCGCCGCTGTCGAGCTATGCGTATTTCCAGCTCACGCATGACGGGCAGGCGGAAGGTGATCACAACACCGTGGCATCGAGCTTCGGTGCACGCAGCTTCACGGGTTTCGCGCTCTATTCGGAAGAGCACAAATATCAAAAGGTCGCACCGGCCGACATCGACAAAGGCAAGGCCGAGTCCGAATACGTGCATCAGGCGAAGGACGGCTGGCTGGCGTTCGTGCAGCACTACTTCGTGAGCGCATGGCTGCCGGCGGCCGGCGCGCAGCGCGAGTACACGATCGAAAAGCGCCAGGACGGTACTTACGCGGGCCGCGCGGTGCTACCGGTTCGCGTCGCCCCGGGAGGCAGCGTCCAGGTCACCGTGCCGCTTTACGCGGGTCCGCAGGAAAAGCAACGCCTCGAAGCGGCGGCGCCCGGTCTGGATCTGGTCGTGGACTACGGCTGGCTGGCCATCATTGCCTGGCCGCTCTTCTGGCTGCTGCAGAAGCTGCATTCCCTGACCGGCAACTGGGGGGTTGCCATCATCCTGCTCACGGTGCTCATCAAGCTCATTTTCTTCCCGCTCTCTGCGGCGAGCTACAAGTCGATGGCGAAGATGAAGCTCATTACGCCGCGCCTCACCAAGCTGCGCGAGATGTACGCCAACGATCGGCAGAAAATGAACCAGGCAATGATGGAGCTCTACCGCACGGAGAAGATTAATCCGCTTGGCGGCTGCTTCCCGATCGTGGTGCAGATTCCGGTGTTCATCGCGCTCTACTGGGTGCTGCTCGCCGCGATCGAGCTGCGCCATGCGCCGTTCATCCTCTGGATAAAGGACCTCTCCGCGCTCGATCCGTATTTCGTTCTGCCGATCCTGATGACCATCACCATGATCCTGCAGACCCGAATGAACCCCAAGCCGCCGGATCCGGTGCAGGCGAAGGTGATGCAATTCATGCCGTTCATCTTCAGCATCTTCTTTTTCTTCTTTCCCGCCGGGCTGGTGCTCTACTGGCTGGTCAACAACATCCTTTCCATTCTTCAGCAGTGGCAGATCCAGCGCATGTTCGATCGCGACAAGCCGGCTCATGCCCGCCGATGAGCTAGCGCGCGATACCATTGCAGCGGTAGCCACGCCGCCGGGCCGCGGCGGCATCGGTGTAGTTCGAATCTCCGGGACGCGCGTACCGGAAATAGCACACGCGCTGCTCGGCGCTCTTCCCAAGCCGCGGCACGCGACCTATGCGGCATTCCGCGACTCGCGCGGCGAAACGGTCGATCGCGGTCTGGCTTTGTTCTTTCCGGCGCCGCACTCCTACACCGGAGAACCCGTCCTCGAGCTGCACGCGCACGGCGGCCCCATCGTGCTGCGCGAAGTGCTCGCCGCTTGTCTCGATGCCGGAGCGCGCCTGGCAGAGCCAGGTGAGTTCACGCGGCGCGCATTCCTCGAAGGCCGCATCGATCTTGCACAAGCCGAAGCGGTGGCGGACCTCATCAACGCCGCCAGTCGGGAAGCGGCACGCAGCGCTCTGCGCTCGCTGAGCGGCGAATTTTCCGCCGCCATCGGCGAGCTGCGACGCAAGCTGATCGAGTTGCGCGCGCTCACCGAGGCAACGCTCGACTTTCCTGAAGAAGACCTCGATCCACTGCATCGGGAAGACGCGCAAGCCAGGCTTGCCGAAGCGCGCGCAACGCTAACGGATGTGCTAGCGAAGAGCCGGCAGGGCAGTCTGCTGCGCAGTGGCGTACACGTCGTGCTTGCCGGCCCGCCGAACGTGGGCAAATCCAGCCTGCTCAACCGGCTGGCCGGGGAAGAGCGCGCGATCGTCACGCCGATACCGGGCACCACGCGCGACGCGCTAAGAGAACCCGTGCAGATCGACGGCGTGCCGCTCACGCTCGTCGACACGGCCGGCCTGCGCGCTTCCGCGGACGAGATCGAACGGCTGGGCATGGAACGCACCAAACGCGAGGTTGCGCGCGCCGACGTGCTGCTCCTCATCTCTGAGGCGGCAACGGCGCCGGCGCCGCTCGACGATCTGCCGAGCAGCGGCGTTCGGCTGGTCGTGTTCAACAAGCTCGACCTGCATCCGGGTTTTGCCGCGCCGAGCGGCACGCTCGCCGTCTCGGCGCGGAGCGGCGCGGGACTCGAGATGTTGCGTAAGGCGATCCTCGAGGCCGCCGGATGGTCCGGCTCCGGTGAATCGGTCTTTCTCGCGCGCGAGCGACATTTGCGCGCGCTCTCCGCTTGCGCGGAACATCTGGCGCGCGCCGCGGCCGAAGGAGAACGTTGGGAACTCTTCGCGGAGGAGTTGCGGCTTGCGCACGATCAGCTCGCTAGCATCACCGGCGCTTTCACTAGCGATGATCTGCTGCGCGAGATCTTCGCCCGCTTCTGCATCGGCAAGTGACCGTTTCGATGGATGCAAGTAATTGAGGATTAAGCGATTAATCCAAACGGCGCAGCGGTGGGGAAAAGCCTGTTCAACGACCGCGGTGCTAGAATCGCCGCACGAATCGACCTCTTTCGGCCCAGCCTAGCCTGGGCCGTTGCCTTTTTCGGAGTCATGACGCGATGAATGCTCCCGTTTCGCAAGCGAGCGACCATTCCAACGCCCCGACGTGGGTACGCCATCCAGGATTGCGTCAATGGGTTTCAGAGATCATCGGGCTTGCCAAACCCGAGCGCGTGCACTGGTGCGATGGCTCGCAGGCCGAATACGACCGACTGTGTAAGGAGTTGGTCGCGGCCGGGACTCTTATCCGTCTCAACGAAAAGCACCGTCCCAACTCGTTCCTGGCGCGCTCGCATCCGACGGATGTGGCGCGTATGGAAGAGCGCACCTTCATCTGCAGCCGCAGGAAGGAAGACGCGGGTCCGACCAACAATTGGGTAGATCCGGGTGAAATGCGCGCCACGCTGAACCGACTCTTCGACGGCAGCATGCGCGGGCGCACGATGTATGTAATGCCGTTTTCCATGGGCCCGATCGGCTCACCGATTGCGCAGGTCGGCGTAGAAATCTCCGACTCCGCCTATGTGGCGATCAGCATGCGCATCATGACGCGCATGGGACGAGCGGTCGCCGAATGGCTCGGTGCGGACGGCAAGTTCGTGCCGTGCGTACATTCCGTTGGGACGCCGCTTGCTGCGGGCCAAAAGGACGTTGCCTGGCCCTCGAACGAGAAGGAGAAGTGGATCGTCCATTTCCCCGAGACTCGCGAGATCTGGTCGTACGGCTCGGGCTACGGCGGCAATGCGTTGCTCGGGAAGAAGTGCCTGGCCCTGCGCATTGCGTCGGTAATGGCGCGCGATGAGGGCTGGCTCGCCGAGCACATGCTCATCCTCGGCATGGAATCACCGAACGGAGAGAAAACCTATATTTCCGCTGCTTTCCCTTCGGCCTGTGGCAAGACCAATCTCGCCATGCTCATCCCGCCGCCGGCCTTCAAGGGCTGGAAGGTGACCACCATCGGCGAGGATATCGCGTGGATCAAGCCCGGTGCGGATGGGCGCTTCCACGCCATTAACCCGGAAGCGGGGCTGTTCGGCGTAGCTCCCGGCACCTCCGAGGCGACCAATCCGAACGCGATGCGAATGCTGCGCCAAAACGTGCTTTTCACGAATGTAGCGCTTACGCCGGACGGCGATGTGTGGTGGGAGGGGATGACGGACGAGCCGCCCGCGCGTCTCATCGATTGGCAGGGCAAGGACTGGACTCCCGAAGATGGGCGAAAGGGCCGTTTGGCGGCGCACCCGAATGCGCGCTTCACTGTCCCGGCGGCGCAATGCCCATCGATCGACCCTAAGTGGGAAGACCCTAATGGCGTCCCGATTTCGGCTTTCGTATTCGGCGGTCGCCGCTCTACTACGGTTCCGCTCGTGGTCGAGGCGCCGAGCTGGGAAGAGGGCGTCTACATGGCAGCTACCCTCGGTTCGGAAACCACCGCGGCCATCACCGGCAAGGTCGGGGTTGTGCGCCGCGACCCCATGGCCATGGTGGCATTCGTGGGCTACAACATGGGCGACTACTTCGGCCACTGGCTAAGGATGGGCCGGGCTGTCCGGAATCCGCCGAAGATATTCAGGGTCAACTGGTTCCGCCGCGACGCGAACGGCCGGTTCATCTGGCCCGGGTTCGGGGAGAACATGCGCGTGCTGCAATGGGTCGCGCAGCGCTGCCAAGGTCATGCCCAAGGCGTCGAGACACCGCTGGGAATCATGCCTCGTTTTGAAGACCTGAATTGGCAGGGACTGGAGAAAGTATCGCCGCAGCAGTATGGCGAGCTCAGCCGCGTCGATTCCGTCGCGTGGCGGGACGAGCTGCGCTCGCACGACGAGTTGTTCGCAAAGTTAGGCAACCGCCTGCCGCCGGCGCTCGACGCGGGCCGCACGCGCATGCACCAGGAGCTCGGGCACTGAGCTTTCGCTGCGCTGCAGCATTCGGCTTGTTCCACGTGGAACTAATACGCGCGTAGTTTCACGTGGAACGGTCGCGTAAAATGCGCGGCCGCATGTATCCCGAATTCGATGTGATCGTGGTCGGCGGCGGCCATGCCGGATGCGAAGCCGCGCTCGCGTCCGCGCGCATGGGTCGCCGCACGCTTCTGCTGACACACAGCATCGAGACGTTGGGACAGATGTCCTGCAACCCGTCGATCGGCGGGATCGGCAAGGGCCATCTCGTCAAAGAGATCGACGCCCTCGGCGGAGCGATGGCCCTTGCCACTGACGAAGCGGGCATCCAGTTCCGTATTCTCAACTCCTCTAAGGGTCCCGCGGTTCGCGCTACGCGCGCCCAAGCGGACCGCGTTCTCTACCGTCAGGCCATTCGTCGCCGGCTGGAAAATCAGGCGAACTTGCAGCTGTTTCAGCAGGCCGTCGAAGACGTGCTCCTCGAGGGCGACCGCGCTGCCGGCATAGCTACGCAAGGCGGCATGCGGTTTCGTGCTAGAGCGATAGTGGTGACGGCCGGTACCTTTCTCGCCGGGCAGATCCATGTCGGGCTGCGCCACTACCAGGCGGGGCGGGCCGGCGAGCCTGCGTCCGTGGGCCTCGCGCATCGCCTGCGTGACATCGGTTTGCCCGTCGGCAGGCTTAAGACCGGAACGCCCCCGCGCCTGGATGCGCGAACCGTCGACCTGGGTGTCATGCAGGAGCAGCCGGGCGACCAGCCGGAGCCCGTCTTTTCGTTCATGGGCACTTGTGAAATGCACCCGCGGCAGCTCTCCTGCTGGATTACGCATACGAACGAGCGAACCCACGAGATCATCCGCGGCGGCCTCGATCGCTCCCCAATGTTCACGGGCGTGATCCAGGGCGTCGGCCCGCGTTATTGCCCATCTATCGAGGACAAGGTGCATCGGTTCTCGGGAAAACCGAGTCACCAGGTCTTCATCGAGCCGGAAGGACTCACCGGCAACGAGCTTTATCCGAACGGCATCTCGACCAGCCTTCCCTTCGATGTGCAGCTGGAGTTGGTTCATTCGATCCGCGGCTTGGAGCGCGCGCACGTGGTGCGACCGGGCTATGCCATCGAATACGATTATTTCGACCCTCGCTCACTGCACGCTTCGCTCGAGAGCAAGCACATCCGCTGCCTGTATCTCGCCGGGCAGATCAACGGCACGACCGGCTATGAGGAAGCCGCCGCGCAAGGCGCTCTGGCCGGAATCAACGCCGCTTTGCGCGCAATCGAGCGCGATGCTTGGTGGCCAGCGCGCGAAGAGGCTTATCTCGGCGTCATGGTGGACGATTTGGTGACGCGAGGCGTTACCGAGCCGTACCGGATGTTTACCAGCCGCGCCGAGTATCGCCTGCAGCTGCGGGAGGACAACGCCGACCTGCGCCTTACCGAGACGGCACGCAAGCTAGGCCTGATCGACGACGCGCGGTGGGGCGCGTTCGGCCGGAAACGAGATGCGATCGAGCGCGAGAAAGGTCGTCTGGCACGGACATATGTGAGTACTGGCTTCCGCGAAAACGTAAGTGCTTATGTCTATCTTCGTCGCCCAGAGGTCCGGTATCCCGTGGTTGGAGACCCCTCCGTAGAGGCTGACGTAGCCGAACAGGTCGAGATCCAGATCAAGTACGAGGGCTATGTCGAGCGTCAGCGCGCCGAGGTCGCACGGCGGAAGAGTCTCGAGGATCTGGAAATCCCACGGCGCTTCGATTACGCCGCCGTGCGCGGGCTTTCAGTCGAGGCGCGGCAGAAGCTCGCTGCGCAAAGACCGGAGACGCTGGGTCAAGCGGGCCGGATTTCGGGTGTTACGCCGGCTGACATTTCCCTGCTCGTGGTTCATTTGAAAAGAAGCGCAGGCCCAACGGAGAAGGATGCGCCGTCCCTGAAGACGGCATGACCCCCGACGCCGCGCTAGCACGCGGGATTGCGAAACTCGGAATCGAGTTGCACAGCGAAGCGCTCGACCGGTTGCTCGCCTACCTCGCACTCATGGCAAAGTGGAACAAGACCTATAACCTGACCGCGATCCGCGATCCGCTCGCCATGGTGAGCCAGCACCTGCTCGATTCGCTCGCCACGCTGCCGTATTTGCCGATGTCGGACGGCGGCGCGCTCGCCGACGCGGGCTCGGGCGCCGGGCTACCTGGCGTGCCGCTCGCCATCGCCCGGCCGTCATGGCGGGTCGTTCTTGCCGAGGCCAATCAGAAGAAGGCGGCGTTCCTGCGCCAGGTAACAATCGAGCTGGGCTTGCGCAACGCGAGTGTGTACGAAGGTCGCGTCGAAAAGTGGCAACCCGCGAATCCTTTTGCCGTGGTCATCTCGCGCGCCTTCTCCCGCCTCGGAGAGTTCGCGAAAGCGTGCACTCAGCTCCTCGCCGGCGACGGTTGCCTCGTCGCGATGAAGGGCGCCTTGCACGCGGACGAGCTCGCGGAGATGGCCGACTGGCAATGCACGAGCATTGAGCTGCGCGTGCCGCTGCTCGATGCCGTGCGCCACCTTGTGGTGTGCCGACGGCGCTCGGCCGTTGCATGAGCACTCGCGTACTTGCCGTCGTCAACCAGAAGGGCGGCGTAGGCAAGACCACGACCAGCGTCAATCTCGCGGCGGCGTTGGCGCAGTCGGGGAGCCGCGTGCTGCTCGTCGACCTCGATCCGCAAGGCAACGCGACGATGGGCAGCGGTATCGACAAGCGAACCCTCGCTCAAACGGTGTACCACGTACTCTTGGGCCTCGCCGGCCTGGCGGCGGTCCGCGTCCGGGCAGAGCGCGGCGGCTACGACCTCGTGCCGTCGAACCGCGAACTCGCGGGCGCCGAGGTCGAGCTGGTCGAGCTGTCGGGGCGTGAGTCGCGCCTCAAGGAAGCGCTCGCCGCCGTATCCCAGGAGTACGACTTCGTGCTCATCGACTGTCCGCCTTCACTCAGCCTGCTCACCGTGAATGCTCTGACGGCCGCCAAGCGCGTGCTCATCCCCATGCAATGCGAGTACTACGCGCTCGAGGGTCTATCCGACCTCGTCGGAACGATCAAGCGAGTGCGTGCGCACCTCAATCCGCAGCTCGAGATCGCCGGCTTGCTGCGCACGATGTACGACCCGAGGAATACGCTCTCGCAGCAGGTCTCGCAGCAGCTCGAGGCGCATTTTGGCGACAAGGTGTACCGGACTCTGGTACCGCGCAACGTTCGCCTTGCCGAGGCGCCGAGCTACGGCGTGCCGGCGGTGATGTGGGATGCTGCGTCGAAGGGGGCGCAAGCCTACCTTGCGCTCGCGCGCGAGATCCTCGCTCAGGTACAGCCGGCATGAAGTCCAAGGGTCTCGGCCGCGGTCTCGACGCGCTGCTCGGCGGCAATGAAGCACCGCGCGAGACGCTGGCGACGCTCGCGGTATCGCGAATCCGGCCGGGACGCTATCAGCCGCGCACGCGAATGGACGAACAGGCGCTCGCCGAGCTTGCGGCATCGATTCGCGCGCAAGGCTTGATGCAGCCATTGCTCGTGCGTCCAATGACCGGCGAGCAATATGAGCTGATCGCAGGCGAGCGGCGCTGGCGCGCGGCGCAGATGGCGGGGCTCGAGCAGGTGCCGGCGCTGGTGCGGGAAGTGCCGGACGAGGCGGCACTCGCCATGGCGCTGATCGAGAACATTCAGCGCGAGGATCTCAACCCGATGGAAGAGGCCGCCGGGATCCAGCGCCTCGTGGACGAGTTCAAGATGACGCACGAGCAGGCGGCCGACGCGGTCGGCCGCTCGCGCAGCGCGACGACCAACCTTCTGCGGCTGCTGAAGCTCGCCAAGGCGGTCCAGGAAATGTTGACCCAAGGCAAACTTGAAATGGGCCACGCCCGCGCGCTGCTCGCGCTCGACGGCGCGCGCCAGATCGAAACGGCACACAGGGTCGCGGCCAAGGGCCTGTCGGTGCGCGAAGCAGAGATTCTGGTCCAGCGTCTGCTGCGCGGCGCGCCAGCAGCGCGGCGCCGGCGCAAGAGCGACCGCGATCTCGCGCGGCTCGAGGAGGAACTCGCCGAGCGACTCGGCACGACGGTGCACATCCATGCCGGAAAAAAAGGCGGCAAGTTGATCGTGCACTACGCGAGCCTGGATCATCTCGAGGAGCTCCTGAAGAGACTGCGCTGAGCGTTAAGTTTGCGCTATACTCACGGCCCTTTGCGGGGTGGGACGAATCGAAAAGCCGTGCTTCGCCACCTCAGCAAGCCGGTACTCACTGTCTTGCGATGGCAGCTTGCGGCGACGGCGGCATTGTCGATCGTTGCGGCATCCGCCGCCGGCCCGCGGGGCGCAGCATCGGCGGCCGCCGGGGGTGCGGTAAGCGTGCTGGCGGGACTCGCTTCGGCTTGGCTCGCTTCCCGGGCGGGCACGCGCTCTCCCGGCGAGGCGCTCGCCGGCGCGTTGCGCGCTGAGGCGGTGAAAATCGGGCTGGCGCTTTTCCTGGTGTGGTTCGTGTTGACGAGTTATCCGCAGGCCGTGGTGGGAGCTTTTCTCGGCACCTTCGTCGTCACGATGCTGATTTTTGCAATGGCTTTTTTCGTTCGCGACTACTGATCGACCTGCGCCGATGGCCGTAGCCCAAGAGCTCACGCCCTCCGAATACATTCAGCATCACCTCGCGTATTTCATCAAGCCGGTGGGCGAGGGACCGTTCTGGTCGTTGAATGTCGACTCGCTCATCGTCTCCATTTTGCTCGGCATCGTGAGTCTGGGTTGCATGTGGTGGGTTGTGCGCGGCGCGACTTCTGGCGTGCCCAATAAGCGTCAAGCCTTCGTCGAGCTCATGATCGATTTCATCGACGACGCGGCGAAAGGGATCTTCCACCACGGCGATCGTCACCGTTTCATTGCGCCGCTCGCGCTTACGGTGGGCCTCTGGGTCGTGTTGATGAACGCGATGGATTTTCTGCCGGCTGATATCGTGGGACTTCTGACGAACCATGTGTCCGAGCACGGCTTCCGCTATGTGCCCACTGCGGACGTGAATACCACCTTCGCGTTGTCGATATCGGTGCTCCTGCTGAGCATCTACTTCGCCATCTCGGTGAAAGGGCTCGGCGGCTGGCTGCACGAGCTTTTTTGCGCACCGTTCGGTGCGCATCCGCTGCTATGGCCAGCGAACTTTCTGTTCCAGCTCGTCGAATACACGTCCAAGACGCTCTCGCATTCTCTGCGCCTGTTCGGAAACATGTACGCCGGCGAGATCCTGTTCCTGCTGCTCTGGATGCTGGCCGCGACAAGCATCGGCGGCGCCGTCGCGGGCTCCGTGCTCGCATTCTGTTGGGCGGTTTTCCATATCCTGATCGTCCTGCTGCAGGCGTACATCTTCATGATGCTCACCGTCGTATATATCTCGATGGCACACGAGCACCACTAATTCCTATCCGCTAAAAGGGGAACTCGATGGACAAGCTTCAATTCCTGGCGATGGTGCAGGCCTATACCGGCATCGGTGTGGGGCTGATGATCGGCCTCGGCGCTGCAGGAGCCTGCATTGGCGTAGGCATCATGTGCAGCCGGTTTCTGGAGGCCGCCGCGCGCCAGCCGGAACTCACTAATTCATTGCAGGCCAAGGTCTTCCTGCTGCTCGGCCTGATCGACGCCTCGTTCATCATCGGGCTCGGTATTGCGATGTTCTTCGCCTTCGCCAATCCGCTCGCTACCGCTTTCCGCTGAGCGATGAATCTCAACCTCACCCTGATCGCACAGGCCGTAACGTTCGCGGTCTTTATCTGGTTCACGATGAGGTTTATATGGCCGTGGATGCTGCGCAAGATTGAGGAGCGTCAGAAGGCGATTGCGGATGGGCTCGCCGCGGCAGAGCAAGGCCGGCGGTCGCTCGAAGTTTCGACGCGCCAGGCCGACGAAGCCATCAAGGAAGCGCGCGAACGTGCGGCCGAGATCCTGGCGCAGGCGGAGAGGCGCTCCGCGCAGCTCATTGACGAGGCGCGGCAGGCGGCCAAGGACGAAGGCGGCCGCGAGCTCGCCGCGGCCAAGGCGGAGATCGAGCAGGAAGTGACGCGCGCGCGCGAGCAGCTGCGCGACCGTGTGGCCTCGCTCGCGGTCGCCGGCGCCGAGAAGATCCTGCGCCGGGAGGTCGACGGCAAGGCGCACGCCGACCTGCTCGAAGCGATCAAGCGCGAGCTCTGATGGCCGAGCCGAGCACCATCGCGCGGCCGTATGCCGAAGCGGCTTTCCGCATCGCGGACGATGCCGGCGCGCTCGCACGCTGGTCGGAGATGCTCGCCGCGCTCGCGCAGGTGGCCGCAGACGAGCGCGTGCGCGCCGCGGTCGGCGACCCGAACCTCTCCGACGCGCAGGTCGCCGGCCTGTTCCTGGCGATCCTGGCCGGCAAGCTGAACGGCGAGGCGGAGAACTTCGTACGCGTGCTCGCGGCCAACGGCCGCCTGGAGCTGCTGCCCCAGATCCGCGTCCAGTTCGACTCGCTCAAGAACGAGCGCGAGGGAGTGCTCGAGGCCGAGGTGCAATCGGCCTTCCAGCTTTCCCCGGCGCAGCTCCAGGACCTGGTGCAGCGCCTGGAGAAGAAGACCGGCCGCAAGGTGCGCGCCCACGTATCGCTCGACAAGGAGCTGATCGGCGGCGTGCGCGTGGTGATCGGCGACAAGGTGATCGACGGCTCGGCGCGCGCGCAGCTCGCGGCGCTCGAGACTGCATTGAAAGCTTAAGGAGTCCGCATGCAACTCAATCCTTCCGAGATCTCGGAGCTCATCAAGAGCCGCATCCAGAACCTCGACGCCGGCGCCCAGATGCGCACGCAGGGCACGGTCGTCTCCGTGACCGACGGCATCT
>CAYZFN010000087.1:0-40318 GCA_964477695.1 uncultured Enterobacteriaceae bacterium | reverse complement strand
AGCGGCGAGCACGCCGTCATCGTCACCATCCTGAACGACTCGTTCCTCGAGGACCTGGGCAGCACCAACGGCACGGTGGTGAACGGCAACCCGATCAAGAAACACTTCCTGCAGAACAACGATGTCATCGAGCTCGGCAAGTACAAGCTCAAGTTTGTCGGCGAGGCCGCGCCCGCGGCTTCGGCGGAAAAGGCCGATTTCGAGAAAACGATGGTGCTGCGTCCCTCGGCGATGAAGTCCGCGGCCGTGCCGCCCGCCGGCGGCGCGCAGGCGGCGGTTGCGGCGCGCCAGGCCGCGGTGCAGGCCGCCGCCGCGAGCGCGGCGGCGACCGGGATCGCCGACAAGGACGCGAAGTCCAGCCCGACCGGGGCGCCTAGCCCGAGCGGCGCGCCGGCGGGCAAGCCGGCGCAGCCTCTCGGCGCGATCCAGCTGCTCTCCGGAGCGAACGCCGGCAAGGAGCTCGAGCTCACCAAGCCGCTCACCACGCTCGGCAAGCCGGGAGTTCAGGTCGCGGTGCTGACGCGCCGCCCGCAGGGCTACTTCATCACGCACGTCGAGGGCGGCAACCGCCCTTCGGTGAACGGCCAGGAGATCGGCCCCGCGCCGCACGCTCTCAAGGACCATGACGTCATCGAGCTGGCCGGCGTCAAGATGGAATTCTTCTTGAAAGTCTGACCTGAGACAGCACGTCGTAAGGGCCGCGCTCGGCCTTGCGATCACGCTGTTCTTCGTAGGTCACGCGCTGCGGCTTTACCCGAGCGCCGACGGTCGCATCGAGTTCATCACCCGGCTCGACAACATCCTCTACGACGCGCGGCTCGCCATGACCATGCCGCGCGGCACGGACGAGCGGATCGTCATCCTCGACATCGACGAGAAGAGCCTCGGCGAGCTGGGCCGCTGGCCGTGGAGCCGCAACGTCATGGCCGAGCTGCTCGACAAGCTGTTCGAGCGCTATGGCGCGCAGCTCGTCGCGTTCGACGTCGTGTGGGCCGAGCGCGATCCGAGCTCCGGAATCGGCGTGCTCGACCGCCTGGCCGAAGGCGAGCTCGGCGGCGACGCGCAGTTTCGCTCGGCGTATGGAAAGCTGCGCCGGCGCCTCGACTTCGACGCGCGCTTCGCCGCCGCCATGAAGGGCCGTCCGGTCGTGCTCGGCTATTACTTCAACAGCGAAGAGGACGCGGTGCGCGCCAACGCGCTGCCGCCACCGACCCTGCCGAAGGGTACCTTCGCCGGCCGCCGGGTCCAGTTTCCGGTCTGGAACGGCTTCACCGGCAACCTCGCGCCGTATGTCGCGAGCGCCGCGGCCGCAGGGCACTTCACGCCGCTCGTGGATTTCGACGGCGTCCTGCGCCGCGTGCCGTTGCTCGCCGAGCTCGACGGCGCCTATTACGAGGCGCTGTCCCTCGCCGTCATCCGCACCTATTACGCCATGCGGCTCGGTGCGCCACCGGCTGTCGAGCCCGGCTATCCGCCGCAGCGCGCACGCGACCTCGAATGGCTCAGCGTCGGGCCGCTCACGATTCCCGTGGACGAGAATGCAGCGGCTTTGGTGCCATACCGCGGGCCGAAGCGCAGCTTCCCCTACATTTCTCTTGCCGATGTGGTGCAGGACCGGCTGGCGGCGCAGGCGCTGAAAGGCAGGATCGTGCTCGTCGGCGCCACGGCGCCCGCGCTCCAGGACCTGCGCTCGACGCCCGTGGATGCCGCGTTTCCGGGCGTCGAGGTGCACGCCAACATGATCGCCGGCATGCTCGACCAGGAGATCCTGCGCCGGCCGTGGTTCACCGACGGCGCCGAGGCGGTGCTGCTCGTCATCGGCGGGACGGCGCTGGCGCTGCTCATCCCGCTGCTTTCCGCCGTCTCGGCGACCCTGCTGGTCATGCTCGGCATGGCGCTGATCGTCGCCTTCAATGTGGCGGTCTGGATGCTCGGCAATACCGTCCTGCCGCTCGCCTCGTCGCTCCTGATGGCGCTCTCGGTCTACACCATGAACATGGCGTACGGCTACTTCGTCGAGTCGCGCGCCCGCCGTCAGCTCGCCGGACGCTTCGGCGAATACGTGCCGCCCGAGATCGTCGCGCGCATGGCGCGCGACCCGGGCCGCTACGACATGCAGCCCAAGGATGCGGAGCTGACGCTGCTTTTCTGCGACGTGCGCGACTTTACACGCACCTCGGAAAGCCTGAGCGCCGATGGGCTGCGCGAGTACATCAACGAATACCTGACGGCGATGAGCGCGATCATCCGCAATCGCCACGGCGGCACGCTCGACAAGTACATCGGCGATGCCATCATGGCATTCTGGGGCGCCCCGCTCGCCGAGCCGCAGCACGCCCGGCGCGCGCTGGTCGCGGCGCTCGACATGCAGAAGGAATGCGTGCAGCTGAATGCGAGCTTCGCCGCGCGCGGCTGGCCGGCGCTGCGCATCGGCATCGGCGTCAACTCGGGCCGGGTGCGCGTCGGCGACATGGGCTCGCAGGTGCGACGCGCCTACACCGCCATGGGCGACGCCGTGAATGTTGCCTCGCGGCTCGAGGGCCGCACGAAGTATTATGGCGTCGGGATCCTGGTGGGCGAGGCGACCCGCTCGCAGGTCACGGACCTGGTGTTCCGCGAGGTCGACCGCATCAGGGTGAAGGGAAGGGAGGGGGCGATTACCGTGTACGAGCCGCTCGGCCTGGAGTCCGAGGCCGGACCGCAGGTGCGCGCAGAGCTCGAGCTCTGGAACCAGATGCTCGCGGCGCTGCGCGCGGCCCATTGGGACGACGCCGAACGCGACCTCGCCGAGCTGGCGCGGCGCCATGGCGCGCGCGAGCTTTTCCGCGTGTACGGCGAGCGGCTGTCCGCGCTGCGCCGTGCGCCGCCGGCGGCGGGCGAGCTGCCGGTCATGGCATTCGACGAGAAATAGCCGTGCGGCTACGCGTCCTGGGCTGTTCGGGCGGCATCGGCGGCCGGCATTTGCGCACGACGTCGTTCCTCGTCGACGCCGACATCCTGATCGATGCGGGCAGCGGCGTGGGCGATCTGACGCTCGCCGAGCTGTCGCAGATCGACCATATCTTCGTCACGCACTCGCACCTCGACCACGTGACGTCGATTCCGTTCCTCGTCGACACGGTGGGCGGCATGCGCTCGCGGCCGCTTACGGTGTACGCGACTCGCGCGACCATCGAGATCCTGCGCAACCATCTCTTCAACTGGGCGATCTGGCCCGACTTCACCGAGATTCCATCGCCCGCCTCGGCGTTCATGCGCTACCAGGAGATCGAGCTCGGCAAGCCGGTCGTGCTGGGCGGGCGCACGATCACCGCCATCCCGGCGCGGCATACGGTGCCGGCGGTCGGCTACCACCTCGACAGCGGCACCGCGAGCCTGGTCTTCACCGGCGACACCGGCCCGAACGATGCGCTATGGCAGATCGTGAACCGGATCGCCAACCTCAAGTTCCTGATCATCGAGACGGCGTTCTCCAACAAGGAGCGGCAGCTGGCGGAGATGTCGCGTCATCTTTGCCCGGCGACGCTCGGCGAGGAGCTCGGCAAGCTCGAGCGAACCGCGGAGATCTACATCACGCATCTCAAGCCCGGCGAGATCGAGCCGACAATGCGCGAGATCGAGGAGTGCGCGGGCCGCTTCCGGCCGCAGATGCTGCAGAACAACCTGGTGCTCGAATTCTAGCGTGGCCGGTCCCGGGCCCCTGCCGCGTGCCACGCCGGCGCAGCTCGCCGCGCTGGCGCCGCTCGCCGCTCTGCCGGCCGAGCGCCTGGCCGAGCTCGCGGAGATCGCCTTCGTCGAGCGCGTGCCGCGCGGCAGCGACCCCCTGCACGGCCGGGCGCAGCGCGCGCAGTCGCTCTTTCTCCTGCAGGGCGAGCTGTTGCTCGCGTTTCACGGCGGCGGCACGCAGGTCGTAGTCGGCGGCACCGAAGACGCGCGCGTCGCGGTGAATCGTACGCGGGTGCTGCGCGCGAAAGCGATCACCGACGTCGATCTGATCGCGCTCGACGACGAGGTGCTGGACATCATCGCCACCTGGCACCAGGTGGCGTCCGGCAGCGGACAGCTGTCGCCGATCGCGCGCGCCGTGCAGAGCGATGCCCGGGTGATGGCGAATGCGTTTTCGCTCGCCAACCTGCGCGCCGGCGCCTTCGCGCAGCTGCCGGCCGCGCACATCGACGAGCTCTTCAGGCGCTTCGAACGCGTCGCTGTGCAGCGCGGCGAGTGCCTGATCCGCGAGGGCGACGAAGGCGACTACTACTACGTCGTCGAATCGGGCCGCTTCCAGGTCGAGCGCATGGTCGGCGGCGCGAAGGTCCTGCTCGCGGAGCTGCGCAGCGGCGATGCGTTCGGCGAGGAGGCGCTCGTCTCGGAAGCGAAACGCAACGCGAGCGTGCACGCGCTGAGCGAAGGCCTGCTGCTGCGCCTGGCGCGCCAGGACTTCAACGAGCTGCTGCGCGAGCCGTTGCTGCGCCGTATCAGCTACGCCGAAGCTGCGGAAAAAGTCCGCCACGGCGCCATGTGGCTCGACGTGCGCTATCCCTCCGAATACCAGTACGACAAGCTGCCCGGGGCGATCAACGTGCCGCTCGCCGAAGTGCGCAATATGTTCGGCGTGCTCGACCGTTCGCGGGAATATGTCACGTATTGCCAGAGCGGACGGCGCAGCGCCGCGGCGGCGTTCCTTTTCGCGCAGCGCGGGTTTCGTGTTTGGCTGCTCGACGGAGGCCTGAAACGAGCCGCGGCGGAAGCGTCGTAAATGGCAAAAAATCTTTGGGAATCATGACGTCTGGCGCTATTATGCAAGTCCAGTAAGAACGAGCAGTCCGGGAGATCCAAATGAGCGCAGTGCTGAGCCATCCGGCTTCCGCGCCGACCGATGTCGGCGCCCGCCTCGCGTTCCAGAAGCAGCTCCAGGCGGTGACCAACAAGATCCACGCCACGAGCAACATCGACGAGATCATGCTCGAGGTGAGCGCCGATGTCTGCGCGCTCTTCAACGCCGACCGCCTCACCATCTACTCGGTGAGCGAGGACAAGCAGGCGATCGTCTCGAAGGTGAAGACCGGCCTCAACTCCTTCAAGGACCTCAAGCTGCCGATCGCCGAGCACTCGATCGCCGGCTACGTCGCGCTGGCCAAGAAGGCGATCAACATCAAGGACTGCTACGACGATGCCGAGCTGCGCTCGATTCATCCGCAGCTGCGTTTCCTGCAGGAGGTGGACAAGCGCACCGGCTACCGCACCAAGCAGCAGCTCGTCGCGCCGATCATGGAGCAGGGCGGCGGCGAGCTGATCGGCGTCATCCAGATCATCAACAACAAGGCCGGCGTGCCGTTCGGCGCGCTTGCCGAGGAGGGCGTGGGCGAGCTCGCGCAGACCCTCGCCATCGCCTTCAAGCAGCGCCAGAAGCCGGCCGCCGCCAAGACCAAGTACGACTACCTGATCGCCGACGCGGTGCTCTCCGCCGGCGAGTTCGATCTCGCGGCGCGTCAGGCGCGCAAGAAAGCGCTCGACATCGAGCAGGTGCTGACCGACGAGTTCCAGGTCAAGCTGCCGGCGATCGGCGCCGCGCTGTCGAAGTTCTTCGGCGTGCCCTACGAGCCGTTCAAGGCCGATCGCGTGAAGCCCGCCGAGCTGCTGAAGAACCTCAAGCGCGAGTACGTCGAGGCCAACCTCTGGGTGCCGATCGACGACACCAAGGAAGGGCTGCACGTGATGTGCCTCGATCCCGAGCGCATCCGCTCCTCGCGTATCGCCTCCAACGTGTTCCCCAAGGCGCGCATCATCTACCGCGTCACCACCCACAAGGACTGGAAGGAGACGCTCAATCAGTTCTACGGGCAGGAAACGGTCGGCATGGACACGACCAACGTCGAAGACCTGCTGTCCGGCCTGGAGGGCGAAGAGGGCGAGGTGCTGGAGGCCGGGTCGGCGGACGAGGTTTCCGCGGCCGCGGACAACGAGCTGGTCAAGCTCGTCAACAAGGTGATCGTCGACGCGTACAACCAGGGCGCCTCCGACATTCACATCGAGCCCTATCCGGGCAAGGCCAAGACCGAGATCCGCTTCCGCAAGGACGGCTCGCTCGGCCCCTATATCGAGGTGCCGGCGAGCTACCGCGCGGCGATCGCGGCGCGCATCAAGATCATGTGCGACCTCGACATCTCGGAGAAGCGCAAGCCGCAGGACGGCAAGATCAAGTTCAAGAAGTTCGGCCCGCTCGACATCGAGCTGCGCGTCGCGACCATCCCGACGCAAGGCGGCGTCGAGGACATCGTCATGCGGATTCTCGCCGCCGGCGAGCCGATGCCGCTAGAGAAGATGGGCTTCTCGACGAGCAACCTGGATAAGCTACAGGCGACCGTCGCGAAGCCCTACGGGCTGTTCTTCGTGTGCGGCCCGACCGGCTCGGGCAAGACGACGACCCTGCACTCGGTGCTCAAGTCGCTGAACACCCCGGACACCAAGATCTGGACCGCGGAAGACCCGGTCGAGATCACGCAGAAAGGCCTGCGCCAGGTGCAGGTGAACAAGAAGGCCGGACTCGACTTCGCCGCGGTGATGAAGTCCTTCCTGCGCGCCGACCCGGACATCATCATGGTGGGCGAGATGCGCGACAAGGAGACGACCTCGACCGGCATCGAAGCCTCGCTGACCGGCCACCTGGTGTTCGCCACGCTGCACACCAACTCGGCGCCCGAGTCGATCATCCGCCTGCTCGACAGGGGCATGGATCCGTTCAACTTCTCCGACGCGCTGCTCGGCATCCTGGCGCAGCGCCTGGCGAAGCGCTTGTGCTCGTGCAAGCAGCCCTACACGCCCGAGGCGGCCGAGCTCACCGCATTCCTGCGCGAATACTGCGAGGAGCTGATGAGCACGCCGCGCTTCAAGGCCGATCCGAAGGCGGCGATGGAAGGCGTGTACCGGGACTGGGTCAAGCACTACGGCAGCGAGAAGGGCCAGCTCGCGCTCTACAAGCCGGTCGGCTGCGACAAGTGCGGCGGCTCGGGCTTCAAGGGGCGCTGCGGCCTGCACGAGCTGCTGGTCGCCAGCGACCGCCTGAAGAAGGCGATCCAGGAGCACGCCCGCGTCGCCGAAATGCTCGCCATCTCCCTGGAAGAGGGCATGCGTACCCTGAAGCAGGACGGGATGGAGAAATGCCTGACCGGTGTCACGCACATCAAGGAAGTGCGGTCCGTCTGCATCAAGTAGGCCTCCGGGGAGACGCTCGATGAGCGCGCCCCGCGACGGCCGGGGCCGGCTGCGCGCTGCGCCGGCCGCGCCGCACAGCGGCGTCGAGGACCTGGTGCAGCGCCTCGAGGAGCTCAACGCCATCGGCGCTTCGCTTTCCGCGGAGCGCGATATCAACCGCCTGCTCGAGGCGATCCTCGCCGCGGCCAAGACGATCACCCGCGCCGACGGCGGCACGCTCTACCGGCTGACCGACGAGCGCACGCTGCGCTTCGAGATCGTGCGCACCACCTCGCTCAAGTATTACCTCGGCGGAACGACCGGCAATCCCATACCGTTCTACCCGATCAAGCTCTACAAGGACGGCAAGCCGAACCACGAGATGGTCGCCGCCCAGGCCGCGCTCACCGGCAAGACGGTGAACATCGCCGATGCCTATACCGCGGAAGGATTCGACTTCACCGGCACGCGCGCTTTCGACGCCAAGACCGGCTACCGCTCGAAGTCGTTCCTCACCGTGCCGATGCGCAGCCACGAGGGCGAGACGATCGGCGTGCTGCAGCTCATCAACGCGATCGATCCGCGCTCGGGCGAGATCGTCGCCTTCTCGGCCTCCGACCAGCGCCTCGCCGAGTCGCTCGCCTCGCAGGCAGCCATCGCGCTCAGCAACCGGCTGCTCATCAACCAGCTCGAGCAGCTGTTCGAGTCGTTCATCAACCTGATCAACACCGCCATCGACGAGAAGTCTCCCTACACGGGGGGCCACTGCCAGCGCGTGCCGGTGCTGACGATGCTGCTGGCCGAGGCGGTCAACGACACTCGCGAAGGTCCGCTCAAGGACTTCACGATGACCGAGAAGGACCGCTACGAGCTGAAGATCGCCGGCCTGCTGCACGACTGCGGCAAGGTGACAACCCCCGTCCACGTGGTGGACAAGGCGACCAAGCTCGAGACCATCTTCGACCGGGTGCATCTCATCGATACCCGATTCGAGGTGCTCAAGCGCGACGCAGAGGTCGACTCGTTGCGACGCCGGCTTGCCTTTGTGCAGGAAGATCGGCGGCTCGAAGCGGCCGAGGAGGAAAGGCGCCTCTGCGGGCAGCTGCGCGCGCTGGACGACGAGCGCGCATTCCTGCATGCCTGCAACATCGGCACCGAGCGCATGAGCGATGCCGACATGGAGCGCGTGCGCCACATCGCGCGGCACCGCTGGCGCGATCCCTCGGGCCACGAGGTGAGCTTCCTCACCGACGACGAGCTAAGGAACCTCACCGTCCGCTCCGGCACCCTGACCGAGGAAGAGCGCAAGGTGATCAACCACCACATCGTCGCGACGATCCGCATGCTCGAGGCGCTGCCTTGGCCGAAGCACCTGGCGAAGGTCCCCGAGTACGCCGGCGGCCACCACGAGCGCATGGACGGCAAGGGCTATCCCAAGGGCCTCACGCGCGAGCAGATGTCGGTGCAGGCGCGCTGCATGGGCATCGCCGACATCTTCGAAGCGCTCACCGCCAAGGACCGGCCCTACAAGAAGGGCAAGACGCTCTCGGAGTCGCTCGAGATCCTCGGCCGCATGAAAGAAAACGGCCACGTCGATCCGGATCTGTTCGACATCTTCGTGCGCCAGAAGGTGTACCGCCGCTACGCCGAGATGTTCCTCGACCCCGAGCAGATCGACGACGTCGACGAGTCCCGGATCCTGGGCTTCACGCCCTGACGAACTCGGGTAGCGGCAGTGACCATCCACGTCACCCCGCGGGCCTCTCGGCGATGCATAGTTCACGAAATACGCTGGAAATCGTATGGCACGCGCTTTGCAGAAAGACGGCCGCGTTCGGCATGTCGCCGGGCTGCTTAACAAGAATCGAAAGGGGTTTCAGATGAGAACTGCACAAAAGGGCTTCACCCTGATCGAGCTGATGATTGTGGTGGCGATCATCGGCATCCTGGCCGCCGTTGCGCTTCCGGCCTATCAGGACTACACCATCCGCGCGAAGATGTCCGAAGTCATTCTCGGCATGAGCGCCTGCCGCACGTCGATCACCGAGGTGTATCAGTCGGGTCCGAACCCGGCGCCGGTGCCGAACGGCTGGGGCTGCGAGATCGGCGCCACGCAAGCTACGAAATACGTTGCCGGCATCAGCACGAGCCTGGACGGCGTGGTGACCGCGACGGTGCAGAACGTCAGCCCGTCGGTGAACACCTCCGTCGTCACGCTCGCGCCGCTATCGACGGCGACGATCCTGTCGACAATGAGCGCCGGGGCGAGCCAGACGCTCTACGGCTGGCGCTGCGGCAACACCACGGACGGCACGTCGGTTCCGTTGAAATACCTGCCCGGATCCTGCCGCGGGTAACGCTAGCTGTCGGATGAAAGGGCACCCTTCGGGGTGCCTTTTTTTTGGGCCTGGTCAGAGGTTTGCCGCTCGTGCTGACGAAAATTGTCCCTTGGAGTGACGTTTTTTTGCCGCGCGTCGCCGGATTCGCCACCGTTTCTGTGACGTACTCCGCACGTAGGCCGCTTCCTCCATATGGCACGCACATTGCTGTTCGTACCCAGGTCGCACAATAAACGGCGACCGCGCCTAACCAAGAGAAAGGGGAGCGCCAATATGAAAACGATGCAGAAGGGCTTCACGCTGATCGAGCTGATGATCGTGGTCGCGATCATCGGCATTCTGGCTGCGGTTGCGCTGCCGGCCTATCAGGACTACACCATCCGCGCGAAGATGTCGGAGGTGATCCTGGGCATGAGCGCCTGCCGCACGTCGATCACCGAGGTGTACCAGTCGGGCCCGAGCCCGGCTCCGGCGGCGAACGGCTGGGGCTGCGAAATCGGCGCCACGCAAGCGACCAAGTATGTCGCCGGCATCAGCACCAGCGTAAACGGCGTGGTGACCGCGACGGTGCAGAACGTCAGCCCGTCGGTGAACACCTCAATCGTCACGCTTGCGCCGCTGTCGACGCAGACCATCCTGTCGACGATGAGCGCCGGGGCGAGCCAGACGCTGTACGGCTGGCGCTGCGGCAACACCACGGACGGCACGTCGGTGCCGCTGAAATACCTGCCCGGCTCGTGCCGCGGCTAATGACATAACGTAAGCGCTTCACTAAAGGTACCCTTCGGGGTACCTTTTTTTTTGACTCGCTTCAGGCGCCGGGGGGCGCCGATGACGGAGCTAACGATCCTGATGCCGTGCCTCAACGAGGCGGCGACCGTGGCGCGCTGCGTGGAGAAGGCTCGCGGCTTCCTTGCGCGCAGCGGGATCCATGGGGAAGTACTCGTAGCGGACAACGGATCCGAGGACGGGTCGCGCGAGCTCGCGCAGCGGGCCGGCGCACGCGTCGTCGAAGTTGCCCAGCGCGGCTATGGCGCAGCATTGAACGCCGGCATCGCCGCCGCACACGGTCGCTACGTGATCATGGGCGACGCGGACGACAGCTACGATTTTTCCAGGCTCGAGCGGTTCGTCGACGCGCTGCGCCAGGGCCACCCGCTGGTCATGGGCAATCGGTTCCGAGGCGGTATCCGCTCCGGTGCCATGCCGTTTCTTCACCGCTATGTCGGCAATCCCGTGCTGAGCTTCGTCGGCAGGCTGTTGTTTCGCACTCGCGTCGGCGACTTTCATTGCGGCCTGCGCGGTTTCGACAGGGGCGCCGTACTTGCGCTCGGATTGCGTACCACGGGCATGGAGTTCGCGAGCGAACTGGTGGTCAAGGCCGCCCTGGCGGGATGGCGCATCGCCGAAGTACCGACCACTCTCGACCGCGACGGGCGCGGCCGCGCACCGCATCTCAGGAGCTGGCGAGACGGCTGGCGGCATCTGCGCTTCCTGCTGGTCTTCAGCCCGCGCTGGCTATTTCTCTATCCGGGGCTGTTGCTGCTCGTCATGGGCATCGCGCTCACGACGGCCCTGTACTTCGCGCCGCTGCGCCTCCTGGGCGCGGGACTCGACATTCACACCATGCTGTACGCCGCGTCCGCGGCGCTGCTCGGGCTTCAGCTGTGCCTGTTCGCCCTTTTCGCGCGTACCTCGGCGCAAGTGGCTGGCTTGCTGCCTCACCATGCGAGTCTCGACCGCCTGCTCAAGCTCTTTTACCTGGAGCGCGGACTGCTCTTTGGCCTGGCGGTCGGGCTGGCCGGCCTGGTATGGAGCGCAGCGGCGTTCTGGCAATGGCGTGAAGCCGGTTTCGGCGCGCTGGACCCGCGAATCGTGATGCGCGACACCATACCCGCCAGCGCTTTGATGGTCGCCGGCGCGGAAGTCATGCTGGCCTCGTTCCTACTGAGCCTTATCAGGTGGCGCGGTGTTCCCTAATCCCGCCGCGTCGCAGCACGAGCTCGCCGGGCGATGGTGGACGGACGCCCGTAGAGCGTACGCGCTTTTCTTCAGCGCGCTGATCGTCTACTTCGCAAACGCGGGAGCGCTTCCGCCGGAAAGCGACAGCCTGCCGAATATCTATCTTCCGGCCAGCCTCATCGCCGACGGCGACGCCGCTTTCAGCCCGTTCGAAGCGCCGTTCATGTTCCTTTGGAGCGCCGAGGACCGCCACGGCGATGCGATGCCAATCCAGGTCCCCGGCTGGACGCAGAGAGCTCCGGGATCGACCAAGTCCTATGCGGAGCATTATCAGGAGGGTCGGCTGAAGTTCGCCGGCTGGCGCTATTACCTGGTACCTACCACGCGCGAACGCGCGACGACCGGCGAACCTTTATTCGTCGGCACCTTCGGTCCGATTGCCGGATTCATCATGCTGCCGCTCGCGGGTCTCGCCCATGCGGTCGGCCTGGAGCTGGGTCCCGCTTTGCTTTCGCTCCTCGGCAAGGCGACCGCCGCTCTGCTAGTCGCCGCTTCTGCATCGTTCGTTTACCTCACCGCTCTGGAATTCCTCACGCCGCGCCGCGCGCTGCTCGTCGCCGCCGCCTACGCGTTCGGCTCCTGCGCCTGGGCCGTGGCTTCGCAGTCGCTGTGGCAACAGACGCCCGAGATGTTCTTTCTTTCGCTCGGCCTGTTGTTCCTGCTGCGCAAACCGGGTACCGGAATGCGTGCGCTCTATGGCGGCCTGGCGCTTTCCGCGGCGGCGGCCTGCCGACCGACCGCCGCGCTCATCGCCGTGCTTGCCGGTGCGTCGCTGCTGATCCACGATCGCCGCGCGTTCGGGCTCTTCGTGCTCGGGGCAATACCGTTCTCCCTGGCAGCGCTCGCCTGGAACTGGTACTACTTCGGCTCGCCGCTCGATTTCGGTCAGCTTGCGGCCGGCGAGAGGGTGGCGCAATTCAAAACGGGCTCGCCGGCGGTGTGGCAAACGCCTCTCTGGGTCGGTGCGGCAGGCCTGCTTGTCAGTCCCGCGCGAGGCTTGCTGATCTACTCGCCGTTTCTCATCGCCGCGTTCGCCGGCGGCGTGCTTGCGTGGACGGACTCACGCTACCGGGCGTTGCGCTGGCTGACGCTCGCCGTGCCGGCGCTCTGGGTACCGGCGTTCCTATGGTTCGACTGGTGGGGCGGCTGGGCGTACGGATACCGTCCCATCATGGACAGCTTACCCATGCTGGTCATGCTATGCGTTCCGTCGCTGGAGTGGATCCTCGCGCGGCTTGCCATGAAAGTCGCGTTTTCGCTCGCGCTCGCTTGGTCGGTGTTCGTGCAGGCGCTAGGGGCGGCTGCCTATTCGCCGTGGGGATGGAACATGAAGGTCGTCGATGCAACCGGTGCACGCGCCAACGTCGACTTGCCGGCGCACCAGCAGAGGCTCTGGTCGTTCCGCGACTGGCAGATCGGCTACCTCATCGCCCACTTCAGCCGGGCGCGTAACGAGCGCCGCGAGCAGATCGCCAACTGACATGCCCGAGCTCACCGTAGTCGTTCCGGCCTACCGAGAGCGCGACAACATCCTGCCGCTCATATCCGCGCTTAAGCAGGCGCTGGCGCGTGTCGACTGGGAGGCCATTTTCGTCGTCGACGATGCACTCGACGGCAGCGAGGAGATCGTACGCGAAGTGGCGCAGAACGACCCGCGAGTGCGCTGCATTCAACGCATCGGGCGTCGCGGCCTCGCGTCGGCTTGCATCGAAGGCATGCTGGCCAGCTCGGCGCCCTACCTCGCCGTCATCGATGCCGATTTGCAGCACGACGAGACGCTCTTACCTGCGCTGCTCGAGAGGATGCGCGGCGGCGATGCGGACATCGTCGTCGCCAGCCGCTACATGGAAGGCGCGAGCACCGGCGATCTCGCCTCGGCGCGCGTGCGGGCGAGCCGTCTCGCCAGCGCGGTCAGCCGTCTCCTCACCAAGGAGCTGACCGATCCGATGAGCGGCTTCTTCACCGTGCGCCGCACCTTCCTCGACCGCGTGGTGCGCAAGGTCTATGGCCGTGGCTTCAAAATCCTGCTCGACTTGATCGCCGCGTCCGGCGGCGAGGCGCACATCGCCGAGCTGCCGTATCGCATGCGCAGCCGCGTGCGCGGCGAGAGCAAGCTCAGCGTGCGGGTGGTCGCCGAGTTCTTCATGCTCGTGCTCTATCACTTGTTCGGTCGCCTGCTGCCCGCCCGCTTCTTCCTCTTCGCGGCGGTCGGCGTGACGGGAATCGGCGTGCAGCTTGCCGTCCTGTCCTTGCTGTTCGCGATTACCGGCAACTTCCTGCTCAGCCAGACCGTCGCCACGCTCGCCGCGATGACCAGCAACTTCTTCCTGAACAACGCGTTCACCTACAGCGATCAGCGGCTACGCGGCCGGCGTATGTGGCGCGGTCTGCTCACGTTCTATATCGCGTGCGGCATCGGCGCATTGATCAACGTAGCGATGGCCGAATGGCTGTACCTGAAAGCCACGGCGTACTGGGTGGCGGGGCTCGCTGGAGCGATGGTGGCCGCGCTGTGGAACTTCTTCACGACCGCTTCCTTTACTTGGGGCGGCTCCGCCCCGGTGAAACGCTGATGCTCGAGCGGCCGGCCCTGTTTCGTCCCGCACGGGCCGACTGGCTCCAGGCGGGGCTCGTCTCGTTGGCGCTTTTTCTGCTCTACGCCGCCAATGCGCCGCACACGGTAGCGCTCGAGGACGACGGCCTGTTTGTCCTTTCGAGCTACTTCCTCGGCATCGAGCATCCGCCGGGCTATCCGTTGTTCACGCTTGCCGGGCACTTGTTCAGCCAGCTGCCGTTCGGTGCGGTCGCATGGCGTGTCCACCTCGCCAGCGCATTCTTCGGCGCGTTGTCGTGCGGCGCGGCGTGGCTGTGCGGGCGCGCGCTCGCCCCGGGAAGGCTGCCGGCCTACGTCGCCGCCCTCGGCCTGGGCGTTTCGCCCGTCTTCTGGTCGCAGGCGATCATTGCCGAGGTTTATACCCTCAACACGTTGTTCTTCCTGGTGCTGGTGTTCCTCGGCGTATCGGCCTGTCCGCCCCGCCTCGCCGAAGTGGCGGCGCTTGACCAACGCCGCCGTCTGCCGTGGATGGCGCTGCTTTTCGGCCTGAGCCTGAGCAACCACTATCCGCTCATGCTGCTCGTCGCGCCGGCTTTCGCGGTCCTGCTCTTCCCCGTCTGGCGAGCACTGCTCGAGCGCTTCGGGCTGCTCTCGTGGCTCGTCGTGGCTGGCCTGCTGCCCTACGCGTGGCTCGTGTACCGCTCCTGGGCGCCGCTGCCGATCAGCTTCTATGGCCCCCTGGATTCGCTGAAGGAGATTTGGTTTTTCATCAGCCGCAGCGGCTATGCGGATATCGACCAATCGGCTACGGCGACCTGGCTCGACCGCATCAAGTTCTTCGAGTTCCAGACGGGCGAGCTGTTCATGCAATTCGCCGTGCTGGGCACGTTGCTCGCGGGGGCCGGTTTCGTCGTCCAATGGCGCGTGCTCGGGCGCCGTGTCGCGGCCTTCCTGACGCTCGCTTTCCTGCTCTCCACCGCGCTTCTCATGCTGCTGCTCGGCTTCGATTACGACTCGATGCACAAGCACATCTACCAGGTTTACCCGCTGCCGGCCTACGCAGTCGCCGCACTGTGGATGGGCCTGGGAGCGGCATGGGCGCTTGAGCGCTATGCACTGCGGCCGCGCTGGGCCGTTGCTGCCGCCGCAGTCCTTGTCGCGCTGGTCTTCGCCGTCGGGGCGCGGGAGAACTTCCTCGAGGACCATGAATGGGGTGCGCGCTTCGCACGTACCGTCCTGAAGGAGCTGCCGCCCAATGCCGTGGTCTTCGGCGCCGGCGACCCGGACCTCGTGCCCATGGCCTACTTTCACATGATCGAGCAGTGGCGTCCCGACATCACGCTCTACCACGCCAAGGGGCTGGTGCTCGGCAACCGGCTGTTCCACGCCGAACGGACCGACGCCGCGTCTGCGCAGCGCATCGTGGAGCAAATGGTGCGCAACGAAACTCGGCCGGTCGTCGCTACGCTCGGCGCGCTGAGCAGCGGCGCGCAGCGTGACCACTGGCTCTACAGCGAGATGGACAAATCGTCGACCGATGCGCAAAAAGTGACGGTCGATATCACGCCCGCCGCGCGGCAGTTTTTCGACGACTCGATCCTGCAGACCGAAAGCTCCAACGCTTGGGTGGCGTTCATTCAGGGCGAGCTGCGCCGGCGCTACGCCGTGTCGCTCGCGCGCTCGCTGCGGCGTGAGGTGCCTCTCGACGATCGCACCCGCCGCGAGCTGGACCTTCTCGGCCATAATTTTTACGGCGCCCTCGGGCTTGCCGAAGGCCAAATGCTCAACCCGCAAGGCTATTCGGCTGGCGCCGTGGCAGCGAGCCTGGAGCAGGCGCGCCAGCTCATGCAGCTGGACGTTCCCAAGGAATTCCTCTCGCGGTTCTTTTACATTCGCGGCGCGCTGCGCGCCAACGTCGGCGAGCGGGCCGGTGCGATCGAAGACATGGAAACGGCGATCTCGGTGTGGCGCCGGCTCACCAACCCGGCGATCAAGCCGCTCGAAGATCTGTACCGCGAGGCGGGCAACCAGGCGGCGGTGGACGCGCTGCATGCCCGGGTGAAGACCTTCAAAGTGCCCCGGTCCTAGGAAGCGGCGTGGCGCCGCGGTCGTTGTTCTTGGCATTCGCCGTACCGGCAGCGCTCTGCGGGGCATGGAGCGTTGTGGCCGGCAAGGATCTCAACTGGGATCTCCTCAATTACCACTACTACTTGCCCTACGAGCTTCTCGGCGGACGGTTGCAGCAGGACTTCTTTGCGGCGAGCGCGCAAAGCTATCTGAATCCCGTCGCCTACCTGCCGTTTTACCTGATGGTGCACGCCGGCTGGCACAGCGTGATCGTCTCGCTCGTGCTTGCTGTCCTGCACAGCGTCAGCCTCGCGCTGCTCTATCTGCTGTCGTTTCGCATGTTCGCGCATCTCCCGGAACGCGAGCGCCTGATTTTTTCGCTGCTGGCGACGGCCATGGGGGCCGCCACCTGGGTCTTCTGGCCGACGGTGGGAACCTCTTTCCTGGATCCGTTGCTTGCGCCGCTCGTGCTTGGCGCCGTGTGGCTGCTTCTGGACGGACCGCCGCTGGAGCCGAAGCGCGCGGCGCTCATCGGAGCGCTGCTCGGCGCGGCGGTGGCGCTCAAGTATTCGTTCGCCATCTACGGCTTGGCTGCCTTGCCGCTCTTGCTCGTCGGTCCCGCCCGCTCCTGGCGTGCCTCCATCCACACGACGCTCGCCTATGTGGCTGGCGGCGTGGCCGCATTTGCCGCCTTGGCGGGTCCCTGGTGTGTGCTCCTGATGCGTGAGTTCGGCAACCCCGTGTTCCCGCTCATGAACGCGTGGTTTCGCTCGCCCGACGCTCCAGCAGTGAATCTGCTCGCTGCGCGTTTCACCCCGCAGGACATTGCCAGCGCGCTCGCTTTCCCCTTTCGATTGATCGCTCTCGACCGGTCGCTTTACTCGGAGATCTTCGCCCCGGACCTCCGGCTTGCGGCCTTTCTGGTCGGCGCTACCGCCTTGCTCACGCTGTCGCTGGCGAAAAGGCTGGACGCGCGTTCGGCTTTACGCGCCGTGGACTGGCGCCTGCTGGGCTTTTTTGGCATTGCTGCCGTACTCTGGGTCGCTACGTCCGCCAACGGCCGCTACGGGCTAGTGGTCCTGCTGCTCGCCGGCATTTGCCTTGTGCGCGTCGGCGAGCGTGTGCTTGCGCCCCGCGCAGCCCGGATAATCCTCGCCCTGCTGCTGGTCGTTCAAGTTGCCACGTCGCTCGTTGCGGCGCCGACGCGCTGGTTCATCGCCGAGCCGTGGAGCCGCCAATGGTTGGCTTTCTCGGTGCCGGAGCGCGCGCGCAGCACGCCGGCTCTCTACCTCACGGTCGAATCGCTGCCAATGGCGGTAGTGGCACCTTTTCTTGATCCTCGCTCTTCGTTCATCAATTTCCGCGGTTTGCACAGTGTTGCACCGGACTCGCCGCGTCTCCTTGCGCTGCTCGCCGAGCATCGAGGCAGCATCCGCGCGCTCGGCCGCGGCCTTCAGCTCGGCGACGGCCATCCCGCCGACGAGGCCTTGGCCGCCTACGACGCGACATTCCTGCGAATCGGTTATCGCGTGGATCGAGCCGATTGCCTGACGATCGATTGGCAGCCGCAGGCCGGCGATGCATTGTCGCGCGCCGCGAACGCATTGGCGTTGCCGCAGCCGGCGCACGAGCCGCTTTCCCTGGTGAGTTGCGCGCTGCGGCCAGCGGCGCGCGATCCGGAGGAGGAGCGCCGCGAACGCGGGATGTCCAGCCTGTTCGATCGGGTGGAGTCGGCGTGTGCGCCGCTCTTTCGGGGCCAGACGGCGGTGACCGAGCCGCTTGGCTCGGGGTGGTCGCGCCATTACGCCGGTCTTGACGCGCGGCTGGAGGCGCTCGGGGGCCGCGTAGTCCTTCGCCGTTATCGTGCCGGCGTCTTGCTCGATCTGGGGACCGTCTCAGCCTGGCAGGCTGCGGCCGTTCCGGACATACCCGCATGCCAACAGCGCTAACGCACGCGCCGACAGACGTTCGGCGGGCGCAACCACGGGTCTGGGATGCGGACTGGCACGTGCTGCGCATGCTGGGCCGAGCGATCGGTTCATTGCTGGCGGACGGCAGGCTGCAGCTGCAAGGCGCACGCGTGGTCGATTTCGGTTGCGGCGGACGTCCGTACGAGCCTTGGTTCAGGCAAGCCGGCGCCGCCTATTACGGCGCCGACATCACTCCCGGCGCGGAGATCGCCGTACGGGCCGATGGCATGCTGGACAGCGCGGATGCGCAGTTCGACGTCGTCGCGTCGTTCCAGGTGCTGGAGCACGTATGGGATGTCGGCGCGTACCTCAGCGAGGCAAGGCGGGTATTAAAGCCGGGGGGCTGGCTGTTGCTCTCGACCCACGGCGCCTGGCTCTACCATCCCCATCCGCACGACTACCGGCGATGGACGGCCGAGGGACTGCGCCGCGAAGTAGAGGCAGCCGGCTTCCGCCTCGTGCGGATGTGCCCGGTCGTCGGCCCTCTCGCTTGGACAACCGTGTTCCGCAGCCTCGGCGCGGCCGAAGTATTGCGCCACATTCCGGTAGTGAGACACACACTGCTGCCGATGCTCACTACCGTGTTCAGCTTGCGGGCCTGGCTCGAAGACCGCATCACGCCGGAGCGGCACAAGGCGCAGAACGCCTGCGTGTACCTCGGATTGTTCAGCCGCCATGCTTAATCGCGTGCGCGGTGTCATCCACCGGTTCCTTGCCGTGGGGCTAGCTTGCGCGCTTCTGCACAACGCGATCATGATCGCGGGCAACCAGTTCGGCCTGCATTACGTGGTCTCGTCCTTCGTGTCGTTCATCGTCGTCGTGAGCTTCGGCTACTGGCTGCACAGCGCCTGGACTTTCTCCGGCGCGCAGCGCAGCCCCGCGTCGTTTGCCCGCTACGCGGCCATGGCCGCCATGAACCTGCCGCTGTCCATCCTCGGCATGTTCTTGCTGGTCGACGTCGCCGGCCAGGCGGTACCGATCGCTGCGCCGCTCGTGACCGTGTTCCTGGTGGCGTTCAATTTTGCGGGCAGCCGGTGGGCGCTGCGCCGCGCGGCGATGAGGCGCCTGTGACTTCGACCGCCATGCGCCTCACGCGCCTTACCGGCCGCACGGTACGGCTGCCGGATGACGCAGCGATCGTGCGCCGGCTCACCGGGCGCGATGCCTGGCTGCGTTACCGCAAACCGAGGTACCAGCTGCAGATGATCACGGACCTGGCGCAGCTCCTCCCCGAAGGCGAATGCCGGGTGCTCGACATCGGCGCAGGCAGCGGGTTGATCGGCGAAACCATCGCGGTGTCCTTCGCCGGCAAGAGCGTCACCGGAGTGGACATTGCCGGCAAAGTGCTTCCCGACCTGGGCATTCCGTTCGTGCGCTTCGACGGCGAGCGCCTGCCCTTTGCCGAGCGGTCTTTTGACTGCGCCCTGCTGTGCAACATGCTGCACCATGTAAAGCCGACCGGCCGCCTCCCGCTGTTGCGCGAAGCGCTGCGAGTCACCGGAGGCGGGCCGCTGATCATCAAGGATCACCTTCCGCGCGGCGCCCTCGATCATCTGCGCCTGTACATCCTCGACGTCCTCGGCAACATGCCGCGCGGCGCGATGGTCTCCGCACGCTACCTCGATTACGGGGAATGGGAATCGCTGCTCGAGGCGCTCGGTTGCACGGGCGAGCTGCTCCCCGTGGGTTCCTACCGGGCTGGCGTCTGGGCTTCGTGCTTTCCCAACCGGCTCGAAATCTGCCTGCGCGTTACGGCTGCCGACTCACCTTAGCCGCCAAACCTGACCCTCGATGCCGTCGTAGGTAAGCCGAGCGTTCGGAAAGCGGCGCTGGATGATCTCCTGCCGGTCGCGCGCCAGCCCACGCGACATCATGAATATCACCGGTTCGCGGAGGAACGGGTCGTTCTGCACGAAGTCCTGAGAATAGAACTCGAGGTTGGGCGCGATGAATACGATCTGTCGTTCGCCCTTCTCGAACGGCGGCCGCAGCGCCAGCTGCTCGTCCATGAAGAGCCCGATTTGGAACAGCCGCAGCGCCGTCGCGAAGACGAGGCTGAGCACGCCGCACCGGGCGACAAAGGAGCGCAGCCGCTCGGCTTGCGCCCCGGTGACCGAGACGATGGCCACCGAGGCGAGTATGGGCAGCGCACCCCACGCGGGGTGCACGTAGCGCGCGCCCCAGCCGTAACCTTGGTCGAAGCCGATGACCAGGTAGCCGATGAGCGTGCTCGCGAGCGAGAGGCCGAACAGCCTGAGCGGCACGTTGCCGCGGCTCTGCCACCATCCGGCGAGGGCGAGCAAGGGCAGCCCGGGTACTGCCCAACTCCATAGGCGCACCTGCTCGCCGATGCGCTTGGCGAGCGTTTCGTAGCCCGGGGCTGCCAGGACCGCGCGGAATTCGATATGCAGGTACCACGCCAGGTTGGCGAGTCGCTCCCATATTCCGCCTCCCTCGGGATAGGGCCCCAGCGTTACATGCTCCTGGAGGTGACGCAGGAAAAGCCACCAGCCCAGCCCGAGCACAAGGCACAGCGGAGCATATCCCGCGCCAAGCGCGAGGAGCTGCGATCGCGCGTTCGGCTGGCGCGCAATATGGGCGATCCAGGGAAGCGCGAACAGCATGTGCGGGACCGGATTGCTTTGCACCAGGGCAAAGGAGCCAACGACGCCGGCAAGCCACAGGCGCTTTGGCGTGCGCTCCAAGAGCAGCCACGCGAACAGCAGGTTCAGGAAGAGGTGCGCAGTCATCGAGAAGTAGCAGAGCGCCATTCCGGCGAGGCCGGGCGAGCCCAGCGCGAGAAGCAGCGTCCAGCCGGCCGCCTGCGGGACGTTGGTGAGGCGCGCCGCGATGCGCGCCATTAGTACGAGCGAGAGCGAAGCGAGCAGCGGATTGCACGCCCAAGGCGCCCCGATGACATCGAAGGGCACGAGCAGGAGCGAAAATCCGGGCCAGTAGATGGCGGCCACCGTGCCGGTGGTCTCGGAAATGACCAGCCAGCGCCACTGGTAGATCGCCGGCACCAGGCGAAATACCAGGTCTGGCGGAAAACGACCGGTCAGGTGCCCCGCGGCGAAGGCCCGGCTCTGGAACAGCGCCAGATGCTCATCCCCGGCGAGGGGATGGTTGCGCACGACGCCGAACATCGCCGCACAGAGCATCGCAAAAAAGACACCGGCAACCGGCCATGGGTTGCGGGCCAGGACGTCGACCCAGCGCAGGATCGCGGTACGCGTTCCCGGCAAATAGGCGCCGATCGCGATCGCCATGACGAGCAGGCATCCCGCGATGTCCTGTTCTCGAAGCAGGTACTGGAAGACCGCCGCTCGCCTTACGTCAAAGGGATAGCCGGTGTCGTCAAGGATGAAAATGATCGACAGCGTTCCCGCCAAAAGCGTGAGAGCGAGAAGCAGCCGGTCACCGGTGAGCCGCTGCCGCGCCATTGGTTAGCTCACGGCGGCGTCCAGGATCTCGGCGTAGCTCGTGGCGCACCGCTCCCAGGACCAGTGGCTTTGCGCAAACTCGGCGACGCGGCTGCGCAGCGCGGCGAGCGTCTCGGGAGCCGCCATGACCGATTCCAGTCGTTTCGCCCACCGGCTCTCGGCGTCGGGCGAGGCCAGCCGCTCCGTAAGCAGCAGATCGGCAGCTTCGGGCGCGCCGGCAGCCGTGTCCTCGCCTACCAGCGCCGGCGTGCCGCATGCCATGGCCTCCTGGACGACGAGCGGAAAGCCCTCGCCGAAGCTCGGCAGAACGAGCAGGTCGGCCGCCTGGTAGAGAGCGGCGAGCTCACGCGGCGCGGCGTTGCGGCGCACCGATACGTTGCCGAGCCGCCAGTCACCCGGGTCGAGCGGGCCCGAGCCGGCAAAAATCCAGCGTGCTCGCGGCGTGCGCCGCGCGAGGCGCTCGAGAAGCGGCAAACCCTTCTTCTCGACGAAACGCCCGGCGAACAGGAACAGCGGGCTCGCGTCGTTTCCCAGCTCGCGGCGCAGCGCGCGCCGACGTTCGTCGCTCACGCGCAGGAATACGCTGCCGTCCACGCCATTCGGCACGCGAAGCGGCGGCCGGCGAAACGCGACGAAGGAGCGAAAGTACTCGAGAACGGTCGCACTGACGAACGCTACCTGCGTCGCGCGGCCGAGCACGAGCTTGCCGAACGCCCGGTTGGCCGCGGCGAGCAGCATGCGCAGGAGCGGATTGCGGTACGGAATCATGCCGACGTGCTGCGTGACGATGACGGCACGGCCGGCGAGGCGCGCCGCAAGCGCCGCCACGATGTTGGGCACGTAGAGGCAGTCATGCACGTGGACGACGTCCGCGGCACGCGCCGCGCCGGCCAGGCGCGCAAGCCCGGCCGGACTCCACAGCGGGAAGGGAAACCCGAGACGACGCTCGGCGATATTGCAGGCCGGAACGGGGACGCAGCGCAAAGCGGAAGGCATGTCTCGCGGTGGCAGATCGCCGCTGCTCGCGAGCCAGGTAATCTCGTAGTGACCGCTGGCTGCCAGGCGCCGGGCTATTTCCCAAGCCACTCGTTCGATGCCGCCGCCATGGCTCGGGAAGTAGTGCGTGACCAGAACGACGCGGAGCGGTCTCATCACATATCGTTCACGCTGGCCGCCATGGCAGGGCGGCCTTTCCGAGCGAGCGCGGTGCGAACACCAGGGAAAGCAGGTAGTAGAGACCGGCGATGAGCAGCAGTTCGTTGAAGCCGAGCACGAGCGAGAGCTGCTCGCTCAGGCCGCCGAGGATGATGCCGGCGACGTTGGAGCCGAAATCCACGTCGGGCCGGGCGCTGCGCGAAAACGCGCTGGCGAACACCACCCCGGCAAAGAACACGGGCACGAAGACCACCAGGCACGAGCCGAGCGTACGGGCGGCCGGGCCGAGCGACAGGAACACGTTCATCGGCACCAGCACGTTGACGAGCAGCGTCGCGAGGAGCAGCGCATAGTAGGGCGCGAGCCGCGCGGGCTTGAACCTGAGCACGTACAGATTGGCGAGCAGGATCATCACCAGGATGGCGAAGAACACCACCGAGTTGACGATCCAGGTGCTGCCGAACAGCAGCGCCATGTGCACCACGCCCTTGGTTTCAAGCAGCATGAAGCCCGCGCCGAGGAAGAACATCTGCCCATTCGGCCGCACCTGCCTGAGCGGCGCGAACGCGAAGAGGATCAAAAGCGACAGCGCGGCGATGACCACCATCCCCTGGCCGATCGGTGCCCAGGGAATCTGCCTGGCCCGCAGGTAGAGCTGCGGCCAGTCGTCGGTCGCCACGAGATCGATCGCCGAGACGTCGACGCGTGCCGGGGCGGCTTGCCACCAGCTGCTGCGCCGCGGCGGCTCGCGGCCGAAGCCGTTGACGGCCTCGCTCTCGCGGGTCAGCGGGTTCAGCCAGAAGCTTTCGCCCTTCGCGAACCGGGCGCGCAGCGCCGCGAGACGGGCCGGATCCGGGCTTACCAGCAGGAACGTGAAATGGTCCGCCTGGCTGTCGCCCGGCTTGATCTCGCGCTCGTGGGGCAGCGTGATGACGATCGGTTCGGTACCGAACACCTCCTGCGCGGTCTTCGCCAGCCGGCCGACCACCCAGCCCTGGCGGTAGTAGTTGTACATCGCGAACACGCCGTCGGGCTTGAGCACGCGCTTCACGTCGGCGAACGCCTCACGCGTGAACAGGAAATTTTCCAGGCGCAGGCTCGAGTAGCCCGAATGAAGCACCAGCGAGTCGACCAACGCGTACACCGCGAGGTCGTAGCGACGATCGGTCGCGCGCAGGTACCTGCGCCCGTCGTCGAGGTGAACCGAGACGCGCGGATCGGCGTACGGCCGGTCCGGGTGGTACAGGCGCCCGATCATGTTGATGCGCGGGTCGATTTCCACCGCGTCGATATGCTTCACGCCCGAGCGCAGTCCCGCCGCGACGTCGTTGCCGCTGCCCGCGCCGATGATCAGCTCATCGCCGAACGGCTGGCCTCCTGCATCCCGGTTCAGCAGGTGCGGCAGCAGGTAAGCCGTTGCCGCCTCGGCGATCGAGTGCATGTCCTGATGGCCGATGTTGTTGGTGGTGATCTTGCGGTACTCGGGAGCGTAGGCCACCTTGTAGTACGGTGACCACCAGATATATCGGCCCTGGGCGATGAGCGCGTGCGCGCTGATCGCGATGAGGACGAGCGTCGCCGCCGCCGAGGCGAGCTGCACCACGTTGCGCCAGCCGGCGAAGTAGAGCGCGAGCAGGACCACGGGCACGTACCACACGGACGGGGGAAGCTCGAAGTACGACATCGCGCCAAACGCGGCGATGCCGGTCAGGCTGCCCAATACGTCGATGCTGTAGGCGACGACGCGGTCGGCGATCGCGTCGAAGGCGCGTCCCATGACTTGGCCGAGGCCGACGAAGGTGAGGGCGATGAGCGCGAAGAACACGCCGGCGATGAGCCAGACCGGCACCAGCCACTGGCTCGGATCGGACGGCCGATACTCGGTGCCGAAATAGACCAGCTTGGGCGAGGTCTGCTGATCACCCACGGTCACCGTGATGCCGTGCGAGCCGCTCCAGTAGGCAAGGTAGCTGCCGATCGCGAGGGCGATCGACAACATGGCGAGCGGCAGCACCCAGCGGGCGAAGTTCTGCGGCCGGCGGGCCGTGAGCAGGCCGACGCTCATGCCAAGAAAGCTCGCGAGCAGCACGATATTGGTGAAGAACGTGAGGAACACCACGGTGCTCGCGAACCAGCGGATCGACGCGAGCTCGAAGAACAGGATCAGGAAGCTGATGAGGAAAAGGTCGAGGTAGGGGCGGCGTGCCATATTTTTCTTCTCGAGAAGGCCCGGAACGAAGAATACCGGAAACCCCCGCGCGCCGTTCGACGACTATTACTCGAAACGCGGGTTGCTTAAGTGACGCTCAGGGCGCGTGCGGGGCGCTCGCACGCCACGCCTGCGCCGCCAGCCGCGCCGCCAGCGCGACGACGAGCGCGTCGCGTAGCGTGAGCAGCATCAGTACCGGGCCCTGGAGAAAGTAGCGCTCCCATATGAGCGCGTCGAACAGGAGCGGAAAGACAAGATGTGTCAGAACGCACGCGGCCACGAACAGGGCGAGATCGATCCTCGCGAGCTTGTTTCCCGGTAGCACGCCTAATACGGCGAGCGGTGCGGCAAGCCAGATCATGTACTGCGGGCTGAACACCCGCGCAGTAGCGACCCAGGCGATCAGCAGCAGCAGCGCCAGCAAAGTCGCCAGCGCGCTGCTGCGAGCCGCCGGCGGTGCGAACAACGCGCGCACGTGCAATGTGAGCACGCCTGCCGCAGCGGCAAAGGTGGCAAAGCCGGCGAGGGCTATGGCGTGCGCGACGCCCGGGCCCGCGATCTCGTGGCAGTTGCACTGCTGGTTAGCCTGCACCACCCAGGGCGTGCCCGTCGCCAGAAGCCTTAGCCAGAGAAAGGGCAAGGCAGGAAAGGCCTCGATTTGCAGGCCCCGTGACGCCTGCAGGACGACCGGTGACCAGACGCGGGCTGCTCCGCCCGCCGCCAGCGTGGCACCGAGCAGCGCCGCCGCCACGATTGCGAACGCCAGCAAGACGCGGCCACGGTTCGCCGGGCGGTCGGGAATGAGCAGCGCCGGCAGGCTCAGTGCCGGCCAGAGCTTGATGCCGGCCCCCAGCGTGGCGAGCGCGCCAGCGCTGAATGGACGCTCGCGGGACAGGGCGAGCAATGCGCCTACGCAGAGCGCGGCCGGCACGATGTCGAATCGCGTGACCATCAGCGGACCGAGCGCGGGAAAGAACAGCAGCCATAGCCATAAGCCGCCGCTCATGCGGCTGCCCGCCGCGCGCCATAGCAGCCAGGCGACGCCCGCGTCCACGACGAGCAAGAAAGCGACTACGGCGGCGTAATAGTGCACGATCGTCGGAACGCCGAGCTGCAGCGGCAGGTTTACGAGCTGGACGGCGAGCCACGGGTACTCCGGTAGAGCATTTGCAGGTCCGAGGCGCTCGAGGTCGATGAGCCATTTCGTCGGCTCACGCAGCAGCACGGGCTCGGGCCATATCAGCGGTGCAAGTCCCGCGGCGCGCGTGGCGACGTACAACAGCAGGGCCCGCATCAAGGGCGGGCCGTCCGCCGATAGTGTCCCGAGCGCCCGCCGCTTTTCTCTTCCAGGCGCACATCGGTGAGCGTCATGCCGCGGTCGACCGCCTTGAGCATGTCGTACACCGCCAAAAGCCCCGCCGCTGCGGCGGTGAGCGCTTCCATTTCGACGCCAGTCGGGCCCCGGCATTCGACGCGGGTGAAGATGCGGAGCGCGTTCCTTTCGAGCTGGAAATCGACCGCGACGCGACTCAGCGCCAGGGGATGGGCCAGCGGTATGAGATCGGAGGTGCGCTTCGCCGCCTGGATGGCGGCAAGGCGCGCGACGCCGAGCACATCGCCTTTCTTGGCCGTGCCGCGCGCCACCAGGCGCAGCGTCGCCGGCCGCATGCGGATGCGTCCCGAGGCCAGCGCGATGCGGTGCGTCGACGGCTTCTCGCCGACGTCGACCATGTGCGCCGCGCCGCGCACGTCGAAATGAGTCAGTTTTCCGCTCGTTTTTTCGCGCGCAGCGCGCTTAACGGAACCCGCCATGGCGGGCGATATCATAGCCGCATGCGTTTTCCAGGCCCGCTCGCGCGGCTCGTCCCGGCCCTTCTCGCGGCGTTGCTCGCCGCGCCGCCGCGCGCCTTTGCGCAGGCGCTGCCCGACCTCGGCAGCGCCGGCGATGTGGTGCTCTCGCCGCAGATGGAGCGGCGCATCGGCGAGCAGGTGGTGCGCGACATCCGCTTCCGCGATCCGGCGTACCTCGATGACCCCGAAGTGGCCGACTACCTGAACACGCTCGGCGCGCGCATCGTGCGCGCCAACCCGGCGGCGCGCCAGGACTTCGAGTTCTTCGCCATGCACGACAACGTGGTGAACGCGTTTGCCCTGCCCGGCGGCTTCGTCGGCGTGAACACCGGGCTGATCAACCTCGCCGATACCGAATCGGAGCTCGCGAGCGTGCTCGCCCACGAGGTGGCGCACGTCTCGCAGCGCCATATCGCGCGCGGGCTCGGCCAGGAGCAGCAGATGCAGTTGCCGGTGCTGGCGGCGCTCGCGGCGGCGCTCCTGCTCGGCCGCGCGCACCCCGACCTCGCCTCGGGCGCCATGGTGGCGGCACAGGCGGGCGCCGTGCAGACCTCGCTCGCCTACTCGCGGGACTTCGAGCGCGAAGCCGACCGCGTCGGCTTGCAGACGCTCGAGGCGGCCGGGTTCGATCCGCGCGCGATGGCGGTGTTCTTCGAGAAGCTGCAGCGCTCCATGCGCGTCTCGGACGACAGCAGCGTACCCGGCTGGCTGCGCACCCACCCCATGACGGTGGAGCGGATCGCCGATGCGCAGAACCGGGCCGCCAACATGCCGTACCGGCAGCATGTCGACTCGCTGGACTTTCATCTCGTGCGCGCCAAGCTGCGCGCCGAGTCGGGGGAGCCGGCGAGCGCCGTGGCGTACTTCCGCAGCGCGGTCGGCGAGAAGCGCTACGGCGTGGAAGCGGCGGCGCGCTACGGGTTCGTGGCGGCGCTGCTGCGCGCCGGAAGCACGAAGGAAGCGCTGGCCGGAATGGCGAGCCTGCGCCAGCTCGACGCGCAGAGCCCGATGATCGAGCTGCTCGACGCGCGGGTGAAGCAGGCCGCCGGCGAGCGCAGTGCCGCGCTCGCGGTGCTCGCCAAGTCCAGCGCGCGCTATCCGGAGTCGCGGGCGCTCAGCTATGCCTACGTATCGTCGTTGCAGGCCGACGGGCGAAACGACGATGCGCTCGCAGCGCTGCGCGAGGCGCTGCGGCTGAATCCGCGCGATGCGCGGCTCTATGGCTTGCAGGCGCAGACCTACGCCGCGCTCGGCAAGCGCCTGTTGCAGCATCAGGCGCAAAGCGAGGCGTACGCGCTGCAGGGAAGCCTAGGGGCCGCGATCGAGCAGCTGCAGATCGCCCGCAGCGCTGGCGACGGCGACTTCTACCAGCTCTCCATGGTGGACGCGCGGCTCAAGGAGTTGCGCGCGCGGCAGGCGGAAGAAATGCGCGACGCAAAACGCTAGCGCCGCGCCGGCTCGTAATACGCTTCGTAGAGCAGGTCGAAGGTCTTCTCGGCTTCCCGCAGCAGGTCGTTCTCGTCGTTGGAGCGTCGGTGCGCGCCCTGGAGCAGCGTCTGCACGCCGGCCGCTTCCGGCACCGGGTCGCCGCGCATCTCGAGCGCATGCACGATGCTGCCGATCTTCACGAGGCCCGGGTTGGCGGCGAAATTGAGCCGCCGCAGCATCTCCTCGTAGCTCACGTGCGAGGCGCTCGCCGCGAAATGCGCCCCGTCGTAGGCGAAGCCGATGGCGCCGGCCGGCGCGCGCTCGGCCTTGTCCAGCCACACCAGCTTCGCTTCCGGGTCGACGAAGCGGCGGATGAGCCAGGCGCAGGCAAGGCGGTCGGCCCATACCGGCTTGCGCGTCGCCCAGGTGCGCGCGAACAGCTTCTCCTCGGCGCCGAGCGCGGCCTGCGATTGCGCGGCGAAGAGCAGCTTCTTCACCGCCGCGTCCGCGTCGGCGAGGGCGCGCTCGGCACGGCCTCGCCCGGGTCCCGGAAAGAAATCGAGCGAGGCGATGTTCTCGAACTCGCGGCGCTGCTTGGCGAGCACGCGCGATATGGCGCCCGGGTCGGTCTGACCGAAGCCCACGCGCAGGCTCTCGACGGTCTTGATCAGCTCGTCGTAGCGCGCCGAGCGGTCGAACAGCCGCACGAACGCCTCCTGCTGCGCGGGCGAGCTCGACGTCACGCGCAGGAGCTGCGCGCTGCCGCCGCTCTTGCCCACGTAGTCGACCAGCGCCTCGAGCGACTGGCGCGTCGCCGCGCTGTCCGGCATCAGGTACACGCCTTCGCGCATCACGCCCGCGCCGAGCGATTCCAGCGTGCGCAGCACGCGCATGCGCGCCGCGGGGTCCTCGGGCGCCATATGCGCGACCATGACCAGCCAGTGGCTTGAGCGAGCTTCCATGCCGGGCGCATCTTATACTGCGGCCATGAGCCGACGTTCAGCCGTGAACCTTCTCACGCCCGATATAATCCCTCGATGACGGCCCGCTGGATCCGGCTCGGTGCGATGAGCCAGAAAAGCTTCGACGCGGCGTTCGCCGCGCTCGCGGCGCTGCAGCCGCGTAGCGCGGCGCCGCTGCTCGCGTGGTCGGAAGAGGCGGCGCGCTATCCGTTCGCGCTCATCGTGCCGCTCAAGTTCGCGCCCGGCCGGCGCGATCGCTGGCTCTCCTGGGGCCTCGCCGCGGCGGTCGCCACCTACCGGCAGTTCGGCGTGCCGGCCTATCTCGACGGCGAGGTCACGCTGCATGCGCGGCGCATCGCGCAGACGCGCGTGCTCGAGCTCGGCGAGTGCGCCGTGGTGGCGTCGAGCTTCCTCATGCGCTTTCCCGAGTCGTGCGTCGCCACGCCGTCGCGCGAGCTCGAGCAGGCGTTCCGCCTGCGCCTGGAAGCGCAGCACGGCTGGGTCTTCGAGTTCTCCTGGCCGAGCCGGCCGGAAGCGCAGGCGATCGGCGCGCGGCTTATTTAGCGCCGCGCAGCCGCTTCAGCTGCTCGCGCAGCTTGGCGAGCGCTTCTTCGAAGCTGGCGAGGCGGCGACGCTCCTGCTCGACCACGGGCGCGGGCGCCCGATCGACGAACGAAGGGTTGGCGAGCTTCGCCCCCGCCTTGGCGATCTCGCCCTCGAGCCGCGCGATCTCCTTGGAAATGCGTTCCGCCTCGATTGCCGGATCGACTTCCTTGTGCACCATGAGCCGCGCGCGGCCCGCCAGCGTGACCGGCGAGCTGGAGTCCGGCAGCGGATCGCGCTTCTCGAAGCGCGCGAGCCGCGCGAGCGCGCTGATCGCCGCCAGCGCGGCGGGCAGATCGCTCACCTGCGGGTCGCCCGTGCGGTAGGCCGTGACCCGCTCGCCGGGAGCGATCTTCGCTTCGCTGCGCAGGTTGCGCAGCGCCACCGTCCATTCCTTGAGCGCCGCGACCTCGCGCTCGGCCGCTTCGTCGATGCGCTCCGGCTGCGCCTTCGGACAGGGCTGCAGCATGATCGTGTCGCCCTTCTTCCCGGCGAGCGGCGCGACCTTCTGCCAGAGCTCCTCGGTGATGAAAGGGATGATCGGATGCGCGAGGCGCAGCGCCGTCTCGAGCACGCGCACCAGCGTGCGCCGCGTGCCGCGCTGCACGGCCTCGTCGGGGCTCTGCAGCTGCAGCTTGGCGAGCTCCACGTACCAGTCGCAGTACTCGTCCCACACGAAGCGGTAGATCGCGTTCGCCGCGTTGTCGAAGCGGTACTCGGCGAATCCCTGCGCGACCTCGGCCTCGACCCGCTGCAGCAGGCTGACGATCCAGCGGTCGACGAACGACAGCTTCACCGCCTGCGACTCGCCGGCGCCGCAATCCTTGCCCTCGCTGTTCATGAGCACGAAGCGCGTCGCGTTCCAGAGCTTGTTGCAGAAGTTGCGGTAGCCCTCGCAGCGGCTCAGGTCGAAGTTGAGCGTGCGCGAGAAGCTCGCCAGCGAGGCGAACGTGAAGCGCAGCGCGTCCGCGCCGAAGGCGGGGATGCCCTTCGGAAAGTGGGTGCGCACGTAATTCTCGATCTTCTTCCTGTGCTCGGCCTTGAGCAGGCCGACGGTCGATTTCCCGAGCAGCGCCTCGAGCGTGATGCCGTCGATCAGGTCGAGCGGATCGAGCGTGTTGCCCTTCGACTTGGACATCTTCTCGCCCTCGGCGTCGCGCACGATGGCGTTGATGTAGACGTCGCGGAACGGCACCTTGCCGGTGAAGTGCAGCGTCATCATCACCATCCGCGCCACCCAGAAGAAGATGATGTCGAACCCGGTGACGAGCACCGAGGAGGGCAGGAACACCGCCAGGTCCTTCGTCTTGGCCGGCCAGCCGAGCGAGGTGAACGGCACGAGCGCCGAGGAGAACCACGTGTCGAGCACGTCCGCATCGCGCCGCAACGCCTTGCCGGGGAATTTCCGTTTCAGCTCTTGTTCGTCGCGGGCGACGTACACGTTGCCCGCCTCGTCGTACCACGCCGGAATCTGGTGCCCCCACCAGAGCTGGCGCGAGATGCACCAGTCCTGGATGTTCTCCAGCCACTGGTTGTAGGTGGCGGTCCAGTGCTCGGGCACGAAGCGCACCTCGCCGCGCGCCACCGCGTCGAGGCCGGCGCGCGCGAGGCCTTCCATCTTCACGAACCATTGCTCAGTCAGCATCGGTTCGACGATCACGCCGGTGCGGCCCGAACGAGGTACCCGAAGTTTGTAGGGCTTTTCAGATACTAGAAAGCCGCCGACCTTTAGGTCTGCAACGATTTTCTCGCGCGCTTGGAAGCGATCGAGACCTCTGTAAGCAGCCGGAATAAGCCTCAACAGTTCTTCGTCATTACGCCGTGCGGCAATATCACTCTTCGCGTGCTTTTCGGCGAACCAGTTGTCACTAATGATCCGACCGGACAGATCGAAAACACTCAGCAAGCCCGCGTATGGGAGCAGTTCAACGGAGCGGTCAATCGGCAACCGCCGTCTCCATACGTTGAAGTCGTTGAAATCGTGCGCCGGGGTGATCTTCACGCAACCGGTACCGAATTGCGGGTCGACGTACTCGTCGGCTATGACCGGAATCGTTCGGCCCGTGAGCGAAAGCTGGACCCGTTTGCCGACCACATCCTTGTAGCGCGGATCGTCCGGATGCACGGCGACTGCCACGTCACCGAGTAGTGTCTCGGGGCGCGTCGTGGCAACCGTCAGGCCTCGCCGACCGCCGATGGGTCCGTGCTCGAAAGGATAGAGGATCTCCCAGATCTTTCCGTCCTCTTCCTCGGTATCAACCTCCAGGTCAGATACCGCTGTGCCGAGGACCGGATCCCAGTTGACGAGGCGCTTGCCGCGGTAGATCAGGCCTTCCTCGTAGAGCCGCACGAACACCTCGACCACGGCGCGCGACATGCGCGCGTCCATGGTGAAATAGCCATCGCGTTTTCCGTCGCTGTCGGCGTAATCCCAGTTCGCCGACGCGCCCAGGCGGCGCATCTGGCGCGTGATCGTCGAGCCCGACTGCTCCTTCCATTGCCAGACGCGCGCGACGAAGCTCTCCCGCCCGAGGTCGCGGCGGCTCCTGCCTTGTTCCTCGAGCTGGCGCTCGACCACGATCTGCGTGGCGATGCCGGCATGGTCGGTGCCGACCACCCAGTTGGTGTTGTCGCCGCGCATGCGGTGATAGCGGATAAGCGCATCCATCAGCGTCTGCTGGAAGGCGTGCCCCATGTGCAGCGTGCCGGTGACGTTGGGCGGCGGCAGCTGGATGCAATAGGCGGGCGTCGCCCCGGGCAGACTCGGATCGCGGTGGCGAAAGTAGCCGCGCGATTCCCAGAGGGAGTACCAGCGCTGCTCGACCGCAGCCGGATCGAAGCTCTTGTCCAGCACTACTGCGAAGTTTCCGGAACCGCGAGGGCGTGCGCGACCGAGGCCGCGATGGCCTCGCGCACCATCTGCGTGACGCTCACCGTGAGCTCGGCGCGCACGCCTTCCAGCGCCTGGCCGAGCACCTGGGAGAGCGTGCGCGCGAGCCGCTCCTCGATCACGCGATCGACCTCGGCGGCGAGGCGCACCAGCACCGCCCGCTCGAGCTCGCGCGCGAGCGCCTCGAGCGCCGCCGCGTCCACCGCGCGCCGGGCCGGCGCCTCCTCGGCGACCACCTCGGTGAGCACCGGGACTTTCGCTCCCTCAGTCATGCTTCGTCGCGCTGCGCGAGGTCGTGATTGGCGATGGCATAGCCGCGGCTGCGATAGTAGCGATAGCGCTCGCGGCCGGCGGCCCGCTCCCCCTCGTCGGCGCCGACCACCTCGAGCAGCCGCTCGAAGCGCTCGAAATGCGGCGGGCAGGACGCCGCGAGGTTGAGCAGCAGCTCGCAGCGCGCGGGCGCCTCGGCATCGGCGGCAATGAGCACCGGCGTGTCGGGCGCGAGCGGGTCGTGCAGCGAGCAGTGCGGCACGAAGCCCGTCGCGGGCCAGGTCCAGAGCAGCTTGTCGATGCGGCTCGCGCTGTCGCCTTCGGGCGCATAGACGAGCAGCCGCCGGCCCTGCGCCAGCGCCTTGCCGGCAAGCCGGCACGCGACCTGCAGCCGATCGGCCGCGTTGAAATAGAAATCTATGCTGGTCACGCTAGGGGGTACGGGGGACGATTCATTCCCCTGTTCCTATTTCTGCCCGGCGCGGCGCAGCGCGAAGCGCACGAGCAGCGGCACCGGGCGGCCGGTCGAGCCTTTCTCGCGGCCGCTCTTCCACGCGGTGCCGGCGATATCGAGATGCGCCCAGCGCAGCTTCTTCGTGAAGCGCGCGAGGAACGACGCAGCCGTGATGCTGCCCGCCGGCCGGCCGCCGATATTGGCGAAGTCGGCGAAGTTGGAGCGCAGCTGCTCCTGGTATTCCTCCCAGAGCGGCATCGGCCAGACCCGGTCCCAGGCATCGTCGGCGGCGGCGCGGATCTCCTCGGCGAGCTGCTCGTCGTTGGCGAACAGACCGCTCGCCACGTGGCCGAGCGCGATCACGCACGCGCCGGTGAGCGTGGCGATGTCGACGACCGCCGCCGGGTTGAAGCGCTCGGCATAGGAGAGCGCGTCGCACAGGATGAGGCGGCCTTCGGCGTCGGTGTTGAGGATCTCGACGGTCTGGCCCGACAGCGTGGTCACCACGTCGCCGGGCTTGATGGCCTGGCCGCCCGGCATGTTCTCGCAGGCGGGAATGACGCCGACCAGGTTGAGGGGCGCCTTCATTCCCGCGAGCGCGCGGATCGTGCCGAGCACCGAGCCCGCGCCCGACATGTCGAACTTCATCTCGTCCATCTCGGCCGAGGGTTTGAGCGAGATGCCGCCGGTGTCGAAGGTGATCCCCTTGCCGACCAGCGCGAGCGGCTTGGCGGACTTCGCCGCGCCGTTGTAGCGCAGCACGATCAGCTTCGGCGGCTCGTGCGAGGCGCTGGTGACCGCGAGGAACGCGCCCATGCCGAGCTTCTCGATGTCGCGCCGCTCGAGCACCTCGACGCCGAGCTTGAACTCGCGCGCCAGCTTCTTCGCCTGCTCGGCGAGGTAGGCCGGCGTGCAGATGTTGCTGGGCAGGTTGCCTAGCGTGCGGGCGAGCGCGACGCCGTCGGCGGTGGCGTTCGCCTCGTCGAGCGCCGCTTCGAGCGCCGCGTTCGCGCTGAGCGGCAGGATCACGCGCGCGAGCGCGCTCGCCGGCGGCTTCTTCTGCGACTTGAGCTCGTCGAAGCGGTACAGCGCGTCGCGCACGCCGAGCACCGCGTGGCGCACATTCCAGGCGAGCGGCCGCTCGCCGACCTTGCCGTCGACGAGAAAGAGCGCCGCTTCCTTGGCGCCGAGCTCGCGCAGCGCCGCGCCGGCGGCGCGCACCGCGTCCCGGTAGGCGGGCTCGGCATAGTCCTTGCGCTCGCCGAGCGACACGAGCAGCACCCGATCGGCGGCGACGCCGGGCAGGCCGCGCAGGAGCAACGTGGCGCCGGTGCGCGCGGGAAGGTCGTCGAGCGCGCCGCGCAGCGCCCCCTTCGCGCTCTGGTCGACGCGCTTTGCGGCGGGCGTGAGCTCCTTCTGCGCGTGCACCCCGAGGACGACACAACCCGTCTTCGCCGTCTCAGGCGAAAGCGCCTTTATGCTAAATTCCATGGCGAAAGTATCGCATGACAGCGCGCAGTTGATCCCACCTTGATATTTCGCCGGGCACTGCTGAGAGAGTTCGCGGGCTTAGCCGCCGCGGTGTTCATGACGCTGTTCGCCATCGCCATCACCACCAACCTGATCCGGCTGCTCGGCCGTGCGGCGGGCGGCTCGATCCCGACCGACGCGGTGATCGCTTTTCTCGGCTTCTTCGCGCTCGGCGCGCTGCCGGTGCTGCTGTCGCTCACCATGTTCATCTCGGTGCTGCTCACGCTGACGCGCAGCTGGGGCGACTCGGAGATGGTGATCTGGTTCTCCTCGGGGCTGTCGCTCGCCGCCTGGCTGCGGCCGGTGATGCTGTTCGCCCTGCCGCAGATCGCGGTCATCGCCGCGCTTTCGCTGTTCATCTCGCCCTGGGCCGCGCAGATGGCGGCGCAATACACGGCGCAGCTCGACGCACGCGACGACGTGTCGCGCGTGACGCCCGGGGTGTTTGGCGAGACCGCCGGGCGCGAGCGGGTGTTCTTCGTCGAATCGGTGTCGGGCGAGGCGAAGGAGGTGCGCAACGTTTTCCTGTCCTCGGTGCACCAGGGACAGGGCGGCGTGAGCATGAGCCGGGTAGGGCGCACCGAGACCGCGCCGAACGGCGACCGCTTCATCGTGCTCGAGCACGGCCGGCGCTACGAAGGGATGCCGGGCGACGCCACGTACCGCGTCACCGAGTTCGACAAGTACGAGGCGCGCATCGAGACGCGCGAGAGCGCGGCGCATACGCCGTCGACCAAGGAGATGACCACGGTCGCGCTGATGCGCAATCCGACCCGGGAGAACCTGGCCGAGCTGGTCTGGCGCTTCGGCATCCCGGTGTCCGCGCTGGTGCTCGCGTTCCTCGCCATCCCGATGAGCTTCGTCAACCCGCGCGCCGGGCGCTCGGCCAACCTGCTGTTCGCGCTCTTCACCTACATCGTGTACTCGAACCTGCTGTCGATCAGCCAGGCGCGCGTCTCGCAGGGACGGCTCGACTTCTCGATCGGGGTGTGGATGGTGCACGCCGGCATGATCGTCCTGCTCGTCGTGCTCTTCGCGCAGCGCATGCAGGTGATCCGCCTACGGCTGGGTCGATGAGCCCGCGGCCGCGCACGCTCGAGCGCTATCTCGCGCGCCAGATCCTCGGCGCGACCGGCTTCGTGCTGATCGGCTTCCTTGCGCTGTTCGCCTTCTTCGACCTGATCGGCGAGCTGAACGACCTCGGCAAGGGGTCGTACGACCTGCGCCAGGTCTTCCTGTTCGTGCTGCTCAACGCGCCGGCGCACGCCTACGAGCTGTTCCCCGTGGTGGTGCTGATCGGCACGCTGTACGTGCTGGCGCTGCTCGCCAGCAACTCCGAGTGGACGGTGATGCGCGGCTCGGGGCTCTCGCCGGCGCGCGCGGCGGCGATGCTCGGCAAGATCGGCCTGGTGTTCGCCGTCGCGACCTTCGTGGTGGGCGAGTGGGTCTCGCCCGCCGGCGAAGAAGCGGCGCAGAAGACCAAGATGCGTGCGCTCTCCGAGATGATCGGCCAGGACCTGCAGTCGGGCCTGTGGTTCAAGGACGAGGGCTCGTTCATCAATGCGCGCGAGGCGCGCCAGGCCAACGTGCTGCAGGGCGTGCGCATCTTCCAGTTCGACGACGACTACCGGCTGAAGAGCATTACCCAGGCCGAGCGCGCCGAGTACCGCGAGAAGGGCGTCTGGGAGCTCTACGACGTGCTGCGCACGCAATTCACGCCGGCGCCGCGCACCGAGCGCGAGCCCGAAGTGCAATGGCGCTCGGCGGTGTCGCCGGATCTGCTCGATGCGCTGATCATGAAGCCGGAGCGCATGTCCGCGTGGGCGCTGCACAAGTACACCGAGCACCTGGCCGGCAACCGCCAGAAGACCGAGCGCTACGACATCGCGCTCTGGAAGAAGCTCTTCTATCCGCTCGCCGCGCTGGTGATGATGGCGCTCGCCCTGCCGTTCGCGTACATGCACACCCGCTCGGGCGGCGTGGGCGTCAAGGTTTTCCTCGGCATCATGCTCGGCATCCTTTTCCACCTGCTGAACAGCCTGTTTGCGCACATCGGCCTGCTGCAGAACTGGCCGCCCTTCGCTGCGGCCGTGGTGCCGAGCGCGGCGTTTCTCTGCGCCGCCGTGGTCATGATGTGGTGGGTGGAACGTAGATGAGCCTGGTTCCCGCCAGGCGATCGTGCAGGAACTGACGCTCGCGATCGAATAGCGCCCAGGCGATCGAGACCGGCAAGAGCAGCGCTGCTGCGATGAGGCGCACGAGCGCCTTGCGCGGCGTGGCGTCGACCAGGCGGATGCGCCACGCCTTCATGGCGAGCGTCTGCCCGCCGCGCAACCAGCAGAAGAGGAAATAGGCGGTTAGCGCCAGCACCACGACGGCCTGCAGCTCGTGCCGCGCCAGCCCTTGCGTTGCGTCGCGTCCGCCGCTGGCGAGCAGGAAAAGCGCGCTGGCGAGAAACGCGACGGCGAAGGCGAGCAGCGCTTCATAAACCATGCTCGCGAGACGCCGCGCGAGGCTCGGCGTCACGCGCTCAGCGCTGCGGTTGCGGATCGGCCGCCGGCGGTATGGGTGCGATGACCTGCCGCTGCTCGGGCGGCAGCGTGGCCTGGTACTTGGCCCACTGCTCGCGCAGCTTCCTGCGCTTCTCGGCCGAAGCCTGCGCCATGCGCTTGTAGTTCTCGCGGGCCTGCGCGCGCTGCTCGGGGCTCAGGCTCGCCCAGCGCTGCATGCGATCCTGCATGCGCTCCTGCTCGAGCGGTTTCAGCGTCGCGTAGCGCTTGGCAATGCCGAGCCACTTGCGGCGCCGCTCCGGCGACAGATTGTCCCAGTCGCCCTTGAGCGGCGCGAGGATGCGCTGCTGCTCGGCGTTGAGCTCGGCCCACTGGTTCTTCTTGGCCGGCTTGGCGACGACGGTCTTCTTTGCCGCCGGCTTGTCCGAAGGCTGCGCGGAGGGTTGCGCGGCCGCGGCCCAACCGGTGACGCAGAGCGCGAGCACGGCGAGCAGGAAGCGGCGCATTACTCCTCCGTTGAGGAACTCTTGAGCCAGGCCTGAAAGCCGCGGTCGAGGTAGGCGTCGACGGGCAGGTCGTCGGTGAGCAGCTGGGAATCGATGTCGACCAGCTCTGCGACGCGGCGCTGCTCCTGCCAGGTGTAGATGCCGCTCACGGCGAGCACCAGCATGGCGATCGGCAACAGTACCCGCGTCGAAACGGCGCGCCAGCCGCCCAGGCTGCCGAGCGCGTTGTCGGCCCAGCGCAGTGCCGGCACCGGCTCGGGACGCTGGCGCTCGAGCGCCAGCGCGCGCGCCGCGCGCAGGCGCTCGCGCTTCGCCGGGTCGAGCGCGAGCCCCTGGTTCAGCAGGTGGCGGATCTTGTAGCCGAATTGCTGTTCGTTCATGGCTTGTTGGGACGGCATAACCGGCTAGAGCGTGACCCCGCGCGCCTTGAGCGCCGCGGCCAATGCATGTGCGGCCCGGGAACAGTGCGTTTTCACACTGCCCTCCGAGCACCCCATGGCCCTCGCCGTTTCGGCAACGTCCAGCTCCTCCCAGTAACGCATGATGAACGCCTCGCGTTGACGCGCCGGTAGCTTGGCAAGTTCTTGCTCAATTATTTCAAGAACTTGCGCTTGCTCCAGGCGGCTGCCGGGCGCCTCCTCGACATTCGACCCTTCGAGCGGCTCCAGGGTTTCCAAAGGGTCCTGTTCTTCGTCTTCGCCGCGTCCGGGGCTGAGGGACGAAAGGAGCGTCGTCCAGAGCGAGCGCACCTTCTGCCGCCGGTACCAGTCGCGGATGGCGTTCTGCATGATGCGATGGAAGAGCAGCGGCAGCTCGCCTGCCGGCCGGTTGCCGTACTTCTCGGCGAGCCGCAGCATCGCGTCCTGCACGATGTCGAGCGCGGCCTGCTCGTCGCGCACGGCGAAGACCGCCTGCTTGAATGCCCGCCGCTCGACACCCTCCAGGAATGTCGAGAGCTCGCTTCGCGATGCCAGATGACCCTCTGCCGGGGCGTTTTGTTCGCGCGATGTTACCATCATGGTTTCTAAGGGTTTTCACGCCATGGACCGAGTCAAGACGCAAGAGCTCTCGGGCGCCGAGATCGTCGTGCGCTGCCTGCAGGAAGAGGGCGTGGAGTACGTCTTTGGCTATCCGGGCGGCGCGGTGTTGTTCATCTACGACGAGCTCTTCAAGCAGGACAAGGTGAAGCACGTGCTCGTGCGCCACGAGCAGGGCGCGGTGCACGCGGCTGACGGCTATTCGCGATCGTCGAAAAAAGTCGGCGTCGCCCTGGTCACCTCGGGTCCCGGGGTCACCAACGCGGTGACCGGCATCGCCACCGCGTACATGGACTCGATCCCGATGGTGGTGATCACCGGCCAGGTGCCAACCAAGGCGATCGGCCTGGACGCGTTCCAGGAATGCGACACGGTCGGCATCACGCGGCCGGTCGTGAAGCACAACATGCTTGTGAAGGACGTGCGCGATCTCGCCTCGGCTTTCAAGAAGGCGTTCCATATCGCGACCACCGGACGGCCCGGCCCGGTGGTGATCGACATCCCGAAGGACGTGACGCAGGCGCCGTGCGAGTTCCACTATCCCGACACCATCGCCATGCGCTCCTACAACCCGGTGCGCAAGGGCCACGCCGGACAAATCCGCAAGGCGGTGCAGCTGATCCTCGAGGCGAAGCGGCCGCTCGTCTATACCGGCGGCGGTGTCATCCTGTCGGACGCCGCCAACGCGCTGCGCGAGCTGGTGAAGCTGACGGGCTTTCCCTGCACCCACACGCTGATGGGCCTCGGCGCCTATCCCGGCACCGATCGGCAGTTTCTCGGCATGCTCGGCATGCACGGCACCTACGAGGCGAACCTGGCGATGCAGCACTGCGACGTGCTGCTCGCGATCGGCGCGCGCTTCGACGACCGGGTGATCGGCGACCCGGCCAACTTCGCGCAGAACCCGCGCAAGATCATCCACATCGACATCGATCCCTCGTCGATCTCCAAGCGGGTGAAGGTCGACGTACCGATCGTCGGCAACATCCCCGACGTGCTGGAGGATCTGCTCAAGCTCCTGAAGGAGGCGCAGGCGCCGGGCATCGACGCGTGGTGGAAGCAGATCGGCGAATGGCGCGCGCGCAACTGCCTGAAGTACGACCGCAGCTCGAAGATCATCAAGCCGCAGTTCGTGCTCGAGAAGTTGTACGAAGTGACCCGAGGCGAAGCCTTTGTTACTTCAGATGTCGGCCAGCACCAGATGTGGGCGGCGCAGTTCTACAAGTTCGACAAGCCGCGCCGCTGGATCAACTCGGGCGGCCTCGGCACCATGGGCTTCGGCCTGCCCGCGGCGATGGGCGTGCAGCTCGCCAATGCCGGCGCGACG
>CAYZFN010000086.1:0-10405 GCA_964477695.1 uncultured Enterobacteriaceae bacterium | reverse complement strand
GGCCGCCGCGGCACGCCGCGCAAGCTCGGCGTGCCCGGCGAAGAGCTGCCGAAAGTCGTCTACCGGCTGCTGGACGCCGAGCAGTATCGCGGGCGCCGCGTGCTGGTCGTGGGCGGCGGCGACAGCGCGATCGAGGCGGCGCTCACGCTCGCCGAGGAGCCCGGCACTCGAGTGGCGCTTTCGTATCGCGGCAAGGCGTTCGATCGAATTAAGCCGAAGAACCGCGAGCGCCTATCGGCGAGCCAGAAGGTGCGCCAGCTCCTCGAGACGAACGTCGTGCAGATCACCCCCGATGGCGTGCAGCTCGAACAGGGCGGCCGCAAGGGCATGCTGCGCAACGACGACGTGCTCGTCTGCGCGGGCGGCGAGCTGCCGACGCCGATGCTCAAGTCGCTCGGCATCCAGATCGAGACCCACTACGGCGCAGCGGCCGCCCGAGGCTAGAAGGTGTAGGGAATGTTGAGCGAGAAGGTGAAATCCGGCGCGCTGCCGCCGACGCCGATGCCGACCGCCGGCTCGACGAACAGGCCGCGGCGCAGCAGCCACGTCATTCCGAACTGCAGCAGGTTGCGCTCGCGCGGTCCGGGCAGGGTGTCGGCCGACGCGTGCTCGCTCGTGTAGGTGCCCGCGAAAAGACTGTTGAGCGCCAGGCTGTCGTTGACCGCGTAGGTGTAGCCGAGGCTCCAGCGCCAGTTGTGCTTGCCGAGCGTGCGCTGCGAATCGGTATCGCTGACCTCGAAGCCGTGGAGGTAACCCACGCTCGCGAAGAGCACCACCGGGTCGTAGCTCTTCGAGACGATGAGACCCGCGCCGAGGCCGCGATCGCCGGGCCCGGTCGGCAGCACCGAGTCGAGGGTCCACAGCACATTGGGCCGGCCGACGGCTTCGCGAAACGCCACGCCGAGGAGCGAGAGCGCCATGTCCGCGGCGTAGCGGTCGGTCGTGGCAACGGTTTGCGCCGGCTGGCCGGGAAGAACCGCCTCGCTGCTGCTGTGGCGGTAGATCCAGGGCAGGCGCGCCGTCACCTGCAGGTCGTTCTTTATCCCGTAGCGGCCGGTGAGCGCCACGCCGGCCGCGCGATTTTCGCTGCGCTGCACGGGAAAGGTCTCGCTTTCGCTGTGTGCGTAGAAAACCCCCAGCTCGACGCTTTTTGCGCCGCCCTTCAGGAGCGCGCCCTGTTCCCTTAGCGCAACCTCTTCGGCGGTCGGCGTCTCGCGCTTTTCGCCGACCGTGGGCGGGTTGGGCTGCGCTTGTGCCGCGGCAGCTCCCCCGGCGCCTGGCGCCACCCCGCGGCCGCGCAGCGCGCCCACGTCGCCGCGCAGCCATTCGCTCAAGGCCGGCTTGCTGAAGCGCCAGTCGGCGCCGACCTGGCGTGCCGGAATGCGGCCCTCGCGCGCGAGCTCGAGCACCCTGTCTGCAGGCAGGCGCAGGAAGCGCGCCGCCTCATCGAGGGTCATGACGTCCCGCGCGTAGGCGTGCGCGCAGATCGTCAGAACGGAGGCACAAAGGATCCCCTGCAGAATGGCGCGCACGACAGTCCCCCCCTTTTTCTAGTTCGCTGGCAGAGGCGCGCGATAGGGCGCCCCGACGTTCATCAGCTGCCGGGTGGTCAGCTCCTGCGTATCCCCTGCCACGAACTGCAGAGCATAGCTCGGCGGCCAGGCGCCGTCCGCGCGCTCGACGGCGAAGACGATCCCGTTGCCGGACGCGTCGGCCCACATTTCGAAGAACCGGTAGAGCGGCAGGCGCACGTTGCCGAGCGAGGGGTCGGCGAGGAACGCCCGGTCGCCGCGTATGCCCTTGAGCACCGCGAAATGCTCGTAGCCGCCGGGCTTCACGAAGACGATCACCGGGCGGCTCACTTTCGCGATCTGGTCGGCGCGGATGCGGAAGCCTTGCGCCTTGTAGCCGCGGCCATTGGCATATTTCTGCAGGTCGCGCAGCGACAGGCCGCGCTTCTGCAGCTCGACCAGCTCCTCGGCGGAGAGCGGCGTGATGATGGTGCGCAGGATGGCGTCCTCGGGCACCGGATCGTTCAAGCCGTAGGTGAGGAGCGTCGCGAGCGCCGCCGAGCCGCACGAGTAATCGCGGCTCTGCTTCACCACGCCCGCGTCGCGCATCGCGCGCATCGACGTCACGCGCGTCTCGAGGCGCGCCCCGCCGACACTGAAAGAGGTGACGGCGTCGTCTGCCAGCGAGGCGACTGGCAGCGACGCCAGGAGCAGCAGGAAAGCCGGTTTACTTGGGAGCCGTATAGATGCCCCACTTCATGTACAGCGCGTTAATCGAGTCGGCATTGGCAAGATACCAGTTCCCGAGCCTGGTCAGTGCGGCCTTGACCAGGGGGTGCGTCGCCGTGGCGGCCGCGGCGAGCAGCTCGTTCCCGATGTCGAGCGCGTTGAGCTGGCCGGCGATGGCCTGCATTTCCTGCTGCGATAACGCCAGCGCTTCGACATTCTGCAGGGCGCCGAAGCTGGACTCGCCCGGTGTCGCAGCAAACGCCGAGCCGGCCATGAGACCGGCGGCGGCGACGCACAGCACATGCTTTCTGATTCCCATGACCCGTCTCCTCTAGTGGAATTTACGAACCGCATCCACTAACTACCGCGCGCAGATCTTTGGCGAAATACTGGGAAAAACCCATTTGCCTGAATGGCGGCTGACGTACGGCCGCGCCGCGGGGGCGCTGCCGTGTTATATAGATTCCAAGGGTGACCGAGCAAAGCATCAGGTGGTTCTGGTATGCCTCGCCGCAGACTTTCTTTCCGCTGGCGGGAAAGATCGCGCGCCTGTGCGGGGTTTTGGCGGCGGTCTTTTGCCTCGCCGGCCTCTACGTGGGCCTCTTCGTGGCGCCGACCGACGCCACCCAGGGCGAGGCCTACCGCATCATCTTCGTCCACGTGCCCGCAGCCTGGATGTCGATGTTCCTCTATGTCGTCATGGCTTTTTGGGCCGCCACGGGCCTGGCCATGAACACGCGGCTATCGGCGATGATGGCGCGCGCGCTGGCGCCCACCGGCGCGCTTTTCACCTTCATCGCCCTGTGGACGGGGTCGCTGTGGGGCAAGCCGACCTGGGGCACATGGTGGGTCTGGGACGCGCGCCTGACTTCCGAGCTGATCCTGCTCTTCCTCTACTTCGGCTTCATGGCGCTGCAGGCGTCGATCGACGATCGGCGCCGCGCCGATCGCGCGGGCGCGCTGCTGGCCATCGTCGGCGCGGTCAACATTCCGATCATCTACTACTCGGTGCAGTGGTGGAACACGCTGCACCAGGGCGCTTCGGTGAGCTTCACCCGGGCGCCGAGCATGGCGGCGACCATGTTTACCGGGATGATCCTCATGGCGCTCGGCTTCTGGATGTACAGCATCGCCGTGGCGCTCACGCGCGTGCGGGCGATGATCGTCGAGGAAGAGCGGTGAAGGAGTTCTTCGCCATGGGCGGCTACGCCTTCTATGTCTGGGGCTCGTACGCCGTCACATTCGTCCTGCTCGCCGTCGAAGTCGCCGTGCTGCTGAAGAGAAAGCGTGAAACCCAGACATAAGCGAATCGCCTGGATAGCGCTCGGCCTGGTCGCGCTCGGCATCGCGACCTCGCTCGTGCTCACCGCGTTCAACAAGAACCTGGTGTTCTTCTTTACGCCTTCGCAGGTCGCCGCGCACGAGGCGCCCCTCGGACGCACGTTCCGCATCGGCGGGATGGTGGTGCCCGGCAGCCTGAAGCGCGAGGGCGTGGAGGTGCGCTTCGCGGTCACGGACACGGCGAAGACGCTGCCGGTCGTCTATAGCGGCCAGCTGCCCGACCTCTTCAAGGAAGGCAAGGGCGTGGTGGCGCAGGGGCAGCTCGGCCCCGACGGCGTGTTCAAGGCGCGCGAGGTGCTTGCCAAGCACGACGAGAACTACATGCCGCCCGATGCGGCGCACGCCATCGAGCAGGCGCAGAAGGCGCAAAAGACGCTGAAGATGCCATGAGGACTCCATGATTCCCGAGCTCGGCCAGTTCGCTCTCGCGCTTGCGCTCGCGCTTGCGCTCGTGCAGGCGTTCTTCCCCATCGTCGGCGCGGCGAAGGGCAACCTCACGTGGATGGCGCTCGCGCGTCCGGCCGCCCAGGCGCAGGCGCTGCTCGTTGCCTTTGCCTTCGGCTGCCTGACCTACGCTTTCGTGAACAACGATTTCTCGGTCGCCTACGTAGCCGAGCATTCCAACAGCGCGCTGCCGCTCCACTACCGCATCGCCGGCGTGTGGGGCGGGCACGAAGGGTCGCTGCTGCTCTGGACGCTGATGCTCGGCGTCTGGATGACCGCGGTGAGCGTCTTCAGCCGCCACCTGCCCGAGGACATGGCGGCGCGCGTGATCGGCGCGATGGGCGTGGTGAGCGCGGGGTTCCTGGCGTTCATGCTCTTCACGTCCAATCCCTTCGCCCGGCAGTTCCCGCCCGCGGCGGACGGCAACGACCTCAACCCGCTGCTCCAGGACCCCGGCATGGTGCTTCACCCGCCGATGCTGTACATGGGCTATGTCGGGTTCTCGGTCGCCTATGCCTTCGCGGTCGCCGCGCTCCTTTCCGGGCGGCTCGACGCGGCCTGGGCGCGCTGGTCGCGCCCCTGGACCACGGTCGCGTGGATGTTCCTCACGCTCGGCATCTGCCTCGGCTCCGGCTGGGCCTACTACGAGCTCGGCTGGGGCGGCTGGTGGTTCTGGGACCCGGTCGAGAACGCCTCCTTCATGCCATGGCTCGTCGGCACGGCGCTCATCCATTCGCTCGCGGTGACCGAGAAGCGCGGCAGCTTCAAGAGCTGGACGGTGCTGCTCGCCATCATCGCCTTCGGCCTTTCGCTGCTCGGCACGTTCCTCGTCCGCTCGGGCGTGCTCACCTCCGTGCATGCTTTCGCCGTGGACCCGCGGCGCGGCATCTTCATCCTCGGGCTCTTCACGGTGATGATCGGCGGCGCGCTGGTGCTCTACGCCTGGCGCACCTCGCGCGTCGGGCTGGGCGGCGCTTTCGCGCCGGTCTCGCGCGAATCGCTCCTGCTCGCGAACAACGTTCTGCTCACCGCCGCCGCGGCGACCGTTTTCCTCGGCACGCTCTATCCGCTCGCCATCGACGCGCTCGGCGCGGGCAAGATCTCGGTCGGCCCGCCGTATTTCGAGGCCGTGTTCGTGCCGCTCATGGCGCCGGCGCTCTTTCTCATGGGCGTCGGTCCGCTCGCGCGCTGGAAGCGCCAGAGCCTGCCCGAGCTGGCGGTGCTGCTGCGCTGGGCGCTCGCCGTCAGCCTCGCGCTCGGCATCATCCTGCCGTTCGCCTTCGGACAGTGGAAGGCGCTCACCGGCTTCGCGCTCGCGCTGGCGATCTGGATCGTGCTCACCGCGGCTCTCACGCTGCGCAAAAGCTGGAAGCATCCGCGCGCGCACTACGGCATGGTCGTCGCGCACATCGGCATCGCCGTGTTCGTGGTCGGCGTGACGCTCGTCAAGAGCTACGACAGCGACAAGGACGCGCGCATGCATCCCGGCGACTCGATCGCGCTGGCCGGCTACAGCTTCCGTCTCGACGACGTGCGGGACGTGCAGGGCCCGAACTACCTCGCCGCGCGCGCCAGGATCTCGGTCACGCGCGGCGACAAGCCGGTCACCGTGCTCTATCCCGAGAAGCGGGTGTACACGGTGCAGCGCCAGCCGATGACCGAGGCGGCGATCCAGCCCGGGCTGACGCGCGACCTGTACGTGTCGCTCGGCGATCAGCTCGACGACGGCGGCTGGCTGGTCAAGGTGCAGCACAAGCCGTTCGTCGACTGGATCTGGGGCGGCTGCGTGATCATGGCGATCGGCGGCTTCCTCGCCGCGAGCGATCGGCGCTATCGCGTCGCCACGCCCGCTGCCGCGGGCATCGCGCCCGTCGGAGCCAAGGCTTGAAGAAGCTGTACTGGACGATCGGCGTGTTCGTCGCGCTCGTCGCCTTGCTCGCGATCGGCCTGCAGAACGACCCGCACGAAGTGCCTTCGCCGCTCATCGGCAAGCCGGCGCCGGCGTTCGACCTGCCGCTGCTCACCGAGCCGGACAAGCGTTTCTCCGAGAAGACCATGCTCGGCAGGGTGTGGGTGCTCAACGTCTGGGCCTCGTGGTGCCCGCCGTGCCTGGTCGAGCATCCGGTGGTGAGCCAGATGGCGCGCTCCGGCATTGCGCCGATCGTCGGCCTGAACTACAAGGACACGCGCGAGGACGCGCTGCCCTGGCTCAAGCGCAACGGCAATCCGTTCCAGGTGGTCGCGTTCGACGCCAACGGCCGCATCGGCATCGACTACGGCGTCTACGGCGTACCGGAGACCTACGTGATCGACCGCCAGGGCATCATCCGCTACAAGCACATCGGCCCGCTCAGCCCCGAGGTGGTGCAGGGCAAGATCGAGCCGTTGCTGAAGGAGCTCGCCGGTGGCCGCTAGGCTCGCGCTGTTCCTCGCGATCATCCTTGTCACGGCGCTCGGCAGGGCCGATGAACCGGACCTCGACCGGCGCGTCATGAACCTCGCACACGACCTGCGCTGCCTCGTCTGCCAGAACCAGACGCTCGCCGACTCGAACGCGCCGCTCGCGCAGGACCTGCGCGATCAGATCCGCGAGCAGCTGGCGGCCGGCAAGTCGGAGCGCGACGTGGTCGATTACCTCGTCGCGCGCTACGGCGACTTCGTGCTCTATCGCCCGCCGCTCAAGGGCAGCACCGTGCTGCTCTGGACCGGTCCGTTCCTGTTCGTGGCTTTCGGCGCGTTCCTGCTCGTGCGCTTCGTCCGCCGCCGCCGCGTCGCCGAGCCCGAGCTCTCGCCCGACGAGCGGGCGCGCGCCGCGAAGCTCCTCGAATGATCGGCTTCGCCATCGCCGCGGCGGTGCTCGCGGTGGTAGCGCTCGGTTTCGTGCTGCGCCCGCTTTTCGCGCGCAAGTTCCGTGGCGTCTCGCGCCGCGAAGCCAACATCGCCATCTACAAGGACCAGCTGCGCAGCCTCGATGCGGATCTCGCCGCCGGCAAGCTTGCGCGCGAGGACTACGAGCGCGCGCGCATGGAGATCGAGGCGCGGCTTCTGGAGGACGTATCGGCCGGCGAAGCGGCGCTCGCGGCGCGCCCCGGGCGGGCGAGCCTGATCGTCGTCGGCGTCGCGGTGCCGCTGCTCGCGGTGGCGGTGTACTTCGCGACCGGCACGCCGGAGGCCATGAGCCCCGAGAAGGAGATCCCCGACGCCGCGCAGATCGAGGGCATGGTGGCGCGCCTCGCGGCGAAGATGCGCGAGCACCCCGAGGACGCCGAGGGCTGGAAAATGCTCGGCCGCTCCTACACGGTGCTCGGCCGCTATCCGCAGGCGGTCGAGGCGTATGCCAAGGCGGCGCAGCGGGCGCCGCGCGATTCGGAGCTGCTGGCCGATTTCGCCGACGCGCTCGCGATGGTGCATGGCCAGAGCCTGCAGGGCGAGCCCGAGCGGCTGGTCGAGCGGGCGCTCGCGATCGACCCGCACAACCTCAAGGCGCTGGCGCTTGCGGGAACCGCCGCGTACGAGCGCAAGGACTACGCCAAGGCGGCGCAGATCTGGGGCCGCATGCTGCCGCTCGTCCCGGAGGGCTCGGACGACGCGCGCGCGATCGCGCAGAACGTCGAGGAGGCGAGGACGCTGGCCGGCATCGGCGCTCCTGCGAAAGCGCAGCAAAAGTCGCCGCCGAAAGCGGCGGGCGGCGTGCGCGGCGTGGTTCAGCTCGCGCCCGCGCTCAAGGCGCAGGTGCAGCCCGACGATACGCTGTTCGTTTTCGCGCGCGCATCCGAAGGCCCGCCCATGCCGCTCGCGGTACAGCGGGCCAAGGCCCGAGACCTGCCGCTGCAATTCCACCTCGACGACTCGATGGCGATGGCGCAGGGGCTGGCGGTGTCCGCATTTCCCAGGATCGTGGTCACCGCGCGCATCTCGCGCAGCGGAACCGCGACCCCGCAATCGGGCGATCTGCAGGGCGCGAGCGCGCCGGTCGCCAACGACGCGCGCGGCATCACGGTGACTATCGATAGTGTGGTGCGCTGAAGCGCACCTCGCCGCCCTCGACCTCGCCGCGCAGCCAGCTCACTATGGGCGAGCCCCATACCTCGATGCGATGCACGCCGGGCCAGGGCTCGTTGTCCTGCCACGTGTGCGTGTCGCCGTGCGCCAGCACCACGCGCCCGGGCATCGTCTCGCCCAGGCGCTTCATCGCCTGGCGCAGCGTCGCGTAGTTGTCCACGGGCAGCGCCACGAAGGGATCGGCCTGCATCAGCACGACCAGCGTGAGGTTGCGCTGCGCTGAGAGCCGAGCCGAGTCGTCCAGCCAGCCGAAGACGGCACGCATGCGGCGCGCGCGCTCGTCGGCATCGCGCCGGTTGTTGTTGCTGCCCGGCACATTGAGTGCCACGAAAAGCAGGCCGCCGGCTTCCCAGCGCCGGTGCTCGCAGTATTCGCCCGGTTGCACCTCTGCCGGGAACGGCGCGCCGCAGAAGCGCTTGCGCCACGCGGCTAGGCGCTCGGCCTGGTCGGGGCAGTCGGTCCACTCGTTGTCGCCCGGCACGAGCACCACCGGATGGCGGATGCGGCCGAACTGCGCCTTGCGCGCGTCCAGCCAGGCGTCGCTGCAGGCCCGGCGTCCGGCGCCGATATCGCCGAGATGCACGACGAGATCGAGCCGCTCGGTATTGATGTCCTCGATCAGCCGATCGAGCCGCTCCACCTCCCTGGAGCTGTACGGCGTATCGCCGAGCAGGCCGAACGAGAAGCCATTCGCCGACGTGTGCGCGCAGCCGGCGAGCACCACCGCGAAAAACAGGGACAGACCACGTTTTTCTATAGGCCGTACGCCTTGCGCAGAAGCGTGAGCGGATGGGCCTTGACCGCTTTGCCGGCCCCATCCCCCATGCCCTGCATGATCTGGCGCGCTGCGATCGGGCAGTCCGAGCTAACGTAGTCGGGGGCGGCCTGCGCCATCTGCCGGAAGACCGGCCGGCCGATCTTCATCGAGTTCTCGAAATACTCTTCCTTCACTCCCCACGTGCCGTCGTGCCCGGAGCAGCGCTCGACCACGTTGACCTCGGTGCCGGGCACCATCTCGAGCGCCTCGCGCGTCTTCTGCCCCATGTTCTGCACGCGCGAATGGCAGGGGATGTGGTACGAGACCTTGCCCAGCTTCTGCTTGAAGTCGGTCTTGAGCAGGCCGTCCTTCCTGCGCAGCACGAGATACTCGAACGGATCGAACATCGCGTCGCGCACCGCCGCCGCTTCCGCGTCCTCGGGGTACATGAGCGGGATCTCCTGCTTGAACATCAGCGCGCAGGAAGGGACGGGCGCAAGGATCGCGTAGCCCGCGCGCGCATATTTCGCCAGCACAGGAACGTTCTTCTGCTTCAGGGAGGCGACCCCCTCGAGGTCGCCCAGCTCGAGCTTCGGCATGCCGCAGCACACCTCGCTCTCCACGAGCGTCCACGGTATCTCGTTGTGCTCGAGCAGCGCGACGAGGTCGTGGCCCATCTGCGGCTCGTTGTAGTTCGCGTAGCAGGTGGCGAAGATGGCCACCTTGCCCGGCGTATTCTTGCCAGCCCTGACCGGAAACTCGGCCGGACGCTTGGCCGCCGAGCGGAATTTGCGAGGCGCGTACGGCGGCAGCTCGCGATCCTTGTGCACGCCGAGCATCGCCTGCATGGCCGCGCGAGCCGGCTTGAAGCGATTCACCGCGTTGACCGTCTGCGCGACCACCGGGATTGCCGCGAGCTTGCCCATCGCATCGGTGGAGGAGAGCAGGCGGTCACGGAACTTTAGGCCTTTGCGGAACTTGATCGCCTTGGCGCGCAGCATGACGTGCGGGAAGTCGACGTTCCAGGGATGCGGCGGAACGTACGGACATTTCGTCATGTAGCAGAGGTCGCACAGGTAGCACTGGTCGACCACCTTCCCGTAGTCGCCTTTCGATACCCCGTCGACCTCCATGGTGGAAGAGTTGTCGACCAGGTCGAACAGCGTCGGGAAGGTCGTGCACAGGCTGACGCAGCGCCGGCAGCCGTGGCAGATCTCGAAGATCCGCTCGAGCTCCTTCTCGGCCTTCTGCGGGTCCCAGAAGTCGGCGCCCTGCCAGTCGAGCGGATGCCGGGTCGGCGCCTCGAGCGAGCCTTCTCTCATCAGTCGGAAAGGACGTCCAGGGCCTTCTGGAAGCGGTTGGCGTGGCTGCGCTCGGCCTTGGCGAGCGTCTCGAACCAGTCGGCGATCTCGCCGAAGCCCTCGTCGCGCGCCTGCTTCGCCATGCCCGGGTACATGTCCGTGTACTCGTGCGTCTCGCCCGCCACCGCCGCTTTTAGATTTTCCCGGGTCCTGCCGATCGGCAGATTGGTCGCGGGATCCCCCACCGACTCGAGGTACTC
>CAYZFN010000085.1:0-9488 GCA_964477695.1 uncultured Enterobacteriaceae bacterium | reverse complement strand
TTGCGGAAGTGCGGGCGCACGCGCGTCGACCAGGCGGTGTGGCGTGCGGCAAGCCACTCGCACGAATCGAGGACGTCGGGCGACGTGACGTCGTAGCACGCGTGGTAGCGCGGCGCGCCGTCGGCGCTGCGCAGGCGCGCGCAGTGCACGGCGCCGGCGACGCCGGCGAGGCCGGGCATGTGCTCGGTGTCGTACCAGCGGTTGAATTCCGTCTCGTCCTGCGGATCGACGTCCGTGGCGACCACGTAGTGGTACGGCGCTTCCTCCTGCGCCGAGGCGCACTGCCATTCGGCCAGCGGCTGCAGCCGTACGACCTGCAGCTCGCCCGGCGCAATGGCGGCGAGCGCGGCAGGCTCCATCCACGCGTAGGTGAAGCACTGCGTGCGATCGAGCGACACGCATACCTGGAGCCGTACCGGCGTAGGCAGGCTCAGCGCAAAGGCGCGCGCATCGTCGATGAGCCGCGTGGGATCTCTGGCCGGCTGCTCCTGTCGCACGAGCAGAGCTGCGCGAGCGCGGGCGACGACCGGGTGCGTAAGATTGCGCTGAGGCGTGGAGCGACCATTGCGTAGTGGCCGCGACTGCAGCGCGTCATGAACTACGTCCCGTCGCATTTCTCTCCCCCTCCAGGGCCGTACCGCGCGATTGTTCGCTATTTGGCGACTTAAGGAAATGCAGATAGCGGAATAGCTGCTAGCGCGTTTCGCGATACCATGTCGGCGGGAGGAGGGCCTCGTGGACCTGAGGCAGCTCGACTACTTCGTCCACGTCGCGGAGCTCGGCAGCTTCAGCCGCGCCGCGACGCTGCTGTCGGTCGCGCAGTCGGCGCTCAGCGCGCGCGTGCGCCATCTCGAGGTGGAGCTGAAGCAGCCGCTCCTGCATCGCAACGGCCGCGGCGTGACGCCGACCGAGGCCGGCAAGCGCCTGCTGCAGCACGCGCGCGGCATCCTCATGCAGGTGAACCGCACGCGCGAGGAGCTCGACGCGCTGCGCGGCGCGCCGGCGGGGCGCCTCGTGATCGGCGTGCCGCCCACCATCGCGCGCCTCTTCACGCTGCCGTGGCTGAAGAGCTTCCGCAGCCAATTCCCCGGCGCCGAAGTGGGAATGATGGAAGGCCTGTCGACCTACGTCACCGAATGGGTGAGCACCGGGCGCGCCGACATCGGCCTCGTCTTCAATGCGCAGCCCTCGCCGGCCCTCGAGATCGTGCCGCTTCTCGAGGAAGCGCTGTTCCTCGTCGCGCCGCCCGGCACGCGGCTGCGCGCCAAGGAGGTCCGGCTGCGCGACGTGCCGCGCTTTCCGCTCATCATCCCGACCCGGCCGAACGCCAACCGCATGCTGATCGAGATCCAGCTCAGCCACCTCGGCCTGAAACCCACCATCGCCCTCGAGCTCGACAGCATTGCCTCCGTGCTCGACGCGGTGCGCGAGAGCTACGGCTATTCGCTGCTGCCGCCCACTTCGCTGCGCTCGTACGATGGGCAAGAGCAATTCGTGGTGCGCCCCGTCGTACGGCCGCGCCTGCTCATCCCGATCTCGCTCATCGTCTCCGCGCAGCGCCCGACGACACCGCTTGCCCAGCAGGCGCTGGCGCTACTGCGCAAGGTCGCGGGCGAGATCCTGGCGCCCGATGCCGCCTCCGGCACGGCGCCGCCGCGCAAGGCGCAAAAAAAGGGCGGCACGGAGGCCGCCCTGGGCTGAGCGGCAACGCGCTGCGCGCTAGTCGAGCTTCGTGCAGGCGAAGCTCGCCGCCTGGTTCACGTCGCCGCCCTGGTAGACCGCTTCCTGCGGATAGGGGCAATGCGGCCGCGTGCTGCTCGTGCCCGGCCTGGTACCGATGATCGCTTCGGGCGCGATGCCGTCCTCGACCCAGTGCTCGAGCGGCGTCATCCAGTCGACATTGGTATGTCCCGTGCCGCCGCCGCAATGCGCCATGCCCGGCACCATGTAAAGGCGCAGGAAACCATCAATAGCTGCCTCGGCATCGGCGACGCCGGGCTGCGCGGCGAGGAAGTCGATGACCGCCTGACGATAACGGAGGGTGCGCAGCGGGTTCGCGCCGGGATCGCTGAAGCCGTGATACATGACGATCTTGCGCCCTTTGTGCAGGAGCGCGCGCAGGTCGGGGTCCGTCGCGTTGAAGATCCGCTCCGCCTCCTTCATCTCGTAGGGGTCGGTGCTCCAGTCGAACTGGGTGAGGTAATCGAATCCGGGCCGGTCGGGCTTGAACATCAGCCACTCGAAGGCGTCCGCGATGACGGCGTGCAGGAGCGGCGTGCCGGTCGGCGAATTGGGTAGCAGCCACGAGCTCCAACCGCCCGGGATGTTCTCGGAGCCTTTCGGTTCGGCCGGGACGAACGGCTCGTGGCCGGCGTAGATCTGCTGGAGCGCGCTGAGCTCGCTCGGCGTGAGGCAACTCGGTCCGTTCGTGCCGACCGGGCAGGCGGGAATGTCGCGCGCCGGATCGAAGTCGCACTTGAGCGGATTGCGCAGCTGCCCGTCGGTGACGCCGTCGAGCGCGTCGCAGCGTGCGTATACAGCGGCGCCAACCATGTCGCGTTTCGCGGCCGAGAGCACCGGCCCGTCGGCCGGGCTCGCCGGCGGAATGTGCCGGTAGAGCGGCCGCAGGTAGGCGGGCGCGCTCATCTGCTGGCGGGTGTAGAAGTACACGGGTGCGCCGATGGCGTAGCCGTCGAAGTCGTTCGGAAAGCGCTGCGCTTCCATGAGCCCCTGGCGGCCGCCGGTCGAGCAGCCGTTCCAATACGAGTAGCGCAGGCGCTTCGGGTAGTACGCGGCGACGATGTCCTTCGCGGTCACCGCGGTGAGATGCACCGCTCGCCAGCCGAAGTCGATCTCGCGCTCCTTGCCGAACAGCGCGTCGTTGCCGAAGCGCGAGCCGCCTTCGGTAGGGCTGTTGGCATCGTGTCCCGTATCGGTAGAGGCGGTCGCGAAGCGTCCCGCGACCGCGGTACGCATGTCGCTCAGGCTGATCGTCCCGGCCTTGCCGCCGTTGCCGACCATTTGGAAGCGCTCATTCCAGTCGCTCGGCAGGAACACCGCGAACTTGATGTGGCCGTTGATCGTGCCGCGTACATCGCAATACTCGGGGCTCGCGCCTGGAACGGCCGGCACTATCGTCGCGGAAGTAAGCACGACGTTCGGCGCGCTGTACACGGCGGGCAGGTCCTGACAAAGAATCCCGGCTTTCGCACTCGCGGGTAGCGCAAGCGCCGCGGAGAGCGCGGCCACGGCGGGGACGAGCCTGGGAAGACGGCTTCGGATGCTCATGAAACTCCTCCTCTGATTATTGAAGCTCTTCGAATGTAGCAGCGCGCGCGGCGCAAAAAAAGGGCGGCACGGAGGCCGCCCTGGGTTGAGGCTGCGCGGCGTGGCGAGCGCTATCGGGAGGGCGCGCGCCGCGAGCGCAGTTGCGACCGCCTTGCGCTAGAACAGAGGACCTTCTTTGGGAGGGCGCGCGAAGGCAGTGGCGGTCCTCAATCGTTCACCTCATCGCGGCCTCGTGAAGATGCGCAGGTCGATGGCGTTGGCGATGGCGCGGCCGCCGTCGGTATTGGGATGCAGGTGATCGCCGCTGTCGTACGCGGGCAGCAGCCGGGTAGGATGGGCCGGGTCGCGCAGCACGCGGTCGACGTCGATCACCGCGTCGAATTCGCCGCTTGTGCGGAGCCATTGGTTGAGCTCCTGGCGCCGCGCCTCATTGGCCGGCGCGTCGAAGCCGGGCAGGCTGGTGTTGCCTTCGAGCGGCGGCAGCGTGCAAGCCTGGATCGTCAGGCCCTTCTCCCGAGCGCGGGCGATGAGCTGGCGGAACCCCGAGACCAGGTCGGCGAACGAGACGGCTTCCGCCGGCGGAAAGAAGCCGCCCGGGCCGGCGATGTCGTTCAGCCCGATGAACACGATCATGTGCTGCACGCCGGCCTGGCCGAGCACGTCGCGATCGAAGCGCGTGAGCAGGCTCTCACCCCACTGCGGATTGGGTGACGCCGTGCCCTGCGGGCTCGCGCTGTTGTGCAGCAGCCGGTTGCCGGCGATGGCCGTGCTCACCACGCCGAGGTGATCGGTCTCGTGCCGGCCTTGCAGCCGCTCGCCGAGGAAGCGCGGCCACTGCGACGTGAGCGTCGCCGAATCGGCGAGCGCGACGATCGAGGCGCCGTTCTTCGATGCGCTCACGTTCACGCCCGACACGAATGGCCATGCGGCAAGCGGCGAAGCGGAAGGCAGGTCGGTTGCGCCGGTGAAGTTACCCGACGAGAGCGAGACGAAGCTCGACCCCTGGATGAAGGTCGTCGTCTCGAGCTGCGTCGCGTTCGGCAGATAGAGGCTGACCGCCACGTCGGTCAGCGGCTTCACGTCGAGCGCAACCGGGTCGCTCAGCGCCGGCGCGCCGGCCGTCACCTTGACCGAGGTCGCGCCGCCGAACGTGAGGATGCGGTCGCTTCCCGGAACGATCTTCGACCCTGAGCCGCTGAGCGCGATGTGCGCCTCGCCGATGACCAGCGTGTCGGCGCCGAAGGTGTTGGCGATGCGCACGCGAACGCTGTTGCCGCCGACGCTGGTGCGCACGATCTCGCGCACCGTCTGGTTGCTGTAGGTGACGACGTTTGCCGCGAGCGGCTGGATATGGCCGACCGCCCACGAGGCGACGAACGGCTCGTCGTCCCGGTCGTGCGCGAAAGCGGAAAGCGCCACCGCCGCGCCGACCAGGGCGGCGGCAAGCAACCAACGGGATTTCACGCAGGCGACTCTAGCAGTGCCGGCCACGGCGATTGATGAGCGTTCGCGATCAACTTCCGCCAGTTGAGAAGCGCTGGATATGAATGCAAGCGAAAGACGCCTCTCAGTCGTCGCCATGTTCGTGGTCGTCGTCGTGTTCCCGGTGCGGCCGGCGGCATACGAAGTTCTCCGCGGCGTCGATGCTGCCGCTGCCCTTGTAGACGGCGTGCTCCGGATACGCACAGAGCGGGCGCGTGCGATCCACGACGCCGGCGGTCTTGTGGACCGCGATCAGGCGCTGCGGCGGGACACCGTGCTCTACCCATTGCTCGAGGTAGGGCATGGAGTCGAGCGTGCTCGGGCCCTTGCTGCCGCTCGCGCTCGGCGCCATGAAAAGGCGGAAGAACTCGCGCGTCTTGCCGTAGATGTCGCCTTTGTCATCGTCGTCGTCGCGGCCATGCATGCGGCGGGCGACCTGGTCGTAATACTCGAGGCTGCGCGTGCCGGTGTGCACGGTGCTGCTCCAGGCGTGCGTGAACAGCAGCTTCCCGCCGGCCTTGCGGAAACCCGAGAGGTCCGGATCCACTGCGTCGATGAGCGCCGAGAAGTTGTTCTTGGTGTAGGCGACGTCGCTGTCGAAGTCGAAGGTGCGGAAGTCCCAGGAGGGGTTGTTGTAGACCATGAACTTGAAGAACTGGTCCGCGGTTGAAAAGATGTTCGATCCGTTGGTGTGGCCATTCCATCCGAGCTCGCCGCCGCGCGGCAGCCCGGGGTAGATCTCTTCGCCGGTGCGCGGGTTGCGCGGCCCCTGATAGACATTCTCGAGCGCCGTGACCTGCGCTTGCGTCAGACAGCCGGTCGTTTCTCCCGCCTTGCAAAGGAGGCTAGCGGGCTGGAACGGGCAGGCGCGCGGATCGTCGATCACGCCGTCCACTACGCCGTCCAGCTTGTCGCACGCTGCTAGTGCTGCCTGGTTGATGAGCCAGAGTGTGCCGGGCTCTAACACGCCCGCGAGCGGCGTGCCGCTGCCGAACGTGACCTGGCCGTTCCACACGTACTGCATGCGGTTGCCGATCTGATCGAAGTTCGCCGAGCCGCCGACGTTGATGCCGTCGTAGTCCGCGGGATAGCGCTGCGCCTCCATCAAGCCTTCTTTTCCGCCGGTCGAGCAGCCGTTGAAGTACGAATATTTGGCCGCCTTGCCGTAGAACGCCTTGACGATCGCCTTCGCGTTCACCGTCATCTCGTGGATGCCGCGCGAGCCGTAGTCGACGATCTGCTGGTGGTTCTGCATCCACGCCGTGCCGCTTCCCTGATGCCCGGTATCGGTCCCGGCAACGGCATAACCCTTCACGAGCTCGGGACCCATGTCCGAGAACTCGATATTGCCCGCGAAGCCGTGGTTGCCCAGGCCCTGGAACTTGCCGTTCCAGCCCGCGAGCGGCAGCCACACCTCGATGTTGATCTGCGGCGCGACCGTTGCCTGCACGCGGCAGAAGGCCGGGAGCTGCGGCGCGGCCTTGTCCGACGAGCACGTAGGTCCCGTGTTGCCGTATGGAGCCGCGCCCGCGGGCACTTCGACGGCCGAGGTGATCACCGTGTCGGGCAGGTCGAGCGTGGTGAGGTTTGCGCACGGCATGGCAGCCACGGCCGGTGTTGCAAAGGCAGCGGCGATAAGCGCTACGCGAAACATGATCTCCCCCTCGATCGCGAAGAGCGAACGCTAGCAGCGGCGCGCCGTTCGATTCATGATGCTTCGCTATGGATTGAGAAGCGCTGCGAATGAATGAGCGCAAAAAAGGGCGGCTTGCGCCGCCCGAGGGGAGTCGAAAGGAGATGCGGCTAGTCGTGTTCTCCGTGCTCGCGCCGCGAGGCACGGAGCTGGCCGCGAATCTCGCCGCCGGGGTTGAGCGGCGTGGCGTGCACGTTCGCATAGGCGACGCCGGCTCGAATCGCCGCGATCACCTCGGCGAGCTCGCCGGCCACAATCTGCTGGCTCGCGGTGCTCGCGGCGATCACGTTGGCGGCCGTGATCGTCCCTGTGACTGTCCCCGACTGCGGGCAGAAGGGCGTCAGCCCTGCGACCGCGGTGGGTGCCGGCGTGGTGGTCGTCTGGCAGAGCCAGATCACGATGCTGCCATTCACGCCGCGTTGCGCGATGTGGATGTGCGATTGCTGCACCGTGCCGACCAGATTGCTGAAGCTCAGCTCGTACTCGATCATGCCGTCGTCGCGGCTGATCTTTGCCTTGAACTCGCCGCTCGCGGGCGTCGACACCGACGGCACCTCCTGGTAGCCGGTAAGCCGGGCGCGGACCTCCTCGGCGCCGGCGGGGGCGGCGAGCGCTGAAGCGAGAAGCACTGCGGAGAACATGGGAACCCTGGTCATGTCGCTCACTCCTTTTGTCGTTGAGGGAACGGACGATGGCGAGGCTTGTTGGGCTGCCTTCTTTCCTCCCAACGAGCGCGAACAGGATCCGGGCCGCGCTATTCCTATTCCGGAAAAAAAGACGCCCGGCAGGGCCGGGCGTCGGTTTGCTTCGTCTTCGTGGCTGTTCTATTTCAGGACATCGCTTGCGACCGCCTGCGCGATGAGCGCGTCGCGGTCGGCGGCGAGCAGATAGCCCTGTGCATAGGCGCTGTTCGCAGCTGCGGTGACCGCAGCGACATACCCGTCATGCGTGCCGTAGCGTTCTTCCAGGGAGAGGCGTGGATCGCCCGCGGCGATCCGCTCCGCCTTGGTCTTGAAGAACGGCACCATCCCGCCGACATAGTTGCACACCTGGCCGGCGTGGAAAGGCCGGCCGTCGTAACCGACATCGCCGGATCCGGCGGTGATATTCCAGCCGAGATAGGTGCCGAGCGGCGCCATGACCTGCACCGTGGGAACACCGCCGAGCTCGTTGCCATCGGCATTGACCCGCGGCACGAGCATTTTGATCACGTGGCGGATCGGCGGCGGCGCGTTGGTCGGCACGCCATTCGCCTCGCTGTGATCGTAGTCCGGGCCCCAGTTATAGTCGAACACCGGGAAGATGAAGTTCTCGGGCCGGAAGATCGAGTCCGGGATGCCCGGCACGCCGCTCGGGAAGCCCATCGCCGCCTTCGTCGCATCGACGAGGGTCGGCTGCCAACGATCATGCTTCTTGTCGTGGCCCTTGCCGTGATGGTCGCCCTCGTGGTCGCCATCGTGGTCGTCGTCATCGTCGTCGTCCGCGACCTGGCCGTTGTGCAGGGGCTTGAGCGTCGGCCATTGGCTCGGCGGCGGCTCGGTGCCGTTCATGACCCAGTCGCGCAGCGCGACTCGCATGCGGTTGACGAGACCCGTGGATGGGACCGGGTTCGCTCTTAGCGTGCCTTTGCCCCAGTTGTTTCCGGGGCAGTTCACCGCGCCGGCGGCTTCCGGGTTCTGCGTCGTCGCGCCATTGCCGCCGCCGTGCGTGGAGCTCGGCAGGTAATAGCGGCGCACGTTCTTCGGCAGCGGGATGTCGTGGTCGGCCGAGGTGCCGACCCAGGACGTCGTCATCTTCAGCGCGAACACTTCCGCGCCGCCGAACGTCTCGACGATCTTCGGGCAGGTATGCGAATCCTGGCAGCGGTCGAGGATGCCGCGCGTCGGCAGGTCGCGCACGCGATCCGGCCAGCGGTGCCACCACTGCGGGCCTTCGCTGCCCATCTGGTAGAGCTCGAGCACGCCGTCGGGCTGTCCCCAGCGCGAGTTGTTCGCGACGCGGCGTCCGGCGATAAGCGGCCAGGCGCCGTCGTGCACGATTCGGCCCCGCTCGTCCTCGTTCATCCCGAGGTGGATGTAGTGCCTCGTGAAGTTGCCCGACTGCGACACGCCCCGGATGATCGCCCACTTCACCTTGCCGGCGACCGGGTTGGCGTTGCCGAAGTCGTCCTTCGCCTCGTAGCGGAAGAACGATTGCACGTCGCGGAACGCGGCAGTGCCGGCGCCGAGCACGTACGGATCTTTCACGGTATACGCGAGCTGGTAGAGCTTGCTGGCGTCGAAGCCGTTCTTCATGCACACCTGCACGGGCAGCGTCGTCACGGGGGTCGGCGCCGCGAACGTGCCGCCACCGCAGTACTTCCAGTCCGTGCTCGGGATTACGTTGCCGACGGTGATCTGGCTTGCGTTGATCGCCTCGTACAGGTGCTCGGTCAGCGTGTCGCCCGAGTTGTCATTCACGTTTGCCGGGAAATAGGGGATCGGGTTCCCCATCACGTTGAGCGGCGCGGCGTTCATGCCGCTGCGATTGATGATCCGGCCGACGATCCTGCCGGTAACTCCCTTCAGTACTGGCGTCACCACGTAGTAATGCGGAAAGGCCGGCGCCGCGCACGGCGGCGTGTACACACCGCCAGGCCCGGGTATGCATTCCGCGTTGGCCGGAATAGAGGTGGCGTTCGCGCCCGCGTTATCGCCCTGCCAAGCGCTGAGGAGCTGCATGTCGCCCGCGGCGAACGAATCGGTCGGCAGGCCTACGTTGCCGCCGCGGTTCGGTACGTCGTGCCACATCACGCCGCTGTTGGGATTTGTCCCGGACGGCATGCGGATGCGCCACGCCGCGACGTACGGCGCCTTGCCGCCAGCGGCCTTCGCCGCTGCGGATAGGTCGGTGATCTCGCCGTTGCGGTGGTTGTGCGGATCTAGCTCGCCCCAGGCGCGGCCGGTGAGCTCCACATACGGCTGGCCGGCGATCGGCGCGGTTGTATCAATAACGATGCGCGTGACGCGAGCATCGGACGTCGGCG
>CAYZFN010000084.1:0-9790 GCA_964477695.1 uncultured Enterobacteriaceae bacterium | reverse complement strand
GAACCCGCTCACCTTCGAGAGCTACGCCGAGCTGCGCGACACCTTCCACAAGCTGCAGTACGCCGAAGATGTGCGCGCCGTGATCTTCACCGGCGCGGGCGGCAACTTCTGCTCGGGCGGCGACGTGCACGAGATCATCGGCCCGCTGGTCGCCATGGAGATGCCCGAGCTCATGCGCTTCACCCGCATGACGGGATCGCTGGTGCGCGAGATGCGCAGCTGCCCGCAGCCGATCGTCGCGGCGATCGACGGCGTATGCGCCGGCGCTGGCGCGATCATCGCCATGGCGAGCGACCTGCGCTATGCGACGCCGGAGGCGAAGACCGCGTTCCTGTTCGTGAAGGTCGGCCTCGCCGGCTGCGACATGGGCGCCTGCGCCATCCTGCCGCGCATCATCGGCCAGGGTCGCGCGTCCGAACTCCTCTATACCGGGCGCTCGATGAGCGCGGAGGAGGGCAAGGCGTGGGGCTTCTATAACGACCTGCTCCCCGCCGACAGGGTGCTCGCGAAAGCGCAGGAGATGGCCAAGTCGCTCGCCGACGGACCGGCGTTCGCGCACGCGATGACGAAGAAGTGCCTGCACCAGGAGTGGAACCAGTCGATCGAGGAAGCGCTCGAGACCGAGGCCGAGGCGCAGGCCATCTGCATGCAGACCAAGGATTTCGAGCGCGCCTACAAGGCTTTCGTCGCCCGGCAGAAGCCGCAGTTCCAGGGCGATTGAGCGGCGTGAGCGCGCCGGACGGGTTCCTGCTCGACGAAGCGCGGATCGCGCGCGAGCGCGGCCGCGGCGTGTGGCCGGAGCGCGTCGCCACGGACTACCTCGACGCCTGGGCGGCGGCGAAGCCGCGCGCCACCGCGATCGTCGGCTGGCAGCTCGAGGAGGAGCGCGAGGCGCGGCTGACCTACGGCGAGCTCGCCGCCGCGAGCGCCCGCTTCGCTGCCGCGTTGCAGGCAAGCGGCGTGGAGCGCGGCGACGTGGTTTCTTTCCAGATGCCGAGCCGCTGGCAGTTCGTCGCCCTCTATCTCGCCACGGTGCGCCTGGGCGCGGTCGCCAACCCGCTGATGCCGATCTTCCGCAGCCGCGAGCTCTCGTTCATGCTGCGCCTCGCCCGGCCGCGCCTGTTCGTCGCGCCGGCGACCTTCCGCGGCTTCGATCACGCGGCGCTCGCGCGCGAGCTCGCCGGTGCGCTGCCGGGCATGCGCGTGCTGATCTGCGGCGGCGAGGGCAACGATTCCCTGGAAAAATTCCTGCACGCGGTGCCCGAGAACGGGGAATTCGAGCGGGGCGCGCGCCTGCGGCCGAACGACGCGACGCAGCTTCTCTACACCTCGGGCACGACCGGCGAGGCCAAGGGCGTGCTGCACACCTCGAACACGCTGCTCGGCGCGGTGCGCAGCTACGCCGAGCGCATGCAGCTTGGCGCGGACGACGTGATCTTCATGCCTTCGCCGCTCGCGCACCAGCTCGGCTTCTGCTACGGCATGCTCCTGTCGCTCGTGCTCGGCGTGCCGCTCGTGCTCACCGACATCTGGCGCCCGGCCCGCGCCGCCCAGCTCATCGAGGCGAATGGCGCCACCTTCACCTTCGCGGCGACGCCCTTCCTCGCCGACCTCGTCGCGCTGCCGCGCACGAGCGGACGGCTCGGGCGGCTGCGCCTGTTCGCGAGCTCCGGCGCACCGATCCCGCCGGCGGTGGCGCAGGCGGGACGCGAGCGGCTCGGCGTGTCGGTCGCCGCCTGCTGGGGCATGACCGAATGCGCGAGCGTGACGATCACGCCGCCCGACGGCAGCCGGGCGAGCGAGTCGGACGGCTGCGCTCTCGCGAACGGCGAGGTGCGCGTGGTCGACGCGAACGGACGCGAGCAGCCGCGCGGCCGGACGGGCTCGCTGCAGGTGCGCGGCGCCTCGCTCTTCGTCGGCTATCTCAAGCGGCCGCAGCTCTACCAGCTCGACCGCGAAGGCTGGTTCGACACCGGCGACCTCGCGCGGATGGACGCAGAGGGCTACATCCGCATCTGCGGGCGCAGCAAGGACGTCATCATCCGCGGCGGCGAAAACATCCCCGTGGTCGAGATCGAGGCGGCGCTCTACCGCATGCCCGAGATCGCCGACGCCGCGCTCGTGGCCATGCCGGACGAGCGGCTGCAGGAGCGCGCCTGCGCTTTCGTCACCCTGCGCGCTCGCGCGACGCTCGACCTCCCAACCGTCTGCGCGCGCCTCGCCGCCGAGGGCTTCTCCAAGCACTTCTGGCCCGAGCGGCTCGAGGTGCTCGCCGAGCTGCCGCGCACGCCCACCGGCAAGATCCAGAAGTACGTGCTGCGCGAGATCGCGAAGGACCTGCAGCCGGAATCGGCCGGCGCCGCCCGCGCCGCCTGACTGCGCGCAACAAAAATTCGGGGACGGAGCCCGAATTCGGGGTCAGAGCCCTAATTCTTAGTGGGCGCGCGCAGGTCCGCTATCGGCGGTGGGTTCACCGAAAGCGGACATTCAATTTGAGTCCGAAGGCTTTTTTGATGGAAGCCACTTAGTTGCCGGGGCAAGCGCCGCGGATTCGCTAGGAACGGGAATTCGCCTTGTCAGTTGCAATATGCTGAAATAGGTTCGTTCGACAATATAGGGGAGGAGTATGGACGCTCCGGTATCTGTTGACGTTGAAATGCTGCGCGCTGAAGTGAAGAAGAAGTATCACGAGGTGGCGTGCAATCCGCACGGTAAGTATCACTTCCATACGGGACGGCTTAACGCCCAACGTTTGGGCTACGACACTTCCGTTGTAGACCGGATGCCGGACAGCGCCGTGGAGTCCTTCGCGGGCGTTGCGAACCCCTTCTCGCTTCGCGCACTCTCGCGCGGCGAGAAAGTGGTGGACGCTGGCTCGGGAGCAGGATTCGACTGCTTCATCGCAGCGCAGCAGGTTGGTCCCGAGGGCCGTGTCGTCGGCGTGGACATGCTAGACACGATGATCGACAAGGCGCGCAGCACCGCGACCAGCATGGGCCTTCCGAACGTCGAGTTTCGGGAAGGGCTGCTTGAAAAGCTGCCAGTCGCGGACGGTTGGGCGGACGTGGTGATCAGCAACGGGGTGATTAACCTGTGCGCCGACAAGAGAGCCGCCTTCGAGGAGATCTGGCGCGTGCTGAGGCCCGGCGGCCGGCTACAGTTCGCGGACATCGCGAATGGCAAGCCGGTTCCGGAATCCGCTCTCTCGATTATTGATCTTTGGACCGCCTGAATCGCTGGCGGCCTTCCGTGTGAAGGCTGGAAAGCGATGATGCGGGACATTGGTTTCATTGAGATCGAAGTCGGTGCGCCGTGTGACACTTTTGGTGGCGCCGGCGGTGAGAACAACGCGCGGAAATTCGAAGTGTTCGGCTACGCTTTCACGGCCCGCAAGCCCGGATAGCGTCTCGCTACAGGAGGCGCTGCTAATCCGCACGTCTCCCGAGTGTCCGCTTCTGGCCCGCAAGCGGACCTTCGCTAAAGCGCACACTCCCGCGTCGTTCGGGCTCCGTCCCCGAATTCTCCGTCTGGTGTTTGCCGATAGCGGACCTAACTAAGACGTGAGCGACAAGCCGGCTAACCCGACGTTCCAGCATTTCCGGCCTGCCGAGTCGACGCGCCTCGTTGCGGTTCTGACGTTCGCAGTATTGGTGTCAGGCTGTGTCCACGTCGGAGCCACGATCACGAACGCCCCCACAATTCCGGACTGCATGCCCGGCTCGGCGACCAAGCCATGCCAATAGACGCACCACAGCGCCCTAAATCACTACTCGTTCGCTAACGGCAAACGTTATGGAGCTGCTCGTGCTGGCTCCGCCGGTAAGCCAAGCCATCGTGAAAGCGTCGTAAGCCGGTTCCCTGCGGCTCTCGTATATCGCGCGCCGCGCGTGGCATTGCACGTAGCGCACCACGCCTGTTGCCTGAGCCGCGCGGCTTCCGTCGTCGAGCAGTGCGCGGAAGAATTCGTCGACCGGCGTGCTTGCGGGGCGTTTCACGAAAGTGAGGGTCTTGAGCGAGGTGGCAGGGGCGGCGCCGTCCTTCAACACGTGCTCCTCGGTGATCACCGAGCCCATGCTCGCCGGATCGATGAAGCGCGGCTCGTCCTCCAGCACCGCGGCGTATTCGGACGTGCGCGCGAGCGTCTTCATGGCCTGCGTATCGTCGAAGCTGGATTCGGCCACGGCGTCGTAGGGCGCCGCGTCATCGAGCGGGGTGTTCTGCACGTAATGGCGGATGCCCTGTAGGCGCACGACGAGCGGCGCATGCCGCGTGTGCCAGTGTTCCCGGAAGGCCTCGACGGTCATCCCGGGGCGCCGCCTGAAGAAGATGACCGCCTTGATCAGGCCCTGTTTCCCAGCAGCTGCTCGAACACCGGATACATGCGGCGCTCCTCGTCGGCGGAGTGCGCGTCGAACGCCTCCTGGAGCTCGGCGAGCTCGGCGCGGCAGCGCTGCGGATCGTCCTCGGGGTGGAAGGACCCGAGCACCCAGAGCATGGCCCGCATGTCGTCGTGCTGCGCGCACAGCCATTCGGTCCCTCCCTCGTCGCCGTGCGCCTGCTCGTAGAGCGGAAACACGTGCTGCTCCTCGTAGCGGAAATGCTCGAGGATCGCTTCGCGCAGGCTGTTGATGCGCTGAGCGAGCTCGCTCCAGCGCGTCGAGTTCGCGGTGTGGCGGGCGGCCGCGAACAGCTCATCGCAGCGTCGGTGGTGCAGCGCGAGCGTTCCGGAATCGGCCAGCATGGCGCGCCCTTTCAGAGTAAGCGCCATTGATTGTCGGCGCGCGCTGCCGGGCGCCATTGATGTGGATCAAGGCTATGGGCGCGCTGCGGCCCATGCTCGGGGCGTGACGCCGCCGCCGCTTTCTCTCGTTTTCGAAGGAGCGCTCGCGGTTCTGACGCTCGCTCGCCCGCCGGTCAACGCGATCGACGAGGCTTGGCTCGAGCGCATGGAGGGCGCGCTCGACGCCCTGGAGCGCGCCGACCGCGTCGCGGTCCTGCTGGTGCGCTCCTCGGAGCGGGCGTTCTGCGCCGGCGCCGATCTCGTCCTGATGCGCAGCCGCTTCGCCACCGCCGAAGGCCGCGCGCAGATGATCGCTTACGTGCGCCGGCTGCAGGGCGCGTACGCGCGGCTCGAGCGCCTGCCGCAGGCGAGCCTCGCCGAGATCGGCGGCGCCGCGCTAGGCGGCGGCCTGGAACTGACGCTCGCGTGCGACTTGCGCGTCGCGGCGCATGACGCGCAGCTCGGGCTGCCGGAAGCGCGGCTCGGCCTTCTGCCCGGCGCCGGCGGAACGCAGCGCCTTACGCGCATTGTCGGCGAGGCGCTCGCGAAGCGTCTCATCCTGCGTGCCGAGATTATCGACGGACGCGAAGCCGCGTCGCTTGGCCTCGTGCACTGGGCGGTGCCCGGCGCCGAGCTCGCCGCCTTCGCCCGCTCGCTGGCAGCCGAGCTTGCCTCGCTGCCCGCGCCGGCGCTCGCGGGGTGCAAAAGCTGCATCGCCGCGGCGGCGCGCGGAGAAGACGGCTACGAGGCCGAGGTGCAGGCCACCGCGTCGCTGCTCGCCACGGCCGAGACGCAGCGTCGCGTGCGCGAGTTCTTCGAGAAACGGCGCTAACGCGCGAGGCGCTTGACGAAGGCGAGCCGCTCGGAGGGGCGAAAGCCCGCGGCGTAGAAGAAGCCCAGCAACGCAAGGTCGCCGGCCGACACGACGGTCTCCACGCGCTCTACCCCGAGGCTGCGCAGGTTGAGCGCGAGCTGGGAGAGCAGCGCGCGGCCGATGCCCTGCCGCGCGCGCAGCGGATCGACGCCGATCGTGTCGAGCACCGCGGTCGGCTCGGCGCGGCCGAAGTCGCCATAGTCCATGCGCGCCATCACGTAGCCCGCCACCTCGCCGTCGATGCGCGCGGCGAGCGACACGCGCACCGCCGAGCCGGCAAGCGCCTCGGCCACCGCGCGACGCAGGAACTCGCGCCGGTCGCGGCCGGTGTGGCGCCGGTCGATGCGCGCGATGCCTTCGAGGTCCGCCTCCTGGAGCAGGGCGGGCTGCACGGCGTCGCGCGCCTCGGCGTCGAGATCGTGCGCCAGGGCTGCGGCGTCGCCTTGCAGCGCGCGATCGAGCACGTGGCAGTCCGCCAGGCGGTAGCCGCAATGCTCGAGGAAGCGCAGGTTCTCGTGCTCGGACCACCTCGCCGCGGTGCGCACCTCGGCGATGCCGCGCCGCACGGCCTCCTCCTCGAACGCGGCGGCGAGCGTGGAGCCCAAGCCGTGCAGCTGCGCCGAGCGCTGCACGCCGAAGGCTTCCAGGCGTACCGACGGCTCGCTGCGGCCGAACTCGCCCTCCAGGATGCGGCCGAGCGCGAATGCGGCGAGCGCCCCGTCCTCGTCGATGCCGATCTGCAGATGGCGCTCGGGCTCGTTGCGCGCGGCCTCGAGGCGCCTCCGAAAATAGTCCGGACGCGGATGGCGGCATAGCACGCCGTCGATGGCGATCACCGAGGCGAGGTCGCGCGGCGCGAGCGCGCGGGCGTGGAAGGCGAGCTGCAGGACGCTGGTCATGATGCGTAGGCCAACGTCAGCTCGCCGTCGCTTTCCTCGTCGAGCAGGTCGTCGAGCGAGGGAAGGAGCGACATCTCCTCCTTCTGCACGTGCGCAATCAGGCGCTCGGCGAGCTCGAGACCGAGCGGCCGCAGGCGCGCATCTGCGGTCCCGTTCTTCACGAGCGCAATGAACTCGCGGCCCGCTTCGCGGATCGCGGCATGCTCCTCGGCGAGCAGGGCGCCGATGTCGGCCTCGCCGGCGGCCGCGAGCCGCGGAAAGAGCTCGTCCTCCTCGAAGGCGAAATGGCGCTCGAGCTCATCGTGAAGCGCCGCGGCGGCGCTCCTCAGGAGCGCGGGCTCGGCCTTGTTCGCGGCGAGCGAAGCCTCGAGGCGGGACCACAGGGCGAGCGTCGCTGCGTGCTCCTCATGCAGGCGCCGGCTGATTTGGCGATTCAATTCCATGATGGCGAACCTTGAACACGACGAAGAAGAAGAACGCGGCATAGAGCGCCGCCGCGCCGAGACCGCTCGCGCCCGCCGCCGCGGCGAAAGGCACGGAGCCGCTCGCCGCGGCGCCGAGCAGCAGGACGAGCGCAGCGAGGTGCAGGCTGCCGTGCGCGATCAGCACGCGCGGCGGCGTGAGCGCCGAGATGAGCGGCGTACCGCGCGCGGTGCTCGAAGCGTGCACCGAGCCGAGGAACGGCAGGATGCGCTGCAGTACCCCGAGCAGGAAGGTGAGCAGCCAGCCCGGAACGAGCAGCACGCCGAACACGAGCGCCGTGCCCTGCGGCGCCGCGCCGGAGGCAAGGAGCGCCGCAGCGACGAGGCTCGCGAGCAGGCACGCCCACGAGGCGCGGACGAGGACGAAGGCGAAGCCGAGCGGCCTGCGCAGCCGGGCGCGGAGCGAGCGCTCGAGCGAGGCCACGTGCAGTGCCCCCGCCGCAAGTCCCAGCAGCGATGCCGCGAACGTCCATCCCACGGCGAGCAGCACCAGCGCGACGACCGCGATCTTCAGGACGACATAGGCCGTGCGTGGCGGCGGCGCCGGCGCGAGCGCGAGCATCGGCAGCAGGAAGTTCGACAGCCCGAGCGCGAGCAGGCCCATGAAGCCGTACGCGGCGAGCACGAGGTGCGCGGCGCGGAACGCCGGGTAGTCGAGCGCGAGGCCGTGCTCGTAGCGCAGGACCAGCGCGAGCCCGGTGAACGCGAGGGCCGCCAGGCAGCCGAGCGCCACCCAGCCGTAGCTGACCACCACGCCCATGCCGCGCGCGCCGAGCAGGTTCCGGCACAGGAGGACGAAGTAGACCGCGAGCCCGGCGACCACCATCGCTGCGCCGGGCGCCATGATGCGCGGCGCGTAGATCGCAGCCCCGGCGGCGAACAGCGCAACTCCCGGCACATAGAACCACCAGCCGAGCTTGAGCGCGCCGACCGAGCGCACCGGCTGGCGAGTGGCGATGGGAAGGAGCTGCAGGCTCGCGCCGATCGCGGCCATGGCGAGCACGCCGAGCGTGAGCAGATGGAGCGCGGCGAACAGCGGCCCGAGGCCGCCGCTGAACGAAACGAACTCCTCCGGCCAGAGCACGACGAGCAGCCAGGCCGGCACCTGGAAGAGCGCCGCCGCGCCGAAATGCCGGAATGGCACCGACATAGGCAGGAGCCGGCTGCGGGCGGCCGTCGGAAACATCAGGACGACTTCGGCCGCAGGTCGCGTACACGCACCGCCTTGCCCTGCGAGCGCGGCACCTCGCCAGGCTTCTTCGCCGCGACGCTCGCGGTGACGCCGATCATCGACTTGACGTGATGCGCGACGGCGTCTTCGAGGGTGCGCGCCTGGTCTGCCGAGAAGGGTCGCACCGTCTCGACCTCGATCGTCAGCTCGTCCAGGCTGCCGCGCCGCTCGACGACCAGCTGGTAATGCGGTGCCAGGCCCTCCAGGCCGACGAGAACCGCCTCGACCTGCGAGGGATAGACGTTGACGCCGCGGATGATGAGCATGTCGTCGTTGCGGCCGGTGATGCGCTTGAGGCGCGCGTGCGTGCGGCCGCATGCGCACCGCTCGCGCGTGAGTCGCGTGATGTCGCGCGTGCGGTAGCGGATCATCGGCAGCGCCTGCTTGGTGAGCGTCGTGATGACCAGCTCGCCGGCCTCACCGTCGCGCAGGTTCTTGCCGGTCTCGGGATCGATGATCTCGAAGAGGAAGTGGTCCTCCCAGCCGTGCAGGCCGTCCTGCGCCTCGCATTCCACCGCGACGCCCGGGCCCATGATCTCGGAGAGGCCGTAGATGTCCATCGCGCGCACGCCCAGGCGCGCCTCGATCTCGCGGCGCATCGCCTCGCTCCACGGCTCGGCACCGAAGATGCCGATTTCCAGGCTGCCGTTCTTCAGGCTCGCGCCGTCGCGCTCCGCGACCTCCGCGATATTGAGCGCGTACGACGGCGTGGCGCACAGCACGCGCGCGCCGAAGTCGCGGATGAGCAGCACCTGGCGCTCGGTCGCGCCGCCCGACATGGGGACCACGGTAGCGCCGAGGCGCTCGGCACCATAGTGCGCGCCGAGGCCGCCTGTGAAGAGCCCGTAGCCGTACGCGTTGTGCACCAGGTCGCCCGGCCGCGCGCCGGCGCAGGCGAGCGAGCGCGCCATGAGCGCGGCCCAGGTCGCGATGTCGCTCTTCGTGTAGCCGACCACCGTCGGCTTGCCCGTCGTGCCGGAGGAGGCGTGCAGGCGCGCGAGCTGCTTGCGGGCGCGGGCGAAAAGGCCGAACGGATAGTGCTCGCGCAGGTCCGCCTTCAACGTGAACGGCAGCGCGCGCAGATCCTCGAGTCGGCGCAGGTCGCGCGGCGCGATGCGCGCCGCGTCCATGCGGTTGCGGTGCAGTGCCACGTTCTCGTAGGCCTCCTTCACCGTCGCGCGCAGGCGCCGCAGCTGCAGCTTCTCGAGCGCGGCGCGCGGCAGCGTCTCGGCCTCGCGATCGAAGAAGAAGGCGCGTGGCGCGCGCACGGGCGTGTGCACCTTCGTGGCATAGCGGGGCTGCAGCAAGGCGTTCACGGAAGTCTCCTCGTCTTCATCGGGTTCCCCGCACCGGCAGGTGCGGCAGCGAAAAGTCCTGCTTGAGCGAAGCGCGCGTCAGCAGCGCGAGCTTTAGCCATGCGCCGGGGGCGAGCGCCGCCAGGCCGGCGAGCGGAGCCGCCCAGGGGAAAAAGAGCGCCGCCGGGACAAGCGCAATCGGCACGACGCTGCCGAGCCATAGCAGCGC
>CAYZFN010000083.1:0-5422 GCA_964477695.1 uncultured Enterobacteriaceae bacterium | reverse complement strand
TGGGGCCTTTCCGCCTGCTGGGCGCAGCCGCCTTCGTGGTCGCGGCTGCGTTCCTGTGCTATGGGCTGCTGCCGGATGCTGCCGCGGCGATGCTCGTCGGCACGCTCGTCTTCAGCTTCGGCGAAATCGTGTTCAGCTCCGCGGTACCCGCCGCCGTGGCGCGCCTCGCGCCGCCAGGCGCGCGCGGCGCCTACCAGGGCGGCTGGGCGCTCGTCGCCTCGCTCAGCATGGGCAGCGCGCTCGTGCTGAGCAGCTTCCTCAGGAATGCCGCAGGGTGGGGCGGCGCGTGGCTCTTCTTCGCCGCCCTAGCGGCCGTGGCGGGCGCCGCTTTCGTAGCCCTGCGCGCTCGTTTCCGGCAGATCTAGCTCGGCGAGCAGCTCGCGCCGGCGCGCGTCGGGATGGAAGCTGATCTCCCAGCCGAAGTGCGTGGCGCGCGTGCCGCTCTCGAGCAGCTCGTGCATCGGCGCCTCGCGCAGCGTGCCGTCGTGCGTGCTGCGCAGGCAGAGCAGCTCGTCGTCGTCCCAGAGCTCGTATACGCCCGGCGTATCGGGCGCCGCGGTGACCAAGGCCGCGAGCACCAGCCATTTGCGGCTGCGCATCGCCATGCGCCAGTCTCCCCGCATCGGCTGACAAATGCCTTAGCGCTTACTTGGCCGCGCCTGTCGCGCTTAAGGTCTTCAGGAATTCCGCCAGCTCCCCGGCGTCCAGGGGCGACAGCGCGGCATCGCTGTGGCGCACCGCGTCCGCAAGCGAAGCCACGGATCCGTCGTGCATATAAGGCGCGGTGAGCGCCACGTTGCGCAGGCTCGGCACGCGAAAGCCGCGCACGATCGCGCCGTCGGAGAAGAGCGGCCCCGCGTGGCAGGTACTGCACTGGGCAATGAAGCGCTTCAGCCCGCGCTGCGCGGCGAGCGGATAGGCGGGCGGCCCTGCAGTGTCGGCGCCGGCCAGCACGTCGCGGAACTCGTCGAACGGCGTGCGCGGCGTGACGAGCGTCTCCTGGTATGCGGCGAGCGCGAGGCCGGCGTCCTCTAGCAGCCGTTCATCGCTGCCGACCGGCGCTCGTCCGAATGCCCTCCTGTAATCCTCTGCATACGAACTCCGCAGCAGCGAAGCGACGTGCGCTGCGCTCGAGCGCATCTCCTTCGGCTCGAGCAGCGGGCGCAGGCTTTGCGCGGCCAGGCTGGCGCGCGCGCCGTCCCAGCCGTAGCGCCGGAAGTAGCCGGCGTTGAGGAGGCTCGGCGTGTTGCGGTTCCCCTCCTCGAGGCCGAACGAGAGCGGCCGGCCGTCCTGGAACGCGCGATAGGGGACGTGGCACGTGGCGCAGAGCACCGAGCCGGTGCCCGACATGCGCGGATCGAAGAACAGCCGCTCGCCGAGAGCTGCTGCGGCGGGACGAAGCGCGATGCGGCGCGCGGGCGGCCAGGGGCCGTGCCAGCCGATCTTGATGACCTCGTCCTTGCTGAACGCGAGGTCCCGGACCTGGGAATGCGCGGCGCACGTCATGAACAGCAGAACAAGCGCCAGCGCAAATAACGGAACGAACGCTCGCGTTCTGCCCATGTCGTGTATTGTGCGCGAAAAAATGCCGCCCACTCCGCCGCGCAACCTGGTCGAGCTGTTCACCGGCTTCCTCGCCATCGGCGCGCGCTCGTTCGGCGGCGTGCTGCCGTGGGCGTACCGTACGATGGTCGAGGAGCGGCGTTGGCTCACGCCCGAGGATTTCGCCGAGACCGTGGGCCTCTGCCAGTTCCTGCCCGGGCCGAACATCGGCAACGCCTCGATCGTGCTCGGCAAGCGGTGGTTCGGCGTGCGCGGCTCGATCGTCGCGTTCCTCGGGCTTTTCGCGCTGCCTTTCGTCTGGGTGCTCGCGCTCGCCGCGCTCTACGCCGACTTCGCGAGCCACCACTGGGTGCGCGCGGTCGTCACGGGCATCGGCGCCGCCGCAGCGGGCCTCTTCCTCAGCACCGCGGTGAAGATCGGCCGCCCGCTCGCGCGCCGGCCGGCCGCGGTGCTGCTGATCGTCGCCTGCTTCGTCTCCGTCGCGTTCCTGCGCATCTCGCTTTTCGCGGTGCTGCCCGCCGCGGCGCTCGCCGCGTTCGCGCTCGCCTGGCGCGAGCTCGTATGAAGGTGCTCCTCGACATGGGGACGTACTTCGCGCTGCTCTCGCTCGTCTCGGTGGGCGGGCTGCCGGCGGTGCTGCCCGAGTTGCAGCGCTACGTGATCGAGGTGAAAGGCTGGCTCGCGGCCGACGACTTCCTGCAGCTCTATGCCATCGGCCAGGCGGCGCCCGGGCCGAACATGCTGATCGTCAGCCTCATCGGCTGGAAGGTCGCCGGGCTGCCCGGCGCATTCGTCGCGCTCTTTGCGCTGTGCGGCCCGGCGGCGGTGATCTCCTATGGCGTGGCCGGGCTCTGGGAGCGCTTCAAGGGCTCGCGCTGGCGCCGCGCGATCTCGCGCGCGATGGTGCCGGTCGTGGTGGCGCTCACGTTCTCGGGCGGCTACGTGCTGGCGACGCCGAACAACGTGCCGGACTGGCGGCTTTGGCTGATCGCCGCTCTCGCCGCCGCGGCGATGCTGAGCACCAAATTGAATCCGCTTTGGTTGCTGGCCGCGGGCGGCGTGCTGGGCGCCTTTCTGCTGTAGGGATGTCTGCGTCGTCCCCGCGAAGGCGGGGACCCAGTTCAAGCCGTTGCTTTTCGGTCGAGGAGATGAATCCCGAGTGACAAGATCTTTCCGCGCAGGCTTGCTAATTTTCTAAAACGGGGTCCCCGCCTTCGCGGGGACGACGGTTGCGGCGGTTCCTAGACGGGAATCTTCAGCGCCAGCCGCGAGGTGATGACCCCGGTGCTCAGGCCGATCGTGCGCAGGCCGCCGAAGAAGCGCGCGTGCTCGATCTTGCAGCAGCGGTCCATGACGACCTCGAGGCCTGCCTCGCGCGCGATGCGCGCGCCTTCCTCGCTGATGACGCCGAGCTGCAGCCACAGCACCCTGGCCTTGATCTTCGCCGCCTGGCGCGCTATCTCGGGCACCTCGGCCGCCGGGCGAAAGACGTCGACGATGTCCACCGGCTGGTCGATCTCGTCGACGCGGCCATAGACGCGCTGGCCGAGGATGGTCTTTCCCGCCTGCGAGGGATTCACCGGGATGATGTTGTAGCCGTTGGCGGCGAGATAGATGGCGGCGAAGGCGCTCGGCTGGTAGGGGTTCGACGACAGCCCGACCATGGCGATGTTGCGGTACGTGGTCAGGATGCGCAGCCGGTCGTATGCCGTGCCGGCGAGATTGGTGCGGTCTCCGACGGGCATGGTGGCTCCTATCTCTGGAAGGGTGCGCCGAACGCCTTGCTGAGCAGGCTGTGGCCGCTCGGCTCCGCTTCTTCGGCGGGCGGCGCCGCGGCTCGCTCGCCGGCACGCTGCGACTTGTCGAGCGCCTGGTCGAGGTCCCAGACGATGTCGTCGATGTCCTCGATGCCGATCGAGAGGCGAATCATGTCCGGCCCGATGCCGCACGCCACGAGCTCCTCATCGGTGAGCTGCTGGTGCGTGGTGGTGGCGGGATGGATGATCAGCGTCTTGCAGTCGCCGACGTTGGCGAGGTGCGAGAGGAGCTGCACGTTCTCGATCAGCTTGCGGCCGGCCTCGCGGCCGCCGCGGATGCCGAACGTGAAGATGGCGCCCGGCCCCTTCGGCAGGTACTTCCGCGCGAGCGCGTGATAAGGGCTGTCGGGCAAGCCGGGGTAGTTCACCCACGTCACGGCCGGATGGCTCTTCAGGAACTCCGCCACCTTGCGCGCGTTGGCGACGTGCCGCTCCATGCGCACGTGGAGCGTCTCGAGGCCCTGCAGCAGGAGGAAGGCATTGAACGGGCTCTGGCAGGGGCCGTAGTCGCGCAGCGTCTCGGCGCGCGCCTTCATCAGCCAGCCGAAATCGCCGAAGTACTCGAAGAAGCGCAGGTTGTGGTAGCCCTTGGAGGGCTCGGTCATGCCGGGGAACTTGCCGTTGTTCCAGGGGAAGCGCCCGGCGTCGACGATCACGCCGCCCATCGTCGTGCCGTGGCCGCAGATGAACTTGGTCGCCGAGTGCACGACGATGTCGGCGCCCCAGTCGATCGGACGGCAGCAATAGGGGCTGGCGAACGTGTTGTCGACCACGAGCGGAATGCCGTTCTCGTGCGCGAGCGCGGCGATCGCCTCGATGTCGAGCACGTCGATCTTCGGGTTGCCGAGCGTTTCGGCGAAGATGCACTTGGTCTTCGGCGTGATGGCGCCGCGCAGCGCGCCGGGATCGCCGATGTCGGCGAAGCGCGCCTCGATGCCCGCCTTGCGGAAGGTCACGTCGAACTGGTTGATGGTGCCGCCGTACAGCGTGCGCGAGGCGATGAACTCGTCGCCCGCCTGCATGAGCGAGAACAGCGCGATGTGCTGCGCCGCCTGTCCCGAGGCAGTCGCCACGGCGCCGATGCCGTTCTCGAGCGCGGCGATGCGCTCCTCGAACGCCGCGACGGTCGGATTCATGATGCGCGAGTAGATGTTGCCGAAGCGCTGCAGGGCGAAGAGGTTCGCCGCGTGGTCGGAGTCCTCGAACACGTACGCGCTCGTCTGGTAGATCGGCACGGCGCGCGAGCCGGTCACCGGGTCGGGGCGCTGGCCGGCGTGCACGGCGAGCGTGTCGAAGCCGAAGCGCTTCTCGGTGGTGAAGCTTTCGCGGGGTTTCATGTGCCGGTTCTCCTTTCCAGTCCGAGGCGAGCCTCGCTGCCGCCCAGGTAGCGCGCGATATGCGCGGACAGGTCGCGCGCATCGTCGCCCGCGCCGTCGATGAGCGCCGACTTGCGCCGGCGCATGAACTGCAAGCCCATCACATAGAGGCCGGGCGACTCGACGACCACGCCGCCGTCGTGCCGGACGCGGCCTTTGCGGTCGAGCACCGGCACGTGCAGCCACGAGTAGTCCGGACGGTAACCCGTGGCCCAGAGCACGGTGCGGATGCCGCCGCGCAGGAGGTCGAGCGCGAGCGGCGGCGAAGGCTCTATGCAGGTCGACGGAAAACGTTCCGGGGGCTCGACATTGCCAGGGCCATGGTTTGCACCCCACTCGTCGACCGCCTCGAGCAGGCGGTTCATCTTCAGGTCGGAGAGCGCCGCCTTGTTGGCGAGCGAGCCCGTGAAGAGCGCCTTTCCGTCGCGCAGGCCGGCGAGCCTTCCGACCAGCTTCACTCCGATCGCGCTCAGCGAGTTCAGGTCGATGGTATGCCGATCGGGGTAGCCTGCGAGCTGCAGCGAGGGGACGCTGCGCGCGCGGTTGATGTCGTCCACCTCGTCATAGCGCTGGTCGTGGATGCCCGCCACATCCATCCACCACTGGATGTCGCGTCCGCGGTACACGCGCGGCATGCGGATGTGCTCGCCGACCGCGAGCGTCACC
>CAYZFN010000082.1:0-20910 GCA_964477695.1 uncultured Enterobacteriaceae bacterium | reverse complement strand
TCCACGATGCCGTACTTTACCGCGTCTTCGGCACCCATGAAAAAGTCGCGCTCGGTGTCCCGGGCGATGACCTCGACCGTCTTGCCGCTGTGCTTGGCCAGGATCTCGTTCAGGCGCGCCCGCAGATACAGGATCTCCTTGGCGTGGATCTCGATGTCGCTCGCCTGGCCCTGGAAGCCGCCCATCGGCTGGTGAATCATGACGCGCGAGTTGGGCAGCGCGAAGCGCTTGCCGTGGTCGCCGGCGGCGAGCAGCAGCGAGCCCATGCTGGCGGCCTGGCCGACGCACAGCGTGGACACGTCCGGCTTGATGAACTGCATCGTGTCGTAGATGGCGAGGCCGGCCGAAACCGAGCCGCCGGGCGAGTTGATGTAGAAGAAGATGTCCTTGTCCGGATTCTCGGACTCGAGAAACAGCAGCTGGGCGACGATCAGGTTCGCGGTCACCTCGGTGACCGGACCGACCAGGAATACCACGCGCTCCTTGAGCAGCCTTGAGTAGATGTCGTAGGCGCGCTCGCCGCGTCCCGACTGCTCGATGACCATCGGGATGAGCCCGAGGTCCTGCGGCCCTTGCGAATTGCCTTGCCAGTTCACGCGTTGCTCCCCATCAGGTCGTCAAACGGAACCGGCTTGTCCACGACTTTCGCTTTAGCCAAAACCCATTTGACAACGTTGGCTTCCAGCGCCACGCCTTCCATCTCGGAAAGTCGCTGCGGCTGCATGTAAAACCATTTTACTACCTCGGCCGGGCTCTCATACGTTTGCGCTTCCTGCTCGACGAGCGCGCGCACCTCGGCGGGCTTGGGCTGCAGGCTTTCCGCGCGCGCGAGCTCGCCGATGATGAGCCCGAGCGCGACGCGGCGCTTCGCCGGCTCCTCGAACGCCGCCGGCTGGAGCGGCATCTGCTCGGGCCGGATGCCGCGCGCCTGCAGATCCGCCGCGGCGCGCTGCACCAGCTGCTGCGTCTCCATGTCGACGAGCGATTTCGGCAGCTCGAGCGGAGTCTTGTCGAGCAGCGCCTGCAGCGCCTGCGCCTTGACGCGCGCGTCGACGCGCTTCGCCGCCTCGCGCTCCACGTTGGCGCGAATTTCGCTCTTCATCTTCTCGACATCGCCGTCCGCGACGCCGAGCGACTTGGCGAACTGCGCGTCGATCTCCGGCAGCCGCGGCTCGTCCACCGATTTCACAGTGACGCGGAAAGTCGCTTCCTTGCCGGCGACGTCCTTGCCGTGATAATCGTCGGGAAACTTGAGATTGAAGCTCTTCTCCTCGCCGGCCGACATGCCGCGCGCCGCGGCATCGAATTCGGGCAGCAGACGGCCCTCACCGAGCGCGAAGACGAAGTTCTGCGCGCTGCCGCCGGGGAAGGCATTGCCGTCGATCGTGCCCTCGAAGTCGACCGTTACCCGGTCGCCGTCGCGCGCCGCGCGGCCCGCGGCCGCAAAGGTGGTGCGCTGCTTGCGCAGGATCGAGATCGTGCGCTCGACCGCGGCATCGTCCACCGTCACCTGCGGGCGCTCGATCGTCGCGCCCGAGATGTCGCCGACCTTGACCTCCGGATAGACCTCGAAGGTGGCGCTGAACTCGAGCGTCCCCGCGGCCGCGCCATCCTTCTTCTCGATGCGCGGATAGCCGGCGACCTTGACGTTCGCCTCCTTCACGGCATCGCTGAACGCTTTCTGCACCGCGTCGCTCAGCACTTCCGAGCGGACCTGCGGGCCGTAGGTCTGCGCCACGAGCTTGAGCGGCACCTTGCCGGGACGGAAGCCGGGCATCTTCACGTTGCGCGCCAGCTGCTTGAGACGGGCATCGATCTGGCGCTCGATCTCGTCGGCGGGCAGGGTCATCGACACTCGCCGCTCGAGCGCTCCAAGAGTTTCCACGTTAGCCATTCCTGATTGGTCTGCCTTTGCTATGGGGTGCGAGGGATGGGACTCGGACCCATACGCCTTGCGGCGCCAGCTCCTAAGGCTGGTGCGTCTACCAATTCCGCCACCCTCGCCCGCCGAGTCACCGAAAAGCGCGGAGAAAACAACGTATTATACCCACGCCACCCTTTCCCTCGCGCCTGGTGAGCGTCGGTCACTACGAAAACTTTCCGGTCGCATCGCTGCTTCTGCCCAAACGGCTGCGGCTGCCGATCGAAGTCATCTACCGCTTCGCGCGCAGCGCGGACGACATCGCCGACGAAGGCGACGCTGCGCCCGATGTACGGCTTGCCAGGTTAAGCGTCTATCGGGGCGAGCTCGAGCGGATCGCGGCGCGCACCGAGCCGGGCGAGAAGCTGTTCGGCGACGTCGCGCGAATCGTGCGCGAGCATGCTCTTCCACTCAGCCTATTCAACGACTTGCTCGACGCCTTCACGCAGGACGTGACGCAGATGCGCTACCGCGATTTCCCGCAGCTGGCGGACTACTGCCGGCGCTCGGCGAATCCGATCGGCCGGCTGCTGCTGCATGTTTTCAAACGAACGTCGGAGCGAGAGCTGGCGCAGTCGGACGCGGTCTGTACGGCACTGCAGCTCATCAACTTCTGGCAGGACGTGCCGATCGACTATGCGAAAGGCCGGATCTACCTGCCGCAGGACGAGATGGCGCGCCACGGGGTGGGCGAGCGCCATATCGCCGAGCGGCGCTGCGACGCCGCCTGGGCTTCGCTGATGCGCTTCCAGGTGCAAAGGGCGAGAGACATGATCCTGCGCGGCGCGCCGCTCGCGCGCTCGCTGCCGGGACGGATCGGCCTCGAGATCCGCGCCACCCTCCAGGGTGGACTGCGCATCCTCGAAAAAATCGATCGCACGGGCTACGACGTGTTTCGCTTCCGGCCGGTCCTCAAGCCAATGGATTGGCCGCTTCTGCTCGTGCGGGCGCTATGACACCGGACGAGTATTGCCAGCAGAAGGCGGCGGCGAGCGGCTCGAGCTTCTACTACTCGTTTCTCTTCCTGCCGGCCGAGCGGCGCCGCGCCATCACCGCGCTCTATGCGTTCTGCCGCGAAGTGGACGACGTCGTCGACGAAAGCGCGGACGCGCAGCTGGCGGCGACCAAGCTCGCATGGTGGCGCGCCGAGGTCGGCAATCTGTTCGCCGGCACGCCGCAGCATCCGGTCACGCGCGCGCTGCGGCCCTTTCTGGGCAAGTACGCCGTGGCGCAGGAGCAGCTGCTCGAGATCATCGATGGGATGGAGATGGATCTGCGCCAGTCGCGCTACCTCGACTGGCCGGCGCTCGAGCGGTATTGCTACCGGGTCGCCGGGGTGGTCGGCCTGCTCGCGGCGGAGATCTTCGGCTATCGCGACGAGCGCACGCGCGAATATGCGCGGCGGCTCGGCATCGCGTTCCAGCTGACGAACATCATCCGCGACGTCGGCGAGGACGCACGCAAGAACCGCATTTACCTGCCGATGGATGAGCTGAAGCGCTTCGGCGTCCCGGCGTCGGACATCCTGCAAGCGAAGGACACACCCGCCTTCCAGGAGCTGATGCGCTTCGAAGCGGAGCGCGCGCGCACACACTACGCGGAGGCCATGGCGACGTTGCCGGCCGCTGACCGGCGCGCGCAGCGCCCGGGACTCGTCATGGCGGCCATCTACCGCGCGCTGCTGGCGGAGATCGAGCGCGATGGATTCCGCGTGCTCTCCCGGCGAACTTCGCTCACTCCGCTGCGCAAGCTCTGGATCGCCTGGACAACTTGGGTGACCGCGTAGCCGCCCCCGTCGCCATCGTCGGCGCAGGCTACGCCGGCATGGCAGCCGCCGTCACGCTCGCCGAGGCGCGCGTGCCCGTGACCGTGTTCGAGTCGGGTCCCGTGCCCGGCGGACGCGCGCGGCGCATCGTCAGCCAGGGCACCCCGCTCGACAACGGCCAGCACGTCCTCGCCGGCGCCTATGCGGAGCTGTTCGGCCTGATGCGCAAGGTCGGTGTCGCCCATTCCGCCCTCCTGCGCATGCCGCTCGAGGTTCGCTACGCGCGCGGCTTCGCCTTTCGCCGGCTTTGGTTTCCCGGGCGGCTCGGCCTGCTCGGCGGTCTCCTTGCCGCGCGCGGCATTCCCGCCGCGGAACGCTTCGCGGCAGTGCGCTTCATCGCCCGGATGCGCAGCCGCGGATTCAGGCTCGACCAAGACCAATCCGTCGCGCAACTTCTTGCCGCACACCGCCAGGATGGCCGCATCGGCCATTTCCTGTGGCGACCGCTCTGCGTCTCGGCGCTCAATACGCCGCCCGAGCTGGCCTCGGCCAAGGTTTTCCTCGCCGTGCTGCGCGACACGCTCGGCGGCGAGGCGGAGGCGAGCGACCTGCTTCTGCCGCGCGTCGATCTCTCGCGGCTCTTTCCCGAGCCGGCGGCGCTGTTCGTGTGCGAGCGCGGCGGCGAAGTGCGCCTGCGCGAGACGGTGCGCGACCTTGCCGAGCTGCGCGCGGCGTTCCGCGCGGTCGTCGTCGCGGTCGGCCCGCACCAGCTGAAGGCGCTAGTCCCCGAGGCAGCTGATTACTCTTACCAGCCGATCTATACCTGCTACCTGCAGTATGGACCGGGCGTTCGCCTTCCGCTGCCGATGATCGGCCTCGCCGACGGCGTCGTGCAATGGGTCTTCGACCGCGGCGCGCTGCTCGGCGAGAAAGGCCGCCTCGCCTGCGTGATCAGCGCCCAGGGCGATCATCAGCAGATGGAGAGCGAGGAGCTGGCCGAGCGATGCCAGCGCGAGCTCGCCGCCGCCCTGCCCGGCCTCGCGAGGCCGGAATGGACGCGCGTCATCGCCGAGAAGCGCGCGACGATCACGTCCTCGATCGGCCGGCCCGCGCCGCCGCTGCAACTGGCGCCGAATGTCTTCCTCGCCGGCGACTACACCGACCCCGAGTACCCGCCGACGCTTGAAGCCGCCGTGCGCAGCGGCGTGCGCGCTGCGCAGCGCGTGCTAAAGGTTGCGCAGTAGCTGAACCGCCTGGTCGACGCGCTCGACGGCGAACACTTCCAGCCCGGCGATCTTGCTCTTGGGCTGGTTGGCGCGCGGCACGACCGCCTTCTCGAAGCCGAGCTTCGCTGCCTCGCGCAGGCGGTCCTGGCCGCGCGGCGCGGGACGCACTTCTCCAGCGAGGCCGATCTCGCCGAAGGCGAGCACCTTCCCGGGGATGGCGCGGTCGGTGAGCGAGGACACCACGGCGAGCGACACCGCGAGATCCGCCGCGGGCTCGCCGATGCGCACGCCGCCCACCGCGTTCACGAACACGTCCTGCTCCCAGGTGGCGATGCCGGCATGGCGGTGCAGGACGGCGAGCAGCATGGCGAGCCGGTTCTGCTCCAGCCCGACCGACAGGCGGCGCGGATTGGGCGAGTGCGCCGCATCGACCAGCGCCTGGATCTCCACGAGCAGCGGCCGCGTGCCTTCCAGCGTGGCGAGCACGCACGCGCCAGGCACCGCGCGCGCATGCTGCGAAAGAAACAGCGCCGACGGATTCGCGACGCCGCGCAGGCCCTTGTCGGTCATGGCGAACACGCCGAGCTCGTTGATCGCGCCGAAGCGGTTCTTCACCGCGCGCACCAGGCGGAAGCTGGAGTGCGGATCGCCTTCGAAGTAGAGCACCGTGTCGACGATGTGCTCGAGCACGCGCGGACCCGCGATCGCGCCTTCCTTCGTGACGTGCCCGATCATGAACAGCGCGCTGCCCGCGCGCTTGGCGTGGCGCGTGAGCTGCGCCGCGCACTCGCGCACCTGCGCGACCGATCCGGGCGCCGACTGGAGCGTCTCCGACCAGAGCGTCTGGATCGAGTCGATCACCGCTACGCGTGGCTTTCCTTCCTCCAGCGCAGCGACGATCCGCTCGAGCTGGGTCTCGGCGAGCAGGCGCACGCCCGCCGGCTCGAGCGCGAGGCGCCGGGCACGCAGCGCGACCTGCTCAGCCGACTCCTCGCCGCTCACGTAAATGGCTCCCGCGGAAGCCGACAGGGTCGAGACCATCTGCAACAGCAGGGTCGACTTGCCGATGCCGGGGTCGCCGCCGAGCAGCGACACCTGTCCCGGCACGAGGCCGCCGCCGAGCGCGCGGTCGAGCTCGGCCACGCCGGTCGCCATGCGCTCGAGCTCGCGCGCCTGAATGTCCTGCAGCGCGATCGACTCGGCGCCGCGTCCCGCATAGCGGTGCTGCGCGGGCTTTTCCATCGCCGTCTCGGAGAGCGTGCCGACCGCCTGGCACGACGGGCAGGTGCCGAACCACTGCAGCGCCGATGCGCCGCACTCGGCGCAGACGTACGCGGTCTTCCTTTTCACGGCGCCTCGACGACCGGGACGCGCGCCGCCAGCGCGCACAGCAGCTCGTAGCTCAACGTGCCGGCGCTCGCCGCCACTTCGTCGGCCGACAGGCCTTCGCCCCAAAGCGTGACCGGCGCACCGATGCGCGCGTCGGCAATGTCGCTCACGTCGACCGTGATCATGTCCATCGATACCCGTCCAACGATCCGGGCGCGCCGGCCGTTGACCAGCACCGGCGTGCCGGCAGCCGCGTGGCGCGGATAGCCGTCCGCGTAGCCGCAGGCGACCACGCCGATCGTCATATCGCCCGCCGCCTCGTAGGAGAAGCCGTAGCCGATGCGCTCGCCCGCCTGCAGGCGCTGCACGGCGATGACCTCCGAGGAAAGCGTCATCGCGGGCCGCAGGCCGAGCGCCGCGGCGCTCCTGTCGGTAAAGGGCGAGCAGCCGTAGAGCATGATGCCGGGGCGCACCCAGTCGGCGCGCGTCTCGGGAAAGCGGATCAGGGCTGCCGAATTGGCGAGCGAGCGCGGTGCTTCGAAATCTTTTGTGAGGTCGTGGAACCAGTCCAGCTGCGCCCGCACGCCGCTGGCACCATCGGCATCCGCGAAATGCGTCATCATCGTCACCGTCTTCAGGCACGGCAGCGCGCGCAAGGCGTCGAGGTTCGCGCGCAGGCCGTCCAGCGCGAAGCCCAGGCGGTTCATGCCGCTATTCACCTTGACGTAGACGTCGATCGGCGCGGCGGGCGGCGCGCGGCGCAGCATCTCCACCTGTCCGGCGTGATGCACGACCGGCGTGAGCGAATACTGCGCGAGCAGCTCGATGTCCTGCGGCGTGAAGAAGCCTTCGAGCATCAGGATCGGCTTGTCCACGCGCGCAACACGCAGCCGCGCGGCCTCCTGGAAGTCGAGCACCGCGAAGCCGTCCGCCTCGCGCAATGCGCGCGCCGCGCGCTCGAGGCCGTGGCCGTACGCGTTCGCCTTGATCACCGCCCAGATCTTCGCCGCTCCGGCGTGGCTGCGCGCGACACGCAGATTGTGCGCGAGCGCACTGGCGGAGATCGTCGCGCGGATCGGGCGGGGCATTGCGCCTATTGTGCTATAAACCCGCGCGCCAACCCACGGAAGGAAAAGTGAGCCGCGGTTTCTACATCATCATGGCGGCGCAGTTCTTCTCGTCGCTCGCCGATAACGCGCTGCTCGTCGCGGCGATCGCGCTGCTGATGCAGGATGCCGCGCCGTCGTGGCTCACGCCCTACCTCAAGTTCTTCTTCGTCGCTTCCTACGTGGTGCTCGCGCCGTACGTCGGCGCGCTCGCCGACCGCCTGCCGAAGGGCCAGGTGATGTTCCTCGCCAACGCGGTGAAGATCGTCGGCTGCGTGCTGATGCTGTGGGGGCTCGATCCGCTCGCGGCTTATGCCGTCGTGGGTTTTGGCGCGGCGGCGTACTCGCCGGCGAAGTACGGCATCCTCACGGAGTACCTGCCGCACCGCCAGCTCGTGCTCGCGAACGGCTGGATCGAAGGCCTGACCGTCGCCTCGATCATTCTCGGCACGATGCTCGGCGGCGTGCTGATCCACGTCCGGGTGTCGGGCGTGCTGCTGCACTTCGACTTTCCGTTCTTCGACACGCCGGTCGACACGCCGGCCGAGGCCGCGATCGCGCTCGTGGTCGTGGTCTACGCCATCGCCGCGCTCTTCAACCTCGAAGTGCCGCGCACCGGCGTGGCGCTGAAAAACGTGCCGAGCGACCCGCTCGAGACCCTGCGCGACTTCGGCCACTGCGTGGCCTGCCTCTGGAAGGACCGCCTGGGACAGATCTCCCTCGCCGTCACCACGCTCTTCTGGGGCGCCGGCGCGACGCTGCAGTTCATCGTCATCGAGTGGGCGCGCGCGGCGCTCGACTTCGACCTTTCGCGGGCGGCGATCCTCCAGGGCGTGTCGGCCGTGGGCATCGCGATCGGCGCCGTGCTCGCTTCCGCCTGGATCTCGCTCGACCGCGCAGTGCGCGTCATCCCGCTCGGCATCGCCATGGGCCTGGTGGTGATCACCATGAATTTCGTGCACCAGGTAGGGTTCGCCGTCGTGATCATGGTGGCCATCGGCACCATGGCAGGCTTCTTCGTCGTGCCGATGAACGCGCTCCTGCAGCACCGCGGCCACCACCTGGTGGGTGCCGGGCGCTCCATTGCCGTGCAGAACTTCAACGAGAACACGTCGATCCTCATCATGATCGCGCTCTACTCGCTGCTGCTCAACGTCGGCTATTCGATCTACTCCGTGATCGTCGTCTTCGGCCTGTTCGTCTCGGGCGCGATGGCGGCGGTGCAGCTGTGGTACATGCGCAGCCGGCGGCACAACGCCGCCGAGTTCGAGCGGCTGCTCGATTTCGCGGCCGCCGAGGACCCGCACAGCTCGCGCTAGAGGTTCTGCATCGTCTTGCGGGCGAACACCAGGTCCGCCCAGGCCTTCGCCTTGTCGGGCAGGTTGCGCAGCAGATAGGCCGGGTGGTACGTCACGATGAGCGGCACTTCCACGTAGCTGTGCACGCGGCCGCGCAGGCTGGCGATCGTCGCGTCGCTGTTCAGCAGCGTCTGCGCCGCGAAGCGGCCCATGGCGATGATCAGCTTCGGCCCTATCAGCTCGATCTGCCGCTGCAGGAACGGCGTGCAGCGCGCCACCTCGTCGGGCTCCGGGTTGCGGTTGCCGGGCGGCCGGCACTTGAGCACGTTGGCGATATAGACGTTCTCGCCGCGCCGCAGGCCGATCGCGGCGAGCATGTTGTCGAGCAGCTTTCCCGCCTGGCCGACGAACGGCTCGCCGAGCCGGTCTTCTTCCGCGCCCGGCGCCTCGCCGATCAGCAGCCAGTCGGCGTTCTCGTCGCCGACCCCGAGCACGGTCTGCGTGCGGCTCTTATGCAATCCGCAGGCGGTGCACGCCGGAACGAGCTGCTTCAGCTCCACCCATCCTGGGCGAGCGTCGGTGGCAATCTCGTTGCTCTTCCTTAAGCGCCAGACCGGCGCGAGGCCCATCTCGGCGAGCACCGTCTGGCGCCGGCTCGTCACAGAGAGAGAGAAAGCACGAGCGCGTCTTCGCGCCCCGCGTCGGCGGGGTAGTAGTCGCGCCGCAGGCCGACCTTGCGGAAGCCGAAGCGCGTATAGAGGCGCTGCCCCGCGCGATTGCTCGGCCGCACCTCGAGGAAGATCGCGTGCGCGCCGCGGCCCTTCGCGAGGCGCGCCGCCTCGCGGAGCAGCGCCGCGCCGTGCCCGCGCCTTTGATGGCTCGCCGCCACGGAAAGATTGAGCAGGTGCGCCTCGCCCGCGGCGCTCATGAGGATGAAGTAGCCGACCAGCTCGCCCTGCATGCGCCAGGTGCGGCAGTCGTAGCCGGCGCGCAGCGAATCGGCGAAGTTGCCCACGGTCCACGGATGCGTGTAGATCGCCTGCTCGATCGCCACGACCTCGCGCAGGTCGGCCTCGCTCATCACGCCCAGCTCGGGCAGGTTGTTCAGGACGGCGCTCATCGCGTCTTCAGCTCGTCACGCGTAAAGGCGACCTTGTCGCGCAAATAGCGCGGCGCAGCCTCTGCAGCATCGACGCCCTCGCCGCGGGCGAGGCGCGGCGCCGCCAGGCGCGCAACGGCGCTCGCCGTGGGGTGCGCTTCCGGAAAGACTTTGCGCAAGCCAAGCTTCTCTGCCAATTCCGAAACGGTGAATCCGCTGCCGCAACCGATCCAGCCCTCGCCGGGCGGGCGCGGCGCCGCCTGCGGGGCAATGCACTGCGCGTCGATCACTTCGCGCCAGCCGCGCGCCTCCTTTTCGAGCGCCGCATAATACACTTCGCGCATCCGCGCATCGAGGCAGGCGACGACCCGCGTCGCGCCCGAATCCTCGGCGATCGCCTCGAGCGAGGATACGCCGAGCACCGGCACGCCACGTGCGAGCGCAAGCCCCTGCGCGAGGCCGCAAGCAATGCGCAGGCCGGTGAACGAGCCGGGGCCCGCGCCGAAGGCGATGGCGGCCAGGTCGCTGCTTTTCATCCGAACGGTTTCAAGCAAGCGGTGCAGCATCGGCAGCGCCAATTCCGAGTGCCGCTGCCCGGCGCGGCGCTCGAGGGCGCGCGTCTCGCCGTCGATGTGCAGCGCGACGGAGCACCACTCCGTGGAGGTCTCGAACGCTGCGAATCGCACAGGCAATTCTATATACTGCCGCTCCATGAAAGAGCACGTCATCGCCGTCATCCCGGGCGACGGCATCGGCCGCGAAGTGATCCCGGAAGGCATCCGCGTCCTCGAGGCGGTCGGCGCGAAACACGGCATCGCGTTCAAGTGGACCGAGTTCCCCTGGAGCTGCGACTGGTACAAGGCGCACGGGCGCATGTGCCCGCAAGACGCGCCCGAGATCCTGCGCAAGTTCGACGCCATCTTCTTCGGCGCCGTCGGCAACCCGGCGCTCGTGCCCGACCATATCGCGGTGTGGGGCCTGCTCATCAACTTCCGCCGCTGGTTCGACCTGTACGTCAACCTGCGGCCGGTGCGCCTCTTCGAAGGCATGCCCTGCCCGCTCGCCGGCCGCAAGCCGGGCGACATCGACTACGTGGTGATCCGCGAGAACACCGAGGGCGAGTACGGCGGCATCGGCGGGCGTTTCAAGGAAAACACTCCGGACGAGGTCGTGATGCAGCAGGCGGTGTTCAGCCGGAAAGGCACCGACCGCATCATGAAGTACGCCTTCGAGCTCGCGCGCAAGCGCAAGAAGCACGTCACCTCGTGCACCAAGTCGAACGGCATCTCGATCACCATGCCCTACTGGGACGAGCGGTTTGCCGAGATGGCACGCAAGTATGCCGATTGCCGGGTCGACCAGTATCACGTCGACGGGCTCACCATCCAGATGGTGCTCAACCCGGACCGCTTCGACGTGATCGTCGCTTCCAACCTGTTCGGCGACATCCTCTCCGACCTCGGCCCGGCGACCGCCGGCACGATCGGCATCGCCGCCTCGGGCAACATCAATCCCGAGCGCACCTATCCGTCGATCTTCGAGCCGGTGCACGGCTCGGCGCCCGATATCGCGGGCCGCAAGATCGCCAACCCGCTCGCCACCATCTGGTCCGGCGCCTTGATGCTCGAGCACCTCGGCCACGCGGCCGCGGCGGCCGACATCGTGCGCGCCGTCGAGCGGGTCATCGTCGAGGGACCGCATACGCCGGACATGAAGGGCAAGAGCGGCACCGCAGAGGTCGGCGCCGCTGTCGCCGAGGCCGTACGGGCGCAATCCAAGGTAGCGGCGTAGTCTTCATCACCGGCGCGGGACGCGGGCTCGGCCTCGAGCTCGCGCGCCAGTACAGCGAAGACGGCTGGCGCGTCCTGTGCACGGTGCGCGACGCGGCATCGCGCGGGCGGCTGGAGAAGCTGGGGGCGCGCGTCTACACCGCCGACATGACGAACCGCGCGCAGATCGACTCGCTCGCAAAGCAGCTCGACGGCGAGCCGATCGACGTCCTGTTCTGCAATGCCGGCATTAGCGGACGCAAGGGCATGGCGCTCGGCAGCTTCGACTTCGATTCGTGGGAAGAAGTGCTGAAGGTCAATCTCATCGGCCCCGCGGCGATCGTGGAGGCGCTGGTCGACAACGTCGCGGCGAGCGAGCGCAAGGTGATCGCGCTGATGTCGAGCCGCCTCGGCTCGATCGCCGAATCGAGCGGCATGACCCTGCCGTATTCGACGAGCAAGGCGGCGCTCAACATGCTGGCCAAGGGACTCGCCGCGACGCTCGCGGCGCGGCGCGTCGTGGTAGTGGCGCTGAGCCCGGGCTGGGTGCGCACCGACATGGGCGGCTCGGGCGCGCCGCTTTCCGCGCAGAGCTCGGTCGCGGGCTTGCGCCACGTCGTCGGCGGGCTCAAGCCCTCCGATTCCGGCCGTTTCTTCTCGCACGACGGCTCGGCCATTCCATGGTGAGCCTGGAAGTGCTCGCGCGCATGGCCGACGGCCGCGAGCTCGCCATCGCCGCCGAGATAGCGGCGCCCGAGCGCCAGCCCGACGGCAGCTCGATCTGCCGCGTCAGCATCGCACCGCTCGAAGCCCAGGCGCTCGACGTGCGCGGCGTGGATTCCTTTCACGCCGTCTGGCTCGCCTGCGGGCTCGTGCTCAAGCTGCTTTCGAGTCTCAAGTCAGCCGGGGCGGTGCTGCTCACTGCCGACGGCACGGCGTTCCCGCTCGAGCTGTACCTTGCCGGACTGGGCGAGAGCGAGAAAAACAGCGGCTGAGCCGATGGCCAAGCGTCCGGCCAAGAAGAGCCACCTGCCCCATCTCAGCTCGGACTGGTACTGGGAGCAGGACGCGCAGCTGCGCTTTTCCCGCATAGAAGTGCGCACCGGCGAGCACGCCGACCAGGCGCTGTCGCAAAGGCTGCTCGGCAGGACGCGCTGGGAGAACGGCGTCGAGATCGAGGGCGGCTGGGACGCGCACCGCGCGGTCCTCGAAGCGCGGCAGCCGTTCCGCGACGTGCTGATGTGGCGCACGCTCGAGGACGGCGGCCGGCGCTACGTGCTCGTCTCCGGCGAGCCGCAGTTCGACGCGCGCGGCCGCTTCACCGGCTACCGCGGCATCGGCCGGGACATCACCGCGCAGAAGCGCGTCGAGCGGCTGCTCAGGCTCGAGCAGCGCGTCATGCGCAGCCTGACCGAGGCGCCCGGGATCCACGAGGGCCTGTGCAGCTCGCTGCGCGCGGTGTGCGAGGCCGAGGGCTGGGAATGCGCGGAGTTCTGGAAGCTCGACGAGGCCGCCGGCGTGATGCGCCGCTTCGCCGAATGGTTCGACCCGGCGGTCGACGCGGCGCGCGACTTCCTGGAGGCCTCGCGCGAGCTGAGCTTCGCGCCGGGCGCCGGGCTGGTGGGCTGGGTCTGGCAGTCCGCCGAGCCGCTGTGGATCGCCGATTCGACGCAGGAGGAGCGCTCGCTGCGCAGGGGAATCTCCCAGCGCACGGGCCTGCGTGCGGCCGTCCTGTTCCCGATCCGCAGCGGCGAGCGTATCAGCGCGGTCGTTTCCTACAACTGCCGGCGCATGCGCTCGCCGCACAAGCGGCTGCAGCAGGCGATGCAGGTGGTGAGCGCCATGATGGGCGAGCAGCTGCGCCGCGCCGACGCCGAGCACGCAGTGCGCGAAAGCGAAGCACGCTTCCGCAGCCTCACCAATCTCTCTTCCGACTGGTATTGGGAGCAGGACGCCGAGCATCGCTTCACGCGGCTGGAAGGCCGGCACGTCGCGGGCGGCGACCCGCTGCTCCTCAAGCGCCTGATCGGCGCGCGCCGCTGGGAGAGCGGCGGCCTGCAGATCGACGGCGGCTGGGAAGCGCATCGCCGCATCCTCGACACGCGCCAGCCGTTCAGCGACGCGCTCATGCGGCGGCCGATGGCCGACGGCAGCGTGCGCTTCATGGTGGTGAGCGGCGAGCCGATGTTCGATGCGGACGGCACGTTCCGCGGCTACCGCGGCGTCGGGCGCGACATTACTGCGCAGAAGCGCGCCGAGCAGCTGCTCAAGCTCGAGCACCGAGTCGCGCAGATCCTCGCCGCGGCCGAAGATGCGGCGAGCGGCCTGCGCGATTTCATCCGCGCTGTCTGCGAGGCCGAAGGCTGGGCCTGCGGGCGCTATTTCCGCGTCGCCGGCGAGACGCTGGTCTTCGAGGAAGGCTGGGCCGGAAGCGATGCCGGCGCGCGCGACTTCGTCGAGCGCTCGAGGGCGCTCAGCATGGCGCGCGGCAAGGGGCTGGTCGGCACGGTGCTGCAATCGGGCGAAGCCGCCTGGTCGCAGGACACCCTGCAGGATGCGCGCATCGCGTATCGTGATCTTTGGCTCGGCACCGGGCTGCGCGGCGGATTCGCCTTTCCCGCGCTCGCCGAAGGCAAGACGATCGGCGTGTTCTCGTTCTCGAGCCCCGCGGTACGCGAGCCCGACCGGCGGCTGCTCGAAGCGTCGCGCGTGATCGGCAGCCAGATCGGCCAGTTCCTGCAGCGCAAGCAGGCCGAAGCGGCGCTGCGCGAGAGCGAGGCGCGCTTCCGCAGCCTGACGCAGATGTCGAGCGACTTCTTCTGGGAAACCGACGCCGCGTTCAGGCTCACCGAGCTGGTCCATGGACCGAACTATCCGGACGCTTACATGGGCCGCGGCGCGCTCGGCAAGGCCAACTGGGATCTCGCCTCGGTCACGCCCGACTCGGCGGGCTGGGCTTTGCACCGCGCGACGATGGAGCGGCAGGAGCCGTTCCGCGACTTCGAGTTCTCGCGCCGCATGCCCGACGGCATGGTGCGGTACTTCGCGCTTTCCGGAGAGCCGCGCTACGGGTTCGACGGCCGCTTCCTCGGCTATCGCGGCGTGGGGCGCGACATCACGGAGATCGCGCTGGCGCGCGAGCGGATCTCGTCGCTCGCCTACAGCGACGCGCTCACAGGACTCGCCAACCGTACCAGCCTGCTGCCGTCGCTCGAGCAGGCGGTGCAGCGCGCCCGGCGGCGCAAGTCGCGCCTCGCCGTCGTGTTTCTCGACCTCGACGGATTCAAGCAGATCAACGACCTGTACGGGCACGACGTCGGCGACGCGCTGCTCGTCGAGGTGGCCGGCCGGCTGCGCGCCAACCTGCGCGCGGGCGACCTGGTGGCGCGGCTCGGCGGCGACGAATTCCTCGTCGTCCTCGAAGACGTGATCGACCTCGCGCCGGTCGAGACGGTGGCGAAGAAAGTGCTGGCCGAGCTCATGAAGCCCTACCCGCTTGGCGGCCGCGAGGCGAAGGTGACGGCGAGCATCGGCATCAGCGTGCTGCCCGACGATGCAGTCGACGCCGCTGCGCTGATGAAGCACTCGGACATCGCGATGTACGCGGCGAAGCAGAAAGGCAAGAACACCTACAGCTTCTACACGGACGGCCCGGCCGCCAACGACCCGCAGTCGATCCCGGGACAGCAAGGCAACCGCTAGCGGCGCAGGTCCTTGTTGGCGTTCTGCACGTCCTGGCGCAGCTGCTCGCGCTCCTGCGGCGACATCTGGCGCGGCCGCTCGGGCCGCGCGCCGCGATCGCCCCTCTCGCGGTAGACCTCCTGCATGTCCTTGCGCATGCGCTGGCGGTCGTCCTTGCTCATGGCCTGGGCGGGGCGCTGGCGCTCGCCGCCCTTGTGCTGCGCAAAAGTGCTCCCTGTCCCCAGGACGAGGGCGAGCGCGAGAGCGGCGGCTTTCATGGCCAGGGCATGGTACCGACAAGCCCCGGGAAAGGGGTGTCGGCATGGCCATTTTTTGTAACAATCTTTTGATGGCAGAGTTGAAGACACGCATCCTCGTCGTCGACGACGACCAGCGCCTGCGCGAGCTGCTGGTCAAATACCTCGGCGGCGAAGGCTACGAAGTGCGGGCGGTGCCCGATGCCCGCGGCATGGACAAGCAGCTGGCGCGCGAGCGCTACGACCTCCTGGTCCTCGACCTGATGCTGCCGGGCGAAGACGGGCTCGCCATCTGCCGCCGCCTGCGCTCGCAGCCCTCCTCCCCCGCCATCATCATGCTCACCGCGAAGGGCGACGACGTCGACCGGATCGTCGGGCTGGAGATGGGCGCCGACGACTACCTGCCCAAGCCGTTCAATCCGCGCGAGCTGCTGGCGCGCATCAATGCGGTGCTGAGGCGCCGCGCCCCGGGCGGCCCGCCGGGCGCCCCGGCCGCGACCTCCGAGGTGCACCGCTTCGGCCGCTTCGAGCTGAACCTCGCGACCCGCGCCCTGACGCGCGACGGCAAGAGCGTGCCGCTCACCACGGGCGAGTTCTCGGTGCTCAAGGTGCTCGTCCAGCACCCCCGCCAGCCGCTCTCGCGCGACAAGCTGATGGAGCTCGCGCGCGGCCGCGAGTACGAGGTGTTCGACCGCTCGATCGACGTGCAGATCTCGCGCCTGCGCAAGATCGTCGAGGACGATCCCTCGCATCCCAAGCACATCCAGACGGTCTGGGGCTTCGGCTACGTGTTCGTCCCGGACGCGGAAAATGAAACCAAGTGACGTTATTCGCCCGCGCGTTCCTGCTCATCGCGCTGCTCATCGTCACGGCGGTGGTCGCCTCGTTCCAGATCTACCGCATCTATGAGCGCGAGCCGCGCTCGCGCGTGCTCGCGCAGCAGACCGTCAGCACGATAAATCTCACGCGCGCGGCGCTGGTCAACGCCGACCCGGTGCTGCGCCGCGACCTGCTGATCGAGCTGAACGAGAGCGAGGGCCTGCGCGTCATCCCCGCCGCGCCGACCGACAAGGTCGAGCCGCTGCCCGACGATCCGCTGGTGCAGCGGGTCGCCGAGCGCGTGCGCGAGCAGCTCGGCAACCGGACGCGCTTCGCGGCCGCGCGCGACGGCGAGGAAGGCTTCTGGGTGAGCTTCTTCATCGACGGCGACGAGTACTGGCTCGTGCTGCCGAGCGAGCGCTTCGCCCCAGCGTTCGGCCTGCAGTGGGTCGGCTGGCTCGCGCTGCTGGTCGCGCTTTCGCTCGCCGGCGCCGGCTTCATCGCCTCGGACATTGCGCGGCCGCTCGCCGCCATGCGCCGCGCCGCGCGCCGTCTCGGTCTCGGGCAGCACCATGAGCCGCTGCCCGAGGTCGGGCCGCGCGAGGTGCGCACCGTGGCCACGGCCTTCAACCGCATGGCGAGCAACCTGGAGAGCATGGAGCGCGAGCGTGCCATGGTGCTCGCCGGCATCTCGCACGACCTGCGCACGCCCCTCTCGCGGCTGCGCCTTGCGCTCGAGATGAGCGGCGCCGATTCGAGCGCCAGCGACGCGATGATCGCCGACATCGTCGAGATGGACGCGATCATCGGCCAGTTTCTCGACTTCGCGCGCGGCGCCGACGAATCGAAGAGCGAAAGCGACCTCGACGCGGAAATCGCCGACCTGGCGGAGCATTTCGCGCGCGTCGGCAAGCAGGTGCGCTACGAGCGCCAGCCCCTGCCCCGCTTCCGCTTCGCTCGCATGGCCGTGCGCCGTGCGATCGCGAACCTCGTCGACAACGCGCTGCGCTACGCCGGCGAGCCGGTCGAAATCCAGGCGTCGGCGCGCGACGGCGAGGTCGTCGTCGAGGTGCGCGACCGCGGCCCCGGCATCCCGTCCGGCCAGGTCGAGCGCATGAAACGCCCTTTCACCCGCCTCGAGGACTCGCGAACCGGCCCTGCCGGCTCCGGCCTCGGGCTTGCCATCGTCGAGCGCGTCGCGCATGCGCACGGCGGCCGCCTGGACCTCGCCACGCGCGAAGGCGGCGGCCTCGTCGCACGCCTCAGTCTCGCCGCCTAGGGCTGCGGACCGCTGCGCTCGTAAAGCACATCCGGGCAGCGCTCCGCGTTGGCGGAACCGTCGCTGAACCCGATCGCCCGATAGCCGTGGCGCTCATAGAAGCGCCGCGCGCCTGCGTTGGCCTGGAAGGTGTAAAGCCGGATCGGCGCGCGCAGCGTCTGGTGAGCAAAGGCGAGCAGCCGCGTTCCCAGGCCCTGCGCTTCGTATCCTGGGAAGACATAGAGCTGGTCGATCCACGAGACGCCGTCGTGCTCGGAGATGGCGAGGACTGCGACGATTCTCCGGTCCTGCTCGGCGACATGCACACACCCGCTCGGAACGAGATGGTCGATCACCCACTCTCGAACTTGCGCAGGCGAGTGAATGCAGCTTACGTACGGCAGGAACACCCGCCGCGACTCGATCAGGACCTCGGCGACAGCCGCCGCATCTGCGGATTGCGCGCGCCGCACTTGCGCGTTCGTCGTCAAATCCACCGCCGCACGCCCGCCTTGTAGTCGAGGTATTCGGCGCCGAACTTCGCTTCCAGATACCGCTCCTCGCGCCGGATCACGACCAGGGTCATGAACGTCGTCACGGCGACGAGCGAGACCAGCTGCCACGAATTGCCGGTCCAGAGCGCGATGCCGAGCTGCAGCAAGGAAAACGCGAGATAGATCGGATTGCGGCTGAAGCGATACGGACCGCTGCGCACGATCGCGGTGGTCGGACGATTGCCCGGCACCGGAGTACCCGCGGCGCGCAATCGTCCGGTCGAGAGAATGAACAGCACTACTGCGCCCAGGATGATCGCGACGCCGAGCGGCATGCGCACATCGTGCGGAACGAATGCCTGCGGCCAGATGAAGCCGAGCAGCCAGGCGACGACGATGGCGACGAGATAGACGAGCGGCGGCCGCGCGAGTCCAGGATTGGCGGTTTCAGGGTCCAAGCGAAGGGCGCGCCCTCTCCCAGTTCTTGCCATCGAAAGGCACGACGGTCATCTTCTCCACCGTTCCTTCGTCCAGGCAGCGCGCGTTGACGCTGTAGCCGTCCGGATGCGAGCGCGGCACGTAGAACGCCTTGACGCCGCAGACCGAGCAGAAAAGGTGCTTCGCCGTGCCGGTGTTGAATTGGTACGGGGTCAGCGCTTCTGCGCCCGACAGAAGCCTGAAGCGCGCCTGCGGGACGATGAGGTGCAGGTATCCGCACTTGCGGCACATCGAGCAATTGCAGTCCGCCACCTCGATGGCGGCGGGCGCCATGACCTCGAATCTCACCCGGCCACAGTGGCAGCCGCCGGTATGCTTGATCATCGCCGCGTCAGATCACGCGTCGAGGTGCGGCGGTCGCGGCGTTTCCGGTGTTGGGCGTGCCGGTCGGCTCGATGAGAAGGATATGCGCCTCCTCCTCCGCGACCGGACAATGCTCCACGCCGCGCGGCACGACGAACAGCTCGCCCGGGCCGAGCGTGACATTGCCGTCGCGCATCCGGATGGTCAGGCGCCCCTTCAGCACGAGGAAGAAATCGTCCGTGTCGTCGTGCTTGTGCCAGACGAACTCGCCCTTGACCTTGACGACCATGAGGTCGTGGCCGTTGAACTGGCCCACCGTCCGCGGCTGCCAGTGCTCGGCGAAGCTGCGCAGCTTTTCGCTGAGGTTGACGACGGCGTCCACCTAGCGATCGCCCCAGCGCCAACGGGGTGGCTCTCCCTTCAGCCAACCGATCGCGACGAGCAGCGCGATCAGAAGCACGACGTAACCGAGGAACAAACCCAGCTCGCTGCGCGGCGGAAACAGGACGCAGCCGATCCCGAGGGGAACCAGTGCTTCGGTGTTGGCATTGCTGGATATTACGACGCGGCAGTCACCAGGACGATCTTGCCGGTCACGCCCCCTTTGCCGAGCAGCTCATGCGCCTGCCTGGCCTCGGCAAGAGGAAATCGCCGCGCGATCAGCGGCTTGATCTTGCGCTGCCTGAGCAGGTCGAACAACGCGATCAAGTCTTCCCGGAACATTTCCGGCTTGAGCCGTTTGAGCGTCTGAATGCTGTAGGGCACGACGCGCCGGCGGCCCGGGGCGATCCAGCTCGCAGCTATGTACACCGCGAAGATCCAGATTTCGCGAAAGCGATGCCGACCGCCCGAGCGGCCGGAGGCCAGCCTTCCGCCCTGGAGCGAACCGGTGAGGCCGTAGGCCACCACCCTGCCGCCGCGGCGCAGCGCCGCGCGCGAGCGCCAGATGTGGCTGCCGCCGATGCTGTCGAAGACGACGTCGACGCCTTCGCCGGTGAGGCGCCGGATTTCCTTCACGAAGTCCTGACGCTGGTAATCGATCGGGATGCCGCCCAGCCCGGTGACGGCCGATGCCGTCCGCGACGAGCACGTCCCGTACATCTCCAGCCCGGCGAGGCGCCCGAGCTGCAATAGCGCCGAGCCGACTCCGCCTGCCGCGCCATGGATGAGCACGCGCTGGCCCGCTCTCACCTTCGCGGAGCGATGCAGCATCTGGTACGCCGTTATGTAGTTCAGGATGAGGCTCACGGCCTCCGCGGCGTCCAGCCCCGGTGGCACCGGAACGAGCTCGCGTTGCGGCAGGCAGACGAATTCGGCGTACGCGCCGAAGATCGGCAGAGCGGCAACCGCCTGGCCCGGCTCGATTCCGGAGACCCCTTCGCCGAGGCGATCCACCACGCCGACCAGATCCCATCCCGGCGTGAACGGCACCCGGGGCGTTTCGGGATGAATGCCCTCGCGCATCATCAGGTCGGGCAAGGAGACACCCGCGGCCAGCACTTTCACGCGCACTTCCCCGCGCTTCGGCTCGGGGCAATCCTCTTCGACCAGGCGCAGCGCCTCGGGCCCGCCGTACTGAGTGACGACGAGGCGCGAGTTCTTCACGGACGGCGGTTACCCGGTCGGTCGCGTCTTGAGGCGATCCTGGTACGCCTTGGCAGTGGCCTCCCAGTTCTGGCCGTCGAACGGGCGCACCTTGAGGGAAGACAGCTCGACGCCGTCGATGCAGCGGACGTTGAACGCCCACCGGCTCGGGTCCAGCCGCGGGCGGATGAAGGGATGGATTCCACAATACCGGCAGAAATAATGCTTCGCTTTGCGGGTATTGAATTGATATAGGACAAGATCCGTCTCGCCCGAGACGATGCGCAGGTCCGCCTCGGCCGCCGGATGCCAGAGCGCGCCGGTGCGGCGGCAGATCGAGCAGTTGCACTCGACCACGTACTTGAGCTCGGCCCTCGCCTCGAATGCGACCCGGCCGCAATGGCATGTGCCCCGGTACGTTTCGCTCATTTCTTGTATCGAAAGTCGCAGTGGCTTGCGCCCTGCATGATGGTTTGCGTGCGCTCGAGCTGCACGCCCGGACC
>CAYZFN010000081.1:0-18068 GCA_964477695.1 uncultured Enterobacteriaceae bacterium | reverse complement strand
CAGCGTGCCGGTGACGCCGCCGAGGAACGCGACCGGCAGGAACACCGCGAGCAGCACGAGCACGATCGAGATCAGCGCGCCGGCGATCTCGCTCATGGCGCGCTTCGCCGCCTCGAGCGAGGAGAGCTTGTGCGTATGCATGTTCGCCTCGACCGTCTCGACCACCACGATCGCGTCGTCGACCACCAGGCCGATGGCCAGGATCATGCCGAACATCGTCAGCATGTTGATCGAGAAGCCGAGCAGGTGCATGCCGATGAACGTGCCGACGATCGACACCGGCACGGCGAGGATCGGGATCACGGTCGCGCGCAGGCTTTGCAGGAACACGAACACCACCAGCACCACCAGCACCACCGCCTCGAAGAAGGTGTGCACCACCTTGTCCATCGAGTAGAGCGTGAAGCGGCTGGTGTCGAGCACGATCTTGTAGTCGAGGCCGGTGGGGAACTGCGCCTTCAGCTGCTCCATGCGCGCGCGCACCGCCTTCGCGGTCTGCACGGCGTTCGCGCCCGGCTGCTGGTAGACGGCGATCGTCGCGGCGAGGCTGCCGTTCAGGCGGCTCGCGATCGAGTAGTCGCGCCGCGCCATCTCGACCCGGCCGATGTCCTTCACGCGCACGATCGCCGTGCCCTCCTTCGCCGCGCGCACGATGATCTCCTCGAACTCCTCGGGCTTGGTGAGCAGGCCCTGCGCGGTGACGACGAATTGTTGCTCTATGCCCGGCCGGGCGGGCATGGAACCGATCTGGCCGATGCCGAAGGTCTGGTTCTGGCTCTGGATGGCGTTCGCCACCTCCTGCACCGAGATGCCGAGCTGCGCCATGCGGTCGGGCTGCAGCCAGACGCGCATCGCGATGTCCGGCAGGCCGAGCACGACCGAGCGGTTCGCCCCGGGCACGCGCTTCAGCTCCTCCAGCACGTACAGGTTGCAGTAGTTGTTGACGTACGTGGAGTCGTAGCGGCCGTCGGGCGAATAGACCGAGAGCACCATCATCAGGGCCGAGGACTGCTTCTCTACCGTCACGCCCTGCTGGGCGACGACCTCGGGGATGAGCGGCAGCGCCTGGCTCACGCGGTTCTGCACGTTCACCTGGTTGATGTCGGGATTGCTGCCCGGCTTGAAGAACACGCTGATCGTGAGGTTGCCGGTCGAGGAGCTGGTCGAGGAGAAATAGAGCAGGTTGTCGACGCCGTTGATCTGCGCCTCGAGCGGCGCGGCCACGGTATTCGCGATCACCTCGGCGGTGGCGCCCGGATAGCGCGCCGTCACCTGGACCTGCGGCGGCGCCATCTCGGGATACTGCTCGATCGGCGAGACGCTCATCGATACCGCGCCCGCCAGCACGATCAGGATCGAGATGACCGACGACAGGATCGGCCGGTCGATGAAGAAATGCGTGAACATCCGGCTAGGGCTTCTTGGCGGGCTCGACGATCTGCACCGGCTGGCCCGGCACCACGCGCAGCGCGCCGTCGACCACCACCCGGTCGCCCTCGTGCAGGCCGCTCACGATCACGACATCCTTCTCGCCCTGGTAGTCGCCGATGACCACCGGCCGCACCTCCGCCGTGTTGTCGCTTTTCACGACGTAGACGAGGTGGCCGTTCGAGCCCTGCTGCACGGCAAGCTGCGGCACCACGATCGCGTCGGGGCGGATCGCGCCGGCGACCCGCGCGGTGACGAACATCCCGGGACGCAGGTCCTCCTTCGGATTGGGCAGCTGCGCGCGCACCTGGAACGAGCCCGTTTCCTGGCTGAACGAGGGATCGGCGAAGTTGATGCCGCCCTTCTCGGGATAGACGCTGCCGTCGGACATGACCAGCTCGACCTCGTAGTTGCGGCTGGACGGCGCGATCAGCTGGCGCTTCTCCACCATCTCGCGCAGCTTGGCGATCTGGTTCTGCGAGACGCTGAAGTTCACCCAGATCGGATCGAGCGCCGCCACGTAGGTGAGGCGGGCGCTCTCCGACATGGAATTAATGTAGGCGCCCTGCCGCTGCGACGAGCGGCTGGCGAGGCCGGTGACCGGGGCATGGATCGTCGTGTAGCCGAGGTTGATCTCGGCCGAGCGGACCTTCGCGCGTGCTGCATACACGGCGGCGTTCGCGGCGTCGTAATCGCCTTGCGCGCGGTCGAGATCCGCGCGCGACAGCGCGTCCTGCTCGGCCAGCGGCTTCACGCGCTCCAGGTTGGCCTTGGCGGTCGCGAAGCGCGCTTGCTGCGCGAGCAGCTCGCCCCGGGCCGCGTCCAGGTCCGCCTGGAAGGGCTTCTCGTCCAGCTGGAAGAGCACCTGACCTTCCTTGACCAGCTCGCCCTCGCGATAGGCGATCTTGTCGAGGTAGCCCGAGACCCGCGCCACGATGTCCACCTGGCGCGAGCTCTCGGTCTGCGCGACGAAGCTCAAGGTATAGGGAATCGTCTGCGGCTTGACGGCCACGATCGTGACCTGCGGCGCCGGGCGCTGCTGCGGCGGCGCTTCCTTGGAGCAGCCCGCCGCGATCGAGGCCGCGAGCAACACCGTCCCTGCCCGCATGAACGGCATTTTTCCCATGCCGCAATACTGCAATCGGGCGGCCCCGGACCGCTATCGGACCAAGGTCCCATGCCGGGCGGTTCTCGCCCCCTGTGCAGGAATAGCGCTGCAGAGCGTCGATTGCTGCACGGTTTAACCCTCTCTCATGCTCCCCTTACGTTTGCCGCAGGTCAGCGGGGGGCGGGCTGCTAAGGTGGACCGCATGGTTGAACGGGCACTCTTCTACCTCAGCATGGCGGCCGGCTTCTGCGCGTTGCTGTTCATCGCCGGGCAGGTCGTCGGTGCTTTCTGAAGCAAGGGAGACGGTCATGAGCCAGGTCGCCATCTCGAACGAGCCGTCGTTGCGCGCCGCGCAGGCCGCGGAAGCCAACGCCCGGCGCATCCTGATCCTCGACGACAACGCGGACGACTGGGCGTCCCTGCGCGAGCTGCTGCGCCTCAACGGCCACCGCGTCGAATACGCGACGAACCTCGTCGCCGCCCTGGCGCACAGCTTCCATCCGGAAGTCGTGCTGCTGGACATCGCGATGCCCCAGCAGGCCTTCGCGGCGCTACGCAAGCTGAAGGACGCGTTCCTCGGGCCGAAGATCTTCGCGGTGGGCGGAAAATCCGGCCGGCGCGCGGAGGTCCTGAGCTACGGCTTCGACGGATACTTCACGAAGCCGGTTCGGGTCAACGCGATCGAGGCCGCGATCGCCCGCTCGCGTCCTATCGGTCAGAACTGAAACAGGGCGTTCACGGAGAACATCTGCACGCGATCGACGTCCTTGATCTGGTAGCGCTCGTACTCGGCGCGGATGCCGATCTTCCAGATGTAGAAGCCGGCGCCGACGCCGTAGAACGGATCGGTGCCCGTCCGGCTCGAGGTTGACCCGCCCAGGGTCGTTTCCGCCTTCCACGAATAGGCGCCGCCCTTGCCGTACAGGTCGACGGGGCCCAGGGGAAAGATGAGCAGGCCGGCCACGCTTTCGCCGCGCAGCTTGAACTTCGCCTCCTGGCCGGCGAGCGTTTGCGACGGCGTGCCGAAATCGGTGTAGGCGCCTTCGATTGCCAGGTCGACGACCGGGATCAGATCGAAGCGATAGCCGACGAAGGCCTTGTACCCCGCGTGATCGACATCGAAGCTGCCTGCGCTCGTATCTTCGCGCACCGAGGCGGCGCCGATGCCGGCGCCGAGGTAAAGGCCGCCCGCTGCCTCCGTGGGCAGAGAAGCGCTGGCCAGAAGTGCCGCCGCCGCTAGTGTCAGTACCTTCGGATGCATGGCGCAAGCTCCCGGGATGAGGATGGGTAGAGTGTGCGCATTCCGCGGCCCGGGCGAAATTGGACCTTGGTCCTACCGCCAGGCGCTGCCCGCCTGGATGTAGATTGCCGTGGTATCTGCGCTGTGCGCGATATCCAGCCCTGCATACAGTCCCAGCCGACGCGCCACGAGGTAGCGGAAGCCCACGCCGCCCGAGGTGACCGTGCCGGCGTCGCTGAACGACTTGTCGTTGCCCCACGCGCGGCCGCTGCCGACGAAGCCGAGCAACGCCCAGCGCGGCGTCGCGTCCCAGCGCAGCTCGAGCTCCGTGGCGAGCGTCCGGCGATCCTGGTAGCGTGCCACCGGCACGCCGCGCAGCTCGATGAAGGGCAGCTGGTAGAACGGCACGTCGCCGTTGGCGCTGCGCACGTCCCCCTTTGCGCCGAGGATGAAAGACTTGGCGAGGGGCACATACCCGAAGGCCTGCGCGCGGTAGGTCTCGTACTTGTTGTCGCTGCCCCAGTCGGGCGAGTAGAACAGCGCCTCGACGCTGCCCTTCCACCCCGCGCCGGCGCTGAAGAAGTTGTCGCGCGAGTCGTGCTCGAGCGAGCCGCCCAATCCCGAGCTGGTCACGTTGCGCGAAGGCGCCGGCACGATCGGCTGCGGATGCGAGGAATCGAAGGTTGCGTCGAGGTTGAGCCAGATCCAGCGCGCGACGATCCAGTTGTTGCTGCCGCCGAGGCGGCGGAAGAGCTGCTGCGAGGAGATCGTGCCGTCGACGTTGTAGCCGACCTTGCGCTCGCCCGTGCCGGTGTCGCCGCCCACGCCATAGAAATCGAGATTCACATCGGGCAGGCCGACGAAGCCGCGCCAGCGCCAGCGGTCCTCGTCGAAGGTGACGAGGCCGCCGCCGCCGATGACCTTGGTGCCGTTCTCGGTCGCCGCCAATGCCGCGACGTAGATGTCCGGCGGCGTCAGGGGCTCGCCCGGCTTGACCTTCGCGGCACGCTCGCGCAGCGATTCGCGGAAGAAGACCAGCGCCGCGCCCGCGCCGTACCCGACCGCCGGCTCCGTGATGACAATCGGCACCGGCAGGAAGCCTTTCTTGTCGAGCAGGAACTCCGAGGCGTCGAAGGCGCCATCCTCGGGATCCTTGAAGACGTCGTGCCTGTCCTCCTGCGCCGCGACCTGGCAGGCGACGATGAGCAGAATGACGCCGGCGAGGCTGCTGCCCTTGGAAGGAAAAGCCTGATTGCGTCGCCCCCGCGAAGGCGGGGGCCCAGGTTGTTTTTCAAAAGCATGGGTTCCCGCCTTCGCGGGAACGACGATTCGTCGCTTCTCTAGAATCTCGTTAGGCAGCTTCGTCCGCCTTCAGCACCCGCGTGGCCGCGGCAGCGACCGCCGGATCGCCGCCGCCGGCGATCTGCACGGTGGGGAAGGCGAACTTGATGCCGTTCGCGTCGAACGCCTTCTTGATCATGGCGTAGGCGCGGCGGCGGATGAGGAACTGCTTGTCGCCCGGCTTGGTCATCATCTTCATGCGCACCTGGATGGCGAAATCGCCGAACTCCTCCACGCCCTGCATCTTCAGGGGCTGCAGGATCTCATCCTTGAACTCGGCATCCGCGGCGAGCTCCTGGCCGATCTTCTTCACCAGCTTCCTCGTCTTTTCCAGATCCGAGTCGTAGGTGATGCCGACGGTGAGCTTGGTGATCACCCAGTCGCGCGACACGTTCTGCACGCCGCGCAGCTCGCCGAACGGCACGACGTAGATCGGCCCGCGGTGGTGGCGCAGCTTGACCGAGCGCAGGCCGATCGACTCGACGGTGCCCTTGTAATTGCCGCTCTGGATGTACTCGCCGACGCGGAACGCGTCGTCCATGATGAGGAACACGCCGGTGATGATGTCGCGCACCAGGGTCTGCGCGCCGAAGCCGATCGCCAGCCCGACGATGCCCGCGCCGGCCAGCAGCGGCCCGATGTTCACGCCGAGCGCCGAGAGCACGAGTATCACGGTGGTGACGATGAGCGCAGTGACGAGGAATACACGCGCGAGCGGCAGCAGCGTGCGCATGCGCTGGCTCGGCTCGACGCGTACCCCATCCACCTCGCGCGGCTGGAGCGGCCGGTCGATCACGACGCGGATGAATTGCCAGCCGAGCACAGCCACCGCGAACGCCGCGATCAGGTCGAAGCTCGCGCCGAAGACCGCCTGCCGCAGGCGCGCCTGCCACTCGAAATGCTCGAAGCCCCACAGCTCGTTCACGCCGGTGAAGAGAAAGACCGCGAGCAGCACGCGCATCGCCCAGCGCAGCGGCCGGCCCGCGGCGTACTGCCGCAGTCCGCTGTCGGTGGGCGTCTGGCCGACGATCTCGTCGATCGCATGGCCGATCCAATAGTCGAGCAGCGGAAAGGCGAGCACGATGGCGAGCGATGCGACCGCGGCGCCGATCCGGCTCGACTCTCCATCGAGCACCGAGCGACCCCAGACGAACCAGATCGAGACGACATAGGCGATCAGCAGCAGGTACCACGTATGCGCAAGCGGCGCCGGCAGGCGGGTCGCGGCCGCGACCAGCCGGCGCGAAGCGAGCACCATGAGCACGAGGGTCAGCGTGAATACCGAGCCGCCGATCACCGTCAGCGCCAATGACGCCGGGCGCGGAATGCCGGCATCGGCGAATATCTGCGCGACCAGGGCCGCGAACACCATCACCGCCCAGGCAACCGCCAGCCAGCGATAAAGGAACGAGGCGCCTGCGTCGCCGAGCGGCAGAAGGCGCAGCGGCTGCAGGCCGGGCGTCAGCGCGAGCCTGAGGAGGAGCGCCCCGCCCGCCACGATGATCGCGCCGGTGACGAAAACGATCTGGAAGCCCCGCTCCGGCGTGCCGGCAGCGAACGCGGCGTGCACCAGCGCGATGGTGACGGCCGCGAATGCCGCGAAGGGCGCGAGATCGAGCATGAAGCGCATCGCTCCCGCGCTGACCCGCGCCACGGCACCCGCATTGGCCGCAAGCTGTGGCTCGAGGCCCCGCGCTCGCAAGGCGCGGCGCACTGCCCACGACGCCGCGCTGCCGGCGAGGAGCACGAACGCGAGAATCGCGAGCTGCAGCGCGATGCCGCCGCCCGTCCGGCCGCCGAAGATTCGTGCCGCTCCGGCCGGCAGCGTGGCGGGCAGGAGCGCGATTCCTTGCATCACCAGGTCGCCGTGCTTGGTCATGTCGACCGGAGCGCCTTCCAGCTTCTCGGCCATCTGCACCAGGCGTGCGCCGAAGGGCACATCCGCAGCGGGCGCTGCCTGTGACGCCTCCTTTTCCGCCTTCGCATGCAGCTCGCGCGCGAGCAACGCGCGCACCTGCGCGTCGGTCAGCTTCGCGAGAAAAGCGTCCGCCTGCGCCGAGGTCAGCGTTTCCGGCACCTCGGGCAGCGCTTCTGCCCGCTTCTTGTCCGCTGCGAAGGCTGTGCAGCACACCGCGGCGAGCGCATAGGCGAGGAGACGGATCGTCATGGGACCTCAGCGGTAACGGACGGCGATGCCGACCAGCCTTCTGCCGGTCACCGGGCTGGCAGCCGGCGCCCAGTAGGGACCGGAGACCACGACGCCGACCGGCTGGACGCGATCGAAGACGATGACGACAGCGCTCGCGCCGAGCTTCGCCGCCTCCTCCCTGAGCCGCTGTTCCACATCCTCGATCGGCGGCGCCGGATCGACCGACGCGTCGATCATGATCTCGCCCAGCCGGTCGAGCGGCTGCGCCGGCTCGGCGCGCAGGATCTGCACCACCTTCGGGTCGCCCGGCGGGAAATGCGGGACGCCGACATATTCCGTGGTCGTTGCGTCGATGCTCGCGCAGGCGGTCAGCCAGGCGAGCGAGGCCAGCGCCAGTTCGCGCTTCACCGAGGCACGATAGTCGCGCCCCCGCCACAGGGGTATTGGACCTTGGACCTAGACTCGACTATGGTGGTCGAACTTTCGGACCACCTGACCATGAACCGCCGGATCGCCGTCGCGCTCATTCTTCTGCTGCTGGCCGCATGCCAGACCACATCGGGCGGTTCAACGCACTCGGACGATTGCAGCTACCCGGGTCAAAGCGTGGGCTGCCGGGGACTCAATCCGGGCTGAAATAGCCCGCTAAACCCTTTCCTGCAGGAACTGCAGCACCAGCACCTCGTCGCGGCGCAGCGCGGCGCCGCGCTCGCGCCGTCCACTCGCCTTGGACGGCGGCTGCGGCACCGTGTCGCCCATGCGGTAGGCGTCGAGCAGCACCGGGTGCACGTAGTACTTGCGGCACACCGCGCGCGTGTTGCCGAGGCGCTCGGCGACCGCATCGATGGCGGCGATGATGTTGCGCTCGGTCTCGCGGCCGCTCGCCGCCTCGCCCATGCGCCGCAGCTCGACCGCGGCGAGCATGGTGCCGCCCCAGGTGCGGAAATCCTTGGCGGTGATGTCGCGCCCGCTCGCCTCGCGCAGGTAGGCGTTGATGTCGTCGGAGGAGATGAGCTGGCGGTGGTTCTTGCCGTCGACGTACTGGAAGAGCTCCTCGCCGGGCAGCTCGCGGCAGCGCTGCACGATCTTCGCGAGGCGAGGATCGGCGACCGCGATGGTGTGCTCGACGCCGCTCTTGCCGCGGAAGCTGAAGCGCAGCATCTTGCCGTCCACCGTGACGTGGCGGCGGCGCAGCGTGGTGAGGCCGTAGGAGCGGTTTTCGCGCGCGTACTCGTCGTTGCCGACGCGGATCAGCGTCCGGTCGAGGAGCCGCACCACCGTGGCGAGGATCTGGCGCCGGCTCAGCGTCTCGGCGCGCAGGTCGCGCTCGATCCGCTCGCGCAGCCGCGGCAGCACCTCGCTGAATTCCAGCATGCGGCGGAACTTCGAGCGGTCGCGCGCGTCGCGGTAATGCGGGTGGTAGCGGTACTGCTTGCGACCGCGGGCATCGCGCGCCGTCGCCTGGATGTGGCCGTCGGGATCGGGGCAGATCCAGACGTTCGTCCACGCGGGCGGGATGGCGAGCGCATTCAGCCGCTTGCGGGTGGGGGAATCCTTGATCAGCGCTCCGTCGGGCATGTAATACGCCCACCCCGAGCCGACCCGCTTGCGGCGGATGCCGCTGATGCCGTCGGTGACGTAGCGCAGACCGGCGCTATGCGCGGACTCGCGATGCTCCGTAAGACGCGACGAGGCGCTCAGGCCGGCCTCCGGTTCCGCTTCGCGCCGGTCCAGCCGCCGGCGAAGACCGCGCCCATGCCGGCCAGCGCCATGAGCGCGTTCCATTCGAATTCCATCGCGCCCAGGCCCATCAGGAGGCTGACCACGCCCGACACCGCCGCGACGATGCCCACCCATTTCATTTCCGAGGCGGCCGCAATGCGCGCGCAGACATAGCCGCCGAGGAACGAAGCAGCGCAGCCGATGACGAAGCCGATGATCGAGAACCACGACAGGGGCGAGGCATCGGACACGGCGCGCTGGACGTCGTCGGCCGAAACGCCCGAGGCAGCGAGGCCGATCGAATAGACGAGCACGAAGGCGATGCCGGCCACGACGCTGCCGCCGACGTCCACCAGGATGCCGTAGATCACGGCCTTCACCGGCGAGCCGGCGGCACGCTCGACATCGCTCACCACCGCGCCGGGCGGCTGGTAGGGATTGCGCGGCTCGGTCACGCCGCCTTCACCCGGGCCTTCGGCTCGGGATACGGATAGAGCGTGGAGAGCGCCACCGACTGGCCGTTGCCCTGCACGATGCGCACGTGCTCGCGCCTCAGCTCGCGCGCATGACGTACGCCGCAGGAGTGGGCGATCATGTCGATCTCGCGGTTCAGGTTGTTCGCGTAGTTGGCGACGCGCAGGTATTTCTCCTCGACCACCAGCGCGCGCTGCAGGCGCTTGTTGTGCGTGGTCACGCCGGTCGGGCACGTGTTGGTGTGGCAGCGCAGCGCCTGGATGCAGCCGAGCGCGAACATGAAGCCGCGCGCAGTGTTGACGAAGTCGGCGCCGACGCAGAGCGCCCACGCGGCGCGCGCCGAGGTGACGAGCTTGCCCGAGGCGACCACGCGCACCCGCTGCCGCAGGCCGGTCTCGATCAACGAATCCACGACGCGCGGCAGCGCCTCCTGGATCGAAAGCCCCATGTGGTCGGCGAGCGCCTGCGGCGCCGCGCCCGAGCCGCCCTCGCCGCCGTCGATCACCAGGAAGTCCGGCGCGAACTCGAGCCCGCGCCGGTGCACGATGTCGGCCAGCTCGTTCATGAAGCGCCAGCCGCCGACCGCGGTCTTCACGCCGATCGGCCGGCCGGTCAGGTCGCGCAGCCAGGCGATCTTCTCGCAGAGCTCCGCCATGTTGGCGATGTCGTGGTGGCGGTTCGGGCTGATCGAGTCGCGGCCTTCCGGGATGCCGCGGATGTGGGCGATCTCCGCGGTTACTTTCTTGCCGGGAAGGACGCCGCCCTTGCCGGGCTTCGCGCCCTGCGAGAGCTTGATCTCGAAGGCCTTGACCACGCGCGCGAGCTCGAGCAGGCGCTCGTTCGCGAGATTGCCCTGCGCGTCGCGCACGCCGTACTTCGCCGTGCCGATCTGCATGATCACGTCGCAGCCGCCCTCGAGGTGGTACGGCGAGAGGCCGCCTTCCCCGGTGTCGAGCCAGCACCCCGCGAGCGCCGCTCCCTTCGAGAGCGAGCGCACGGCGGGCGCGGAGATGGCGCCGAAGCTCATGCCGCTGACGTTGACGGCCGAGCGCGCCTCGAACGGCTCGCGCGCGTAGCCTTCGCCGAGCACCAGCGAGGGCATGGGCAGCCGTTCCTCCTCGAGCACCGGAAAAGGATGATTGACGAAGATCAGCGCGCCGGGCTGGTGCAGGTCGTAGGTCGAGCCGAAGCCGATCACCCCCGGCTCGTTCTTGGCCAGGCGGTACACCCAGCCGCGCGTCGCGCGGTTGAACGGCATCTCGTCGCGGTCGCCGGCGAAGAAATACTGGCGGAAATACTCCCCGAGCTGCTCGAAGAAGTAGCGCAGGCGGCCGACCACGGGATAGTTGCGCAGCACGCTGTGCTTCTTCTGCGTGATGTCGCGCACGAAGAGGAAAACGAGCCCGCCGAGCACGAGAAACGCGACGAGCGTCCCGATCCCGTACGACAGGATGTCCTTCAGCATGCCCTCCCTCCCTCGGGCCCCCGCCTTCGCGGAGGCGACTTATCGAGCGCTCCCCAAGGGCGATGATACCGCGCGGCTCTGCTCTTCTTGGGTGGCGGCACGCACGGAAAGAATTACAACGGAGAAGCGCAGCGCCATGCCGGCGAGCGGATGGTTCGCGTCGAGCACGACGCTGCCGCCCGCGACATCGGTCACGCGATAGAGGGTCTGGTCCTCCTCGACCTCCATGCCGACCGCGACGCCCTCGCCGTAGCGGCTCGCGGGCTCGACGCGCAGCAGCTCGGCGTCGTACTCGCCGAACGCATCCTCGGGCTCGAGCTGCACCTGCACCGCGTCGCCCGGCTGGCGGCCCTCCAGCGAGTGCTCGAGCTTCGCGAACAGCTGGCCGTAGCCGCCGTGCAGGTAGGAGATTTCCTCCGGCGCCGCGAGCGGCGCGTTCTGCGCGTCGTGGAGCTCGACCTTCAGTGAAACGAGGGTATTGCGCCCTACGAGCGTAAGCGCCTGACCAGGTCGAACACTTCGGCGGCGTGGCCGCGCGGATTGACGTCGTACGCGGCGTGGCGGATCACGCCCTTCTTGTCGATGACGAAGGTCGAGCGCACGAGGCACTTGCGGCGCGCGCCGTCCTCGCTCTGCTTCTCCTGCCACACGCCGTACTTGCGGCACACCTCGCCCTCGGGGTCGGAGAGCAGCGAGATCGTCACGCCGTGGCGGTCGCGGAAATCGGCGTGGGTGAGGCAATCGTCGGGCGAGACGCCGAGCACCACGCAGTCGTGCTTGCCGAACTGCTCCTGGTGGTCGGAGAAGTCGGTGGTGACCAGGGTGCACCCCGGCGTGCCGTCGCGCGGATAGAAATAGAGCACGACGTGCTTCTTGCCCTTGAACTCGTCGAGCGCCACCGGCTGCATGTCGGCATCGGGCAGCTCGAAAGTCGGCGCGGTTTGTCCGGGTTGCAGCATCGCGACCGATTCTATGCCAAAAGTTTTTTACTTTGACAAGTCCCGCGGACGCCGATAATCGACTCGATGCCGCAAAGTTTGCTGGGCGGCTTGACGCCGAGAAGTTTTCTGCGCCGTCACTGGCAGAAGCGCCCGCTTTTCGTGCGCGGCGCGCTCTCGCCCGCGGAAAGCATCGTCGCGCTCGAAGAGCTGCTGTCGCTCGCGGCGCGCGACGACATCGAATCCCGGATCGTGCAACGCCGCGGCAGGCGATGGGAGACGCACCACGGCCCGTTCGCGCGCGCCCGCCCGCGGCCGCGCGACTGGACGATTCTCGTGAGCGGCATGAACCTCGAAGCGAGCGCGGCCGAGCGGTTGCTGCGCCGCTTCTCCTTCATCCCGCAGGCGCGGCTCGACGACCTGATGGTGAGCTACGCCACGCCCGGCGGCGGCGTCGGACCGCATGTCGATTCCTACGATGTATTCCTGATCCAGGGGCCGGGCGCGCGGCGCTGGACGATATGGGGTCCATCACGAAGATCCTACGTTTGTGAACCCGGCGACCTGCTCTATCTTCCCCCCGGCATCAAGCACGACGGCGTCGCGCTGGGGCCGTGCTTTACCTATTCGGTAGGCTTCCGCGCGCCCCGCGGCGCCGAGCTCGGCGCCGCGTTCCTCGACTTCCTGCACGAGCGCGGGCTGCCCGAGGCGCGCTATCGCGATCCAGAGCTCTCGCCGAGCCGCGCGTCGGCGCGCATTCCGCCGGCGATGATCGCGTACGCGGCAAAGACGCTGGCGCGCATCCGCTGGTCGCGGCCGGACATCGAGACTTTCATTGGCCAATACCTGACCATGCCGAAAGCCCATGTGGTTTTCCAGCCACGGCGTAGCGCGCGCCCCCTGCGCGGCTGCGTCGTGCGGCTCGATCCAAAGACCCAGCTTCTTTACAGCGGCGGGCAGTTTTTCATCAATGGCGAGGCGCTTTCCCTGCGCTCCGCGGCGCTCAAGGCGCTCGCCGACCACCGTTGGGCGTCGGGCGCCGCGCTTGCAACCGGAACGCTCGGGCGTCTAATCTGCGAATGGCAGCGCGCGGGCTATGTGCATTTTGACGCGAAATGAGCGAGGCGCCCCGAGTGGATGAAGCGAGCTACGAGCGATTCGACACCAACGCCGGTTTCCAGCAGGCGGTGTCGCGCCTGCTCGGCCAGCCGGGGCGCGAGCTGCGCATCTTCGATCCCGACGCCACAGCGCTGCGGCTGAACGATCCCGCCCGCATCGGCGAGCTCGAACGCTTCCTGGTCGCGAGCCGCACACGCCGGCTGTACCTCGTGCTGCACGACACCGAGCACCTCACGCGCCAGTGCCCGCGCATGATGTCGCTCCTCGCACGCTTCACGCACGCCGTGCAGATCAACCGCACGCAGGAGAATATCCGCGAGCTGCAGGACGCATTCCTGGTGCTCGATTCGCAGCACTACGTGCGCCGCCCGGTCGCCGCCTTCTATCGCGGCGCCATGGGCCTCGGCGACGAGACCGAGGGCCAGGTCATGCGCCAGCGCTTCACGGAGATCTGGGAGCAGTCGACCCCGGCGGTTTCGAGCACGACCATCGGGCTGTAAGCACGGCGCGGTTCCCTCGACCCCCTGTCAAGGGGGTCGTGAGCGCGAAGCGCGAACGGGGGGTTAGGTTTTCAGTGCAGCGAGAATCTTCTGGCACACACCTTCAAAGCTGTCCCGCACCTCGTCGTTCCGGAAACGCATCACTCTTAGGCCTTCTGCTTCCAGCGCAGTAGTCCGCGCGGCGTCCCGCACTTCGCCCTTCTCGTCGAAGTGGCTGTCACCGTCTACTTCAATAACGAGGCGCTCGGCGGAGCAGTAGAAATCTACGACGTATGATCCGAGGGGCTTTTGCCTCGTGAATTTGCACGGCAGGCTGGAAAGGAAGAGATACCAGAGCTTCCGCTCGGCCGGCGTTGGATCGCGGCGCAGGCTTTGCGCACGCGGACGCAGCTGGATGTTGTAAGGAACGATGCGGCGGTGGCGCATGCATCAAATAACGCGCGACGCCGCGGTCCGTTACAGAACCCTAAAGACAACCCCCCGCTCGCCTTCGGCTCGCGACCCCCTTGACAGGGGGTCGAGAACACTCCGCCCGGCGAGAAAAACCTGTCCGCTACGCTTCCCGCCAGGCGAAGCCGTCGTCCTGGGTGGCGAGGGCGACCCAGCTTTCGTCGCAGCCGAGGGCGCCGGCGAGGGCGCGGCGGGCGAGGTCGGGCTTGTTGTTCTGCTGCGAGAGGTGCGCGGCGACCACGTGCTTCAGCCGCGAGCGGTCGAGCGCGGCGAGCAGGCGCGCCGAGTCCTCGTTGTCGAGGTGGCCGAACGGGCCGCCGATGCGCTCCTTGAGCCAGCGCGGATACGCGCCGCCCCAGAGCATGTCGCGGTCGTAGTTGCACTCGAGCACGAGCGCGTCGACACCGGAAAGCATCTCGACGACGTGCGGCGTGCCGATGCCGATGTCGGTGAGCACGCCGAGCCGCGCCGAGCCGTCCGAGAGCACGAACTGCACCGGCTCGCGCGCGTCGTGCGGCACGGTGAAGGGCCGCACCTCGACGCCGTCGATGGCGAGCGGCTCGCGCGCGGTGAGGATCGAGAGGCGCACGCCGTCGATCACCTTGCCCTCGGCCTGCAGCGCGACCAGCGTGCCGTAAGTGAGATACACGGTGACGCCGTGCGCCGCGGCGAAGTCGAACACGCGCCCCGCGTGGTCGCTGTGCTCGTGCGTCACCACGATGCCGCGGATCGCCGCAGGCTCGAGCCCGAGTCGCGCGAGGCGCCGCTCGGTGTCGCGCAGGTTGAGCCCGCAGTCGACGAGCAGGCACGTGACCGAGGCGAGATCCCTCACCTCGACGACCAGCGCGTTGCCGTCGCTGCCGCTCGCGAGGGACGCGAAGCGAAGCAATTCGTTACTTCAGCTGCTCGTGCAGCAGCGCGAGGATGCGCTGCGCGGTCTTCGAGGTGTCGGCGGCGCCGTCCTTGTTGAGCACGTTCACCTCGCTCGAGGTGCCGGCCTCGACGACCTGCACGCGATACTGCTCGGTGGTCAGCGTGCGGTTGGTGCTGAAGATGCGCGCGAACAGGCCCGGCTTGTTCTTTTCGGACTCCGGATCGGCGTAGCGCACGAAGTACAGCCCCTTCTGCCGGTCGCGGTCCTCCACCGTGAAGCCCACGCGGTCGAGCGCGAGGCCGACGCGCCGCCACACGCGGTCGAACGGCTCGTATACCTCGAGCAGCTCGCCCGACACGCCCTTCTTGATGCGTGCGCGCTCCTCGCCTTGCGCGGCGCTCTTCACCGCCTCGGTCGCTTTCTGCTGGTCCTGCACGCCAAGGCGCACCATGAGCCTGCTCATGTACTCCGCCTCGAGCTCCGGATCGCTCGGCCGCCACTGCCACTTGGTGGAGCCGCTGCCGGCGGTCCCCGCATCGCGCGTCTCGTAGACCTCTTCCAGGCCGCGATGGCTGATGTAGATCTCCGTGCCCTTGCCATCGGCCGTGCGCTCGAGCCGCGTGCGGAACTTGTCGCGCTGCCCGGAAGAGTAGAACTGGTCGAGCGCGCGGCTGATCACGTTGCGCAGGGCGCCGTCGGCGATCTTCGGCCGGCTCTCCGCCCAGTCGGTCTCCATGACGCCGACCTGGGGCTGCTCGGTCTTTACGAGAAACCCGTTCTCCTGCCAGAAATCCTTGATCACCGGCCAGAGCTTCTCGGGCGGCTGGTCGACCACCAGCCAGCGCTGGCTGCCAGCGCGCTCGACGTGCACGTTGTCGACCGGGGGCAGGATGCCGCTCGCCGCGGGCTTCGCTTCCTTGCGCTCGGCCTGATAGCCCGAAAGCGTGGCCGTGCTGGTGCCGGGGCCGCCGGCGTTGTCGGGCACGACGTAGCGGTTGTCGCGCGTCGGCGCGCTGAGATCGGGCGGCACCTCGAGCGGCGGCAGCGCCGAGCTCGTCTTGTACTCGGTCTTGTCCTTGCCTTCGAGCCAGTCGGTGACGCCGCAGCCACCGAGCAGAACCACCCCCGCGCAAGCCACCCAGCGCAGGCGCATCAGGCTCGGCCTTCCACCACGCGCAGCCCCGGCAGGGCGACACCGGCTTCGTGCAGCGCTTCGCGCACCGTCTGGTGGAAGCGCTCGGCGAGCGGCGAGAGCGGCAGGCGCAGGCCCGGCTCGATCAGGCCCATCTCGGCCATCGCCCACTTCACCGGGATCGGGTTCGCCTCGACGAACAGCTTCTGGTGCAACGGCAAAAGCTTGAAGTTCAGCTCGCGCGCCTTCTTCACGTCACCGACCAGCGCCGCGGCGCACATCTGGTGCATGAGCTTCGGCGCGACGTTCGCCGTCACCGAGATCACGCCGTGACCGCCGAGCAGGATGAGCGCGAGGCAGGTGGCGTCGTCGCCGGAGTAGATGGCGAAGTTGCGCGGCGCGCGACGGATGAGGTCGCTGTTCCGCTCGATGTTGGCGGTCGCTTCCTTGATGCCGATGATGCCGGGCACCTGCGCGAGGCGCAGCACGGTGTCGGTCTGCAGGTCGGCCACCGTGCGCCCTGGCACGTTGTACAGAATCATCGGCAGGTCCACCGTTTCCGCGATCTTGCGGAAATGCAGGTACATCCCCTCCTGCGTCGGCTTGTTGTAGTAGGGCACCACCGACAGGCAGGCAGTCGCGCCCGCCTTCTTCGCCGATTCGGTGAGCTCGATCGCCTCGGCGGTCGAGTTGCCGCCCGTGCCGGCGATGATCGGAATGCGGCCATGCGAGTGCTTGACCGCGATGCGGATCAGCTCCTTGTGCTCGTCGACGCTGACCGTGGGCGATTCGCCGGTCGTGCCGACCACGACGATGCCGTCGCTGCCTTCCGCGACGTGCCAGTCGATCAGGCTCTTGAAGCGCGCGAGATCGAGGCTGCCGTCCCCGCGCATGGGTGTGACTGTCGCAACCAGGCTACCGGTGATCATGAGGTCGCCTTTTCAAATTGGTCCGTGATTCTAACGCCTCCCACTTCGCCCTGGCGCGCGCAAAGGCGCTGGATCATCGCCGGCTTCGGCCGCTCGACGTAGCCTTGCTCGAAAGCGACTGGCGTCAACGCCGCGAAGGCGCCGAGCAGCTCGCCCGGCTTAAGGAGGAACGCCGGATTGGCCGGCCGGCCGAACTTCTCGTTGCCGACCATGAACGTCTCATAAATTAGAAAACCCCCATCGGCCAAAGACGCGACGAGATCCGGGAATAGCGGCCGGTGCAGGTAGTTCGTGACGACGATGGCGGCGAAGCGCCGGCCGGCGAACGGCCACGGCGCGCCTTCCAGGTCCGCCTGCACGAACTCGGCGCCGGGGATCGACTGCGGATCGCGGTCCACCGCGACAACCGAAATGCCTCTGTGCAGGAAAAGCTTCGCGTGCCGGCCGCCGCCGCACGCGACGTCGAGCACGGGCCCGCGCGGCACCCGATCCGACCAGCGGCGCACCCAGTCCGACGGAGCGTCCAGTGCTGCGTGCAATGCTCTAGCGGCTGCGGCCGTCGAACGGCACGCGCTTCAGCGCCGCGAGATCCACGCCTTCCAGGCAGCGCACGTTGATCGCCGCCATCTCGTTGCCCTTAGGATCTTTGCCGAGCGAGTAAGGCGCGATGCCGCACTTCGCGCAGAACTTGTGCTCGATCACGTGCCTGTTGAACATGTAGGTCGCCACGTCCTTCTCGGGCGTCTGCGGCGTGAACTGCTTGCGCGGCACGAACCAGAGCAGCGATCCCTTGCGGCTGCACATCGAGCAGTTGCACTCGAGGACCTGGCCGATCGTGCCCTCCGCGCTGAAGCGGATCGCCCCGCAGTGGCAGCTTCCCTGATAGCTCATCGTCCCGTTCCCGCCGGTGGCAGCTTCGCGCAACTGTAGTAGGCGACCTGCGCGTCGCGGAAAGCGTTGACGTTGATGCCCATGACGCTCGCCTCGGCCGGCGCCATGACATACACGTAATTCGCGCCTTTGGCCGGCGCGGCGTCCACCGCGACGGCGGTGACCTGCGAGAGCGCGCCGACGCGGTCCATGTTGCCGCTCAGGCCCCAGTCGCGCTTTTCCTGGCCGAGCTTCCGGCAATCGTATTCCACGCGCGGCTCGGCCTGCCCGGCCATCACGCGCTCGCCGCTCTTCGCCGTGTAGTCGCG
>CAYZFN010000080.1:0-9255 GCA_964477695.1 uncultured Enterobacteriaceae bacterium | reverse complement strand
CCCGAATTTGCACCTTTCCCGGATTCCAGCTCGCTCAGCTCGTGCTTGCGCCCGTTGACGAAGCTCGAGCACACCGCGGGCGAGGCGCCGAACAGGTAAAGCAGCAGCCAGGAACGGCGGCGGAAATTGCGGATCAGCGCGAAATAGGCCTCGTTCGAAAGGCCGGGCAGCGAGAAGTTGTAGTGGATGCCGGAGATGGTCTGCATGCGCCGGCCGTAGCGGTGCGCGAGTCCCAGGCGATACACCGTCTTCGCGCGGCCGACATTCGAGAAGCCGTAGCGGCCGATCGGAATGAGGTTATCCGAGGGCAGGTTGCAGGGCATGCTCGCGCACCAAAGCACCTCGTCGCCGATGTGCCGGTAGACCACCTGGTGGATCTGCGTCAGCTCCTCGAGGCAGCTTTCCACGCTCGGCTGCACGCCGGTGATGAGCTCGAGCTGCGACTCGCTGAAGTCGGTGGTGATGTGCGGATGGGTGAGCGCCGAGCCGAGCGGCTTCGGATGCAGCGTGCGCGCGAGCGTGCCGTCGGGCTCGACGCGCAGCGACTCCTTCTCGATGCCGCGGCGCATGCCCTTCAGCGCGTTCGGGTCCAGGGTCATGGCGAAGAGCGAGAGAGTAGCAGAGGCGAAATCGGCGCAGCGGCCGATTTCCATTCGCTTATGGATAAATGTACAGTATAGTGACCCTCCGTGCCGGTCACGGACAAGTTCATAAAGCTGAACCCTGCGCAGCGCGCCGCCGCCTGCCATGGCAACGGGCCGCTCCTCATCCTCGCCGGCGCGGGCACCGGCAAGACCAATACGCTGGCGCACCGCGTCGCGCACCTCGTGCTCGAGGGCGCGAATCCCCAGCGCATCCTGCTCCTGACGTTCAGCCGCCGGGCGGCCCTGGAGATGACGCGGCGCGCGCAGCGCATCGTCGGCGAGCTTGCGGCCGCAGCCCATCCGGCGGCGGTTCGGCTGCCCTGGTCGGGGACCTTCCACGCCATCGCCAACCGGCTGATCCGCCGCCATTGCACGCGCGTCGGGCTCGGCCCGAACTTCAGCGTGCTCGACCGCGGCGATGCCGCCGACCTCATGGACCTCGTGCGCCACGAGCTCGGCCATTCGAAGTCGGAAAAGCGCTTTCCGCGCAAAGACACCTGCCTCGCGATCTACTCGCATCGCGTGAATACGCAAGGAACGCTGCGCGACACGCTCGACACGGTGTTTCCGTGGTGCGGCGAATGGGAGCCGGAGCTGACTCGTCTCTACCGCACGTACGTCGAGCGCAAGCTCGAGCACCAGGCGCTCGACTACGACGACCTGCTGCTCTACTGGCACGCGATGCTCGAGGACGAGCGCCTGGCGCGCGAGATCGGCGCCGATTTCGACCACATCCTGGTCGACGAGTATCAGGACACCAACGTGCTGCAGGCCGGCATCCTCGAGCGCCTTCGCCCGCGCGGCGAAGGCCTTACGGTGGTGGGCGACGACGCGCAGGCGATCTACTCCTTTCGCGCGGCTACCGTGGACAACATCCGCGGCTTCGCCGGCCGATTCGGCGCCAGCGTGATCTCGCTCGAGGAGAACTACCGCTCGACGCAGCCGATCCTCGATGCGGCGAACTCGCTCATCGGCAAGGCGCTGCGCTCGGCGAAGCGCTCGGGCGGGAAGCCGCGCTACGTCACGGTCGCCGACGACCAGGGGCAGGCGGGCTACGTCGTCAAGAACGTTCTCGATGCAAGGGAGCGGGGAATCCAGCTGAAGAAGCAGGCTGTGCTTTTCCGCAGCTCGCACCACAGCGACGTGCTGGAGCTCGAGCTCGTGCGGCGGAACATTCCCTATGTAAAGTACGGCGGCCTCAAGTTCCTCGAGGCCGCGCACGTGAAGGACCTGCTCGCGCTGCTGCGCTGGGCCGACAACCCGAAGAACCGGCTGGCGGCATTCCGCGCGCTGAAGCTCATCCCCGGCGTCGGGCCGGCAACCGCGCAGCAGGCCTTCACGCGCTTCGAGCTTGACGGCTGGGCTGCTTTGTCGCAGCTCGACGCCTTGCTGGCGAAAATGATGGATGACCTGGCAAAGCCGGAGGCGCCGTGGGCCGGCCAGGTCGCGCGCGCTCGCGAATGGTACGAGCCGCACCTCGAGAGGCTCTACGAGCAGGCGCCGGTGCGCGCCGGCGATCTCGCGCAGCTCGAGCGCATCGCTAGCATGTTCGCCGACCGCGAGCACTTTCTCAGCGAGCTTGCGCTCGATCCGCCTGCGGCGAGCGGCGACCTGTCGGGAGATCCTTACCTGGACGAGGACTACCTCGTGCTCTCGACCGTGCATTCGGCAAAGGGACAGGAGTGGGACGCGGTCTACGTGCTGAACGTCGCGGACGGCAGCTTTCCTTCCGAGTTTGCGACCGGCCGGGCCGAGCTCATCGAGGAAGAGCGCCGCCTGCTCTATGTCGCCATGACGCGCGCGAAGAGCGATCTGCACCTCGTCGCGCCGCTCAAGTACTACGTCACGCAGCAATCGCGCATGGGCGATCGCCACGTCTACGGCGCGCGAAGCCGCTTCCTTACGCGAGCGGTGATGGCCTGCCTCGAGGAGCTCGCCTGGGACGAAACGCCCGCGCTGAACGTAGGCGCGAAGATGCGCGCGATGTGGTGATTCCGTTCGTCGGACGGTCGCCGACGCTCGTCACCGGTTTCGCCAGTGGATTCATCACGACAGCCGTTGTAAAAGTTTCCTAGTCGGTCCGCCTTAGCGGGAAAACTCCCGCTATTCAGGGCGTAGTACGCACGTCGGTGCGGCACGACAGCAAAAACAACTACATAGAAGTCGAATTTCCAGTCTTTTCTACTGTCGTAATTACCGCTACAGTTGTGGCGCCAAGTACGACGGAGGGAAAGCAAATGGGAGGACGCGGAGTTCTTCGCGTAGCGCTGATGCTGTGCTTTGTGGCGGTGGGATCTGCGGCCGCCGGGCTGGCAGCCGCGCAGTCTTCCTCGCCCGCCGCCGCGGTCCTCGAAGACCATGCCTATTACGGCCCGCGCCTCATCGAAGAGAAGGTTCGCATTCCGAGCGACAACGGCCGCCCGATCGCGGCGACGATCCTGCGCCCCGAAGGCGACGGACCGTACGGCGCGGTGGTCCTCAACCACGGCGTCTCCGCCTCCGCGCGCGAGCGTGCGCGCGAGTCGTCCGACCTGCTCATCAACTCTGCCGCGGTGTTCGCGCGCCGCGGCTACGTCGTCGTCATGCCTCTGCGTCGCGGCTTCGGCGCCACGGGCGGCGAGATGGCCGAGGACCCGGGCTCGTGCGCGAACCCCGATTACTTCCGCGCCGAGGCGAACGCGGCCGACGATGTAATGGCCGCATACAACTACGCGCGCACGCTGCCGTACGTCGATGGCTCGCACATGATCCTGGCCGGGCAATCGGCCGGCGGCATGGTGTCGATCTTCACCGCCGGCACGCGCAACCCGCAGGGCCTCGTCGCGGTGCTGTCGTTCGCCGGCGGGCGCGGCGGCGACCCCGATTCCACGCCGGGCGTGCCGTGCGCGGTCGAGCCGGTGGCCCGCGTGTTCGAAGCGCTCGGCAAGACGCTGCGCGTGCCGGTGCTCTTCAACTACGCCGAGAACGATCTATTCTTCAGCCCGAAAGTGACGCGCGGGTGGTTCGAGCGCTTCAACGCGAACGGCGCAAACGGCGAGTACGTACTGCAGCCCGCGTTCGGCAAAGACGGCCACTACCTCTTCGCCGACACCTTGGGCGTGCGCTACTGGCTGCCGACGGTCGAGGGCTTCCTCACGCACCACGGCGTGCAGTTCGCGCGCCTCGACGCGGCGGATCCGGAGCGCCAGAACCTGCTCGCACTCGATCGGCTGCCGAACATCAAGAGCGACGCGTGCCGCGGGCTCTATCGCGCGTTCCTCGAGTCGCCTGGGCCGCGTGCCTATGCGGTCAGCGCCGACGGCCGCTGCGGGTTCGCCGGCGGCCTGCAGGACGCGCGCGATGTCGCCGTCAAGCAATGTGGCACCGTGGCGAAGGGCGGCTGCGCGCTCTATGCCGTGGACGACGCCGTAGTATGGAAAGAATCGGTCGCCGGACAGAGCGCGCCGACGCAGTAACGGCACGCGTGCACTTCTCGATCGACTCCCACCAGGAGCCCGACGGACGCTGGTTGGCGCGGGTGCCCGAATTCCCGGGCATCCTGGCCGTCGCCGCGAGCGAGGAGGAGGCGATCGCCAAGGCGGAGCTGCGCGCCCTCATCGCGCTCGCCGAGCAGCGCTGCCGCGAGCTGCGGACCGGGTAGAAACAAAAAGCCCCGCCAGTGGCGGGGCTCATTGGTTGGCGCAGGACCTTAGACTGGGACCGGCTCGGGGTCCTTGACGCCGTCTGGGGTAACCGGTTGTATCGGTTTCGGCTCCTTCGCTCTCCGCTCTTCCTCGCGGCGCTTCGCCTCGCGCCGCGCCTCTTCAGCCCTTAGCACCCAGTACTCGTCGAACTCGTAGCACATGGCTGGCCTCCTTTCGGGTGGCCCGGCCATCCTACGCCTTTTTCGCGTCTCGACCAAAATAGCGTCCGTGGCGAGAGTGGTCGTGCTCGGGGGAACGGGCAATTTCGGCGCGCGCATCTGTCGCGAGCTCGCCGAAGACCCTGATTTCGAAGTTGTTCCAGCCGGCAGGACAAGCCCGGCGCGAGTCCGGCTCGACCTCGCTCTACCGGATTTCGCTGCGCGGCTGAAAGCCGCTTCGCCTGACATCGTCATTCATTGCGCCGGACCCTTCCAGGGACAGGACTACTGCGTCGCGCGCGCAGCATTGGCTGCCGGCGCTCATTACATCGATTTGGCAGACGGCCGCGACTTTGTCGCGCGCTTTGGCGACAGCGTGGATGCGGATGCGCGCGCGGTTAACCGGCTCGCCGTCTGCGGCGCGAGCACGCTTCCAGCGCTGTCTTCGGCGGTCGTCGATGAGCTTGCCCGCCGCTTCGCTTGCATCGATGAGGTGCAGATCGCCATTGCTCCCGGACAGCGGGCACCGCGCGGCGTGGCGACGATTGCAGCCGTGCTTGGCTACTGCGGCCGGCCATTCAAATGGCTTACCGAGGGCGAGTGGCGCGACGCATGGGGTTGGCAGGAGCTCGCCCGCCTGCGATTCGCCGGTGCGGGACGCCGCTGGGCGGCGGCGTGCGACGTACCGGATCTCGAGCTTTTCCCCGCCCGTTATCGGACGCTGCGTACCGTCCAGTTCAGAGCAGCGCTCGAATTTTCGGTACAACATTTCGCGCTTTGGCTGGCAGCCGCGCTGCGCCGCTGTGGCCTTCCGCTCGCTCTCGAGCGCTGGGCGAGACCGCTCGACCGCGTTGCCGGGCTGCTCGATCGCTTCGGGGGCAAAAAAGCAGGCATGCTGATCGGCGTCACTGGCGCCAGTACTGGGGGCAACAGGATGCGGGCGGAATGGCACCTCGTGGTCGACGCTATGACCGGGCCGGAAATTCCTTGCCTTGCCGCGGTTGTTCTCGCACGCAAGCTGGCGAAACGCACGCTTCTTGAGAGCGGTGCCTTTGCCTGCATGGGATTTCTGTGCCTCGCAGATTTCGCCGGGGCGTTTGCTCGCCTCGGAATCGCCACTACGATCGAAGAACGACCGGCATGATGTCCTCGCTTGCTTTCTGGAAGACGGCGCACGTCATCGGCGCGGCCATTCTCCTCGGCACTGGCCTCGGGACAGCGTTCTTCTGCTGGTATGGCTATCGACTGGCGCTGCAGACCCGGGATATTGTTTCGCTGCGGTCGATATTGAGGCTCACCGTGACGGCGGACGCATGGTTCACGGCGCCCGCGGCGGCATTCCAGGCGGTAAGCGGGCTCGTTCTCATGGAACTGCTCGGCTGGCCCTACGTCAGCCCCTGGTCCATCGCGATAGGAAGCTTGTTCGTGCTGGTCGGTGCGTGTTGGCTTCCGGTCGTCGCGATTCAGATGCGGTTGAGCGGTGAAGCGCATCGCGTGGGCTCGGTCCAAGCGCTGCCGGCCGGATTCCATCGCTTGTTTCGCCTGTGGTTCGCGCTCGGCGTACCGGCCTTCACGGCAGTGGTGTTGATCATCTACCTGATGGTCGCGAAGCCACTGGCGGTGGCCTGAGATGGCACGCGGCCGACTGAGCTTCGTCATGCCGGCGCGCCGCGCCGCCGCATTCGAAGCGTTTTTCGATCATTCGGTGCGGCTGCGGTGGGATACGCTGCTCAAGGTGAACTATGTAGAAGGCGGCGGTACGCATCCGTATGTCGGTGCTGTCTCCACGAATCTCGGACGCGGCTGGAAAACCGGCCTGGAAATGAGGACGCGATTCCTCGTCTATGACCCGCCGCGCCAGGCTTCGGCGGAGATGCTCGAGCCGAGCGGTCCCTTCGCGCTTTGGGCAGCGTCAATGCGCTTTTTCGAGCGCGACGACGGGCATTGCGATCTCGTCTATACCTATGCGATCAAGTTGCGCCCGCGCTGGCTCGGCCTGCTGCTCGATCCGTTGGCGAGCCTGCTTTTCGCGTGGGAAACGCGGCGTCGATTTGCCGCCATGGCCGGCTACTTGCGCCAACCGGACGGATAGCCATGCCCGATTCCAGACCTGCAGACGACAAGGAGAACCTGCTGCGCGAGGACCGGCGGCTTCTCGGCCGGCTGCTCGGCGACGTGATCCGGGACCAGGCGGGCGAGGCGGCCCGCGAGCGCATCGAACGGATCCGCCAGGCGGCGGTCGCCTTCCGGCGCGACAACACGGGCAGCGCGGAGCTCGAGGCGATGCTCAATGCGCTCGACCTCGACGAGACCATGGAGCTCGTGCGGGCGTTCAGCTTTTTCTCGCACTTGCTCAATATCGCCGAGGACGAGCAGCAGCATCGGCGCCGGCGGGCGCACGCGCAGGCCGGCGCGCCGCGGCGGCCGGGAAGCTTCTCGCACGCGCTCGAAGCATCGCAGGCGATCGCCAAGGAAACGCTGCTGCAGTGGTTCGCACGGGCGCGCGTGAGCCCGGTTCTGACCGCGCACCCGACCGAGGTGCAGCGCCAGAGCATCCTCGATTGCGAGCGCGAGATCGCGCATCTCATCGCGCAGCCGCAGAGCGCGGAGCGCGACGAGGCATTGCATGCCGAGATCCTGAGGCTCTGGCTTACCTCGATGCTGCGCATCGCCAAGCTCGAGGTGGCCGACGAGGTGGCGAACGGCATCAATTACTTCCGCCTGACGTTCCTGCGCGAGCTGCCGCGGCTTTACCTGGACTTCGAGCATGCGATCCAGCATCGCTTTTCGCTGGAAGAGGTGCCGTGGCTGCCCCCGTTTCTGACGGTCGGCAGCTGGATCGGCGGCGATCGCGACGGCAACCCCAACGTGGCCGGCGCCGTGCTGCGCACCGCGCAGGCGCTGCAGGCGCGGCTGCTGTTCGCGCACTATCTTGAGGAGACGCACCTGCTCGGCCGCGAGCTCGGGCTTTCCTCGCGGCTGACCACGGTGCCCGCCGAAGTGCTGCGGCTTGCCGAGCGCTCCGGCGACACGTCACTGCACCGCCAGGACGAGCCCTACCGTCGCGCGATCAGCGGCATCTATGCGCGGCTGGCGGCGACTGCCGAGCGGCTCGCCGGCCATGCCGCGAGCCCGCAACCCATTGGACAGGGCGCGCCCTACGCGAACCCCGACGAATTTGCCGCCGAGCTGAAGACGATTGCGGCTGCGCTGAAGGCGCATGGCGCCGCGCTGCTCGCGCGCGGACGGTTGCGGCTGCTCGAGCGAAAGGCGAGCGTGTTCGGATTTCACCTTGCGCCGCTCGATCTGCGGCAGAGCTCAGACGTGCACGAGGCCGCGGTTGCCGAGCTCCTCGCGCGGGCCGGCATCCCGGGCTACGGCGAGCTGGACGAGAAGAGCCGTATCGAGCTGCTCGCGCGCGAGCTGCGAAGCCCGCGCCTCCTGCGCTCGCCCTACCTCGCCTACTCGCCTTTGATCACCAATGAATTGGAAATTCTGGCCGCTGCCGCCGAGGGGCGCGAGCGCTTCGGCGCACGCGCAGTCCCGCACTACGTCATCTCCCATTGCGACGCAGTGTCCGACATCCTGGAAGTCGGAGTGCTGCTGCGCGAGGTCGGGCTGGTCAAGCCGTTGGCCCGGGCGCCGCTCGAGATCGACATCATTCCGCTCTTCGAGTCGATCCACGACCTCGAGCAATGCGGCGAAATCCTCGGCGCAGCGCTCGACCTGCCGCTCTACCGCTCGTGGGTTGCCGGACGCGGCGGCGAGCAGGAAGTGATGCTCGGATATTCCGACAGCAACAAGGACGGCGGCTATCTCACGTCGAACTGGTCGCTCTACAAGGCGGCGGAGCGGCTGCTCGCTGCGTGCCGCGCGCGCGGCGTACGGCTGCGGCTCTTCCACGGGCGCGGCGGTACGATCGGCCGCGGCGGCGGGCCGAGCTACGAAGCGGTGCTCGCGCTACCGCCGGGCACGGTCGACGGTGCGCTGCGGCTCACCGAGCAGGGCGAGGTCATCGCGAGCAAATACGCCGATCCGGAGAGCAGCCGGCGCAATCTCGAGACGCTCGCCGCGGCGGCGCTCGAGGCGAGCCTCGCGCCGCGTCCGCCGAGCGAATACCGCCCGCGCCACGCGGCGATCATGGAGGAGCTTTCTCGCGCCGCCTTTCGCGTGTACCGTGAGCTCGTCACGGCGCCGGGATTCGTGGACTACTTCCGCGCCTCGACGCCGATCGCGGAGATCGCCGAGCTGAACATCGGCAGCCGGCCGGCGTCGCGCCGCGCGACGCAATCGATAGAGGATCTGCGCGCCATCCCGTGGGTGTTCAGCTGGAGCCAGTGCCGGCTGATGCTGCCGGGCTGGTTCGGCTTCGGCTCCGCGGTCGAAGGATGGCTCAACTCCCGCAAGGGCGCGCTCGAGGAGCTGCGCGAGATGCACGACAACTGGCCCTTCTTCCGCACGGTGCTGTCCAACCTCGACATGGTGCTCGCCAAGACCGATCTGGCAATCGGCTCGCGCTATGCCGAGCTCGTGCCGGACGAGCGGCTGCGCCGCGACATGTTCGGTCGAATCGCGGCGGAATGGCACCGCACGCGGCGCTGGCTCGGCGAGATCACCGGTCAGGCGGAGCTGCTTGCGGACAATCCGACGCTCGCGCGCTCGATCCGCAATCGCTTCCCGTATCTCGATCCGCTCAACCACGTGCAGGTCGAATGCCTGCGGCGCCATCGCGCCGAAGCGAGCGACGAGCGGCTGCTGCACGCGATCCAC
>CAYZFN010000079.1:0-9484 GCA_964477695.1 uncultured Enterobacteriaceae bacterium | reverse complement strand
GCGAGCACACGGTCGGGCGACTCCACGTCGGCGGGATCCGCGTCAATCTCGGCTTGCGTCGCCGCGAGCACCAGCACTGCGTCGGCGCGCACCTCGAAGGCGAGCGGCGCCAGGCAACGCTGACAGCGCAATTGCAGCGTGCCGTGCACGCGAAGCCGCAAGCTCGGCCGCCCGCGATCATCGCGCACCCCCTGCAGCTCGTAAGCGACGTCGCCAGCGTCCGACGCGAGCACATCGCGCAGGCGCCCGAAGGCGCGCAACGGCAAGACCCCCTGCTGCGTCGCTCCGGCCGAAGCGAACTCGAAGCCGTCGATCACCGGCTGGTGCGACATAAAGGCGCGGATGATATCATTCTGGAAAATCCGCGTCAAAACAATACGATGGCTCAGACCCGGCGACTCGTGCTCGCCTCCACCTCGCCTTACCGCAAGGCGCTGCTCGGGCGCCTCGGGCTCGCCTTCGAGGTCGCGGCGCCGCACGTCGACGAACGAGCGCTGCGCGGCGAAGCGCCGCGCGACACGGCGCTGCGGCTCTCGGCACTGAAGGCGCAGGCGGTGCGAAGCGCGCACCGCGATGCGCTGATCATCGGCTCCGACCAGGTCGCGATCAGCCAGGGCCGCGTGCTCGACAAGCCGGGCGATCATGCAAGCGCGCTGCGCCAGCTGCGTGCGCTGTCGGGAAAGAGTGCGGAGTTTCACACGGCGGTCACGCTGCTCGACGCGGCGAGCAGCCTGAGCCAGGCGCGCATCGTTCCCTGCCGGGTCGAGTTCCGGGCGCTGGACGACGCGCGCATCGAGAGCTACCTGCGCCGCGAGCAGCCTTACGATTGCGCGGGCAGCGCCAAGATGGAAGGCCTCGGCATCGCACTCGTCGCGCGCGTCGACACCGAAGATCCGACCGCTCTGATCGGCCTGCCGCTGATCGCCCTCACCGAGATGCTCGAGCGAGCGGGGCTGCCGGTCATTTGATTCTCTATGTCATCCCTGCGCCGCTCGGGGCGACACCGGAACAATCGGTGCCCGCGCCGGCGCTGCAACGCCTAAGGCAGCTCAAGGACTTGGTCGCCGAGAACGCCAAGTCGGCACGCGCCTTCCTTTCCGCCGCCGGCGGCAAGCCGCGCGAGGTCTCCATAGCCGAGCTGAGCGAGCACACGCCGCTCGTGCGGGTTGCCTCGCTTCTCGCTCCGCTGCGCGAAGGCAGGGATCTCGGGCTCGTCTCCGAAGCAGGCTGCCCGGCCATCGCCGATCCCGGCGCGGCGCTCGTCGAGGCGGCGCACGCCGAAGGGTTTCGCGTCGTGCCGCTGGTCGGGCCTTCCTCGATCACCCTCGCGCTCATGGCCTCGGGCCTGGAGGGACAGCGCTTTGCCTTCTGCGGTTACCTGCCGCGCGACGCGGCAGAGCGCAAGCAACGCATCCGCGAGCTGGAAGCCCGCTCGCGAAAGGAAAAGGCGACGCAGATCTTCATCGAGACGCCGTACCGCAACGACGCGCTGTTCTCCGCCCTCGTGGAAAGCTGCGCGCCGCAGACGCGCCTTTGCATCGCGGCCGATCTGACGCTCGACAGCGAGTCGGTGCAGACGCGAACGCTCGCCGATTGGCGGCGCGCCGGGGCGGCGATCGGCCGCCGCCCGGCGGTGTTCCTGCTGCTAGCGCAATAAGGGCGAGCTGCGCAGCGCCGTTTCCGCGAGCGCGGAAGCGGCCGCCGCGCCGAAGCGCTTCGCCACGCGCTCGGCGATGCCTTCCTTCTGCGTGTAGTCGACGATGTCCTCCGCCTTGATGACGTCGCGCGCCACCGACTCGAGCGTGCCGTAGCCGTCGGCCAGGCCGAGCTCGACGCTCTTGTCGCCGGTCCAGATCAGGCCGCTGAACATGTCGGGCGTTTCCTTCAGCCGCTTGCCGCGGCCTTCGCGCACCACGGAAATGAACTGCTGGTGGACATCGTCGAGCAGCTTCTGGATGTAGACCTTGTCCTTTTCCGCGAGCGGCGAGAACGGATCGAGCATGCCCTTGTTCTCGCCCGCCGTCATGAGCCGGCGCTCCACGCCGAGCTTGTCCATCAGCCCGGTGAAGCCGAAGCCGTTCATCAGCACGCCGATCGAGCCGACGATGCTCGATTTGGCGACGTAGATGCGGTCGGCGCCCGCGGCGACGAAGTAGCCGCCCGAGGCGCAGATGTCCTCGACCACCGCGTAAAGCGGAATGTCGGGGTACTTCTTGCGCAGGCGCCGCATCTCGTCGTAGATGGTCTGCGCCTGCACCGGGCTGCCGCCGGGCGAGTTGATGCGCAGGATCACACCTTGCGTGCTCTTGTCCTTGAAGGCCGCCTGCAGCGACGCGTTGATCTTCTCCGCGCTTGCATCGCTGCCCGGGGCAATGATGCCGGTGAGGTCGACCATGGCGGTGTGCCTCTTGCCGCCGCCCACGCCGGTCCCGCCCCAGTCAATCAGCGCCGCGAGGAGAAAGGTCAGGTAGGCGAAGAACAGCAGCTTGAAGAAAATGCCCCAGCGACGCGAGCGCCGCTGCTCGGCGAGCGCCGCCGTGGCGAGCCGGGTGATCAGATCGCGCTCCCAGCGCCCCTCGCCCGCGTTCGATGAAGGCGCCGAGTCGCTGTCACTCATCTTCGAACCCTTGGAAGTAAACCATCCCATCGCGTTCCTCTATCTTCAGTTTGACGAGCCTGCCGCGCAGGCAGGGGCCTTCGATGCAGCGGCCGCTGGCGGCGTCGTAGACCGCGCCATGCGTCCCGCACACCAGATCGCGTCCGGCGGAATCGAAAAATACTCCTTCCTGCCAATCGAGTTCCATCGCCACGTGCGCGCAGCGATTCAGATAGGCATGCGCGTGCCCGCGATAGCGGATCGCGAAGGCCGGCGCCGGCGCGCCGAAGTATTCCACCTCGAAGCGCACGCCGCGGCCGGAATCCACCAGCTCGCGCGAGGCGCAGATCAGCCGTTCCGCGTCAGCCATGCGCGCAATTCTTCCACGCTCGACACGCAGCCGAGCGCTCGGCAGGCCAGCAACCCCTCGCGAGGATGGGCGCCGTAGCTCACCGCGACGGCGTCGACGCCCGCCGCGGCCGCCATTTCCATGTCATGCGAGGTATCGCCGACCATGAGCGCCTCGGCACGCGAAAAACGAAGCTCGTCGATCAGCTCGAGGAGCATCGCAGGATGCGGCTTGGGATGCGTCTCGTCGGCGCAGCGCGAGGCGCGAAAATGGCCCTCCAGGCGGGTCGCCTTGAGCGCACGCTCGAGGCCGCGTCGGCTCTTTCCGGTCGCCACGGCGAGCGTCGTCCGCAGCCGAAGCTCCTCGAGCAGCGCGCGCATTCCGGGGAACGGCTGCATCGTATCCTCGCGGGCGAGAAAGTTGCGCCGATACGCATCGATGAATTCGGGATAGCGATGCGCCGGGAGGTCCGGCGCTACGATGCGCATCGCGTCGTGCAGCCCCAGGCCGATGACATGGGTCGCGCGCTCGCGCTCGGGCACCGCTAGGCCGAGCTCCCGGCTCGCCTCCTGCATGCATTCGGCAATCGCCGAGTGCGAGTCGATGAGCGTGCCGTCCCAGTCGAAGACGATCAGCCGATACTTCACAGCCCTTGCGCGAAGCGCGCCATTTCGGCGGGCAAAGGCGCCGCGAGTCGCAGCCGCTCGCCGGTCAGCGGGTGCGCAAAGGCGAGCTCGCCGGCGTGCAGGAAGAGCCGCCTGACCCCGCGCTGGGCGAGCGAGCGGTTGAGCGCGAAGTCGCCGTACTTCTCGTCGCCGAGCACCGGATGGCCGGCGTGCGCAAGGTGGACCCTTATCTGGTGCGTACGGCCCGTGAGGAGCCGCACCTCCAGGACGCTCGCCTCGCGGCCTGCCTTGATGACCTTGACGCGTGTCAGCGCCGGGATGCCTTTTTCCGTTACGCTCACGCGGCGCTCGCCGCCCGCCGACACATGCTTGTGCAGCGGCTCCCGGATGTCGAATGCCTTGCGCGCAGGAATGCCCTTCACGACCGCCGTGTAGATCTTTTCCACTTCGCCGTCGCGCAGCTTGCGATGCATCTCGACGAGAGCGCTGCGCTTCTTGCAGACGACGAGCAGTCCGGAGGTGTCGCGGTCGAGCCGATGCGCGAGTTCGAGTACCTTGGCTTGTGGCCGGGCCGCCCGCAGAGACTCGATGACCGCGAAGCTCACCCCGCTGCCCCCGTGCACCGCCACGCCGGAAGGCTTGTCGACGACAAGGAGGGCCGCATCCTCGTGGACGATCGGAAACTCGGCCGGCCGGGCCGGCTGCGGCCGCTCGGCGGTGCGGACAGGGGGCACGCGGACCCGGTCACCCGCCTGCAACCGATAGCTGGGCGCCACGCGCCCGCTGTTGACGCGTACTTCGCCGCTCCTCAACACGCGGTAGACGTGGCTTTTCGGCACGCCCTTCAGCCGCCGCAGGAGGAAGTTATCGATGCGCTGCGTGGCGCTCTCCTCGTCGATCTCGATCCAGCTCGCCTTGGCGGGCGCGGCGGAACGCGCCGCCGGGCGCGCCCCGGGCTTGTTTAAGTCATTCATTTTCCGTATGATCTACGAGCCGCTTTGAGTCGCGAGGCACAGATCTAACGGCGAGCGCCGAGGTCTGCATCACGCCTCCTGTCCGGCCGCAGCCGGGCCTGAAGCGCTGGTTAATTTCGCTCACCGGAAGTAGCGATACTACTAGAAGCGCGCGCTGCACCCGTTTTCCACAGCCCATCTCACTGCCCCGACTCCGCGTCACCCGCGGCGCGGGGCCGTCAGCCGGGGCGACCATTAGGAGAGCCGAGACCCAAAGTCTCCTGCGCGCGCAGGAGAAGAAAAAGTGAAGCGGATGTTATTCAACGCGACGCAGCAGGAAGAGTTGCGCGTCGCGATCGTCGACGGGCAGAAGCTGGTCGACCTCGACATCGAGTCAGCCTCAAGGGAACAGCGCAAGAGCAACATCTATAAAGGCGTCATCACCCGCATCGAGCCCAGTCTCGAGGCCGCGTTCGTCGACTACGGCGAGGAGCGGCACGGGTTCCTGCCGTTCAAGGAAGTCTCCCGCAGCTACTTCAAGGGCGACGTCGACCCTTCGCGGGCGCGCATCCAGGACGCGCTGCGCGAGGGCCAGGATGTCATCGTCCAGGTGGAGAAGGACGAGCGCGGCACCAAGGGCGCGGCGCTCACGACCTACATCAGCCTGGCCGGCCGCTATCTCGTGCTGATGCCGAACAACCCGCGCGGCGGCGGGGTCTCGCGCCGCGTCGAGGGCGAGGACCGCAACGAGCTGCGCGATACGCTGGACCAGCTGCAGCTGCCGGAGGGCATGAGCGTCATCGCACGCACCGCGGCGATCGGCCGCGGCGCCGAGGAGCTGAACTGGGACCTCAACTACCTCATGCAGCTGTGGCACGCGGTAGAAGGCGCCGCCCAGGACACCTCCAAGAAGCCGTTCCTCATCTACCTCGAGTCGAGCCTCGTGATCCGGGCGATCCGGGACTACTTCCAGCCTGACATCGGCGAGATCCTGATCGACACCGAGGAGATTTACGAGCAGGCCCGGGCGTTCATGCAGACCGTGATGCCGGGGAACGTCAACAAGGTCAAGCTCTACCGGGACGACATCCCGCTCTTCTCGCGCTTCCAGATCGAGCACCAGATCGAGAGCGCGTATTCGCGCCAGGTCGCGCTGCCCTCGGGCGGCGCGATCGTCATCGATCACACCGAGGCGCTCGTCGCCGTCGACGTCAACTCGGCACGCGCGACGCGCGGCGGGGACATCGAGGAGACGGCGCTCAGGACCAACCTGGAAGCCGCCGACGAGGTGGCGCGCCAGCTAAGGCTGCGCGACCTCGGCGGCCTGATCGTCATCGACTTCATCGACATGGAGTCGCAGCGCAACCAGCGCGAGGTCGAGAACCGGCTGCGCGAGGCGCTGCGCTTTGACCGCGCCCGGGTGCAGATCGGCAAGATCTCGCGCTTCGGACTGATGGAGCTGTCGCGCCAGCGCCTGCAGCCCTCGCTGGAGGAGACGGCGCATATCAGCTGCCCGCGCTGCAGCGGCACCGGCTTCATCCGCGGCACCGAGTCCACGGCGCTGCACGTGCTGCGCATCATCCAGGAAGAGGCCATGAAGGAGAACACCGGTGCCGTGCACGCGCAGGTGCCGGTCGACGTCTCCTCGTTCCTGCTGAACGAGAAGCGCAGCGAGATCCAGAAGCTGGAATCGCGGCTGAAAGTGAACATCGTCCTTGTGCCCAATCCGCACCTCGAGACGCCGCATTACAAGGTGCAGCGCCTGCGGCACGACGAGCTGAACGAGATGGAGCATGTGCCGTCGAGCTACGAGATGGTCGAGCGGCCCGAGGAGCCCAAGGCGCCGGGCGCCGAGGCGCAGGAGCGACCCGAGCGCCAGCAGCCCGTGGTCAAGGGCATTACCCCTTCCCAGCCGGCGCCGATCGTGACGGAAGTGAAGACGAAGCCCGCCCCGGTCGCTGCGACCATCGTCCAGCCTGTGACAGCGGTCGCGGAAGTCGGCTCGGGTTTCCTTTCGCGCCTGCTTTCGCTCTTCAAGCCTGCGCCGAGCCCGCAGCCGCAAGCCGCACCGACGACCGTCGTGGCTGGAGCGCCGCCCGCGCGAGAGCCGCAGCGCGACCAGCAGCGCCGCGAGCACCGGGGCGAGCACCGCCGGGACGGCCGACGCGGTGAAGGACGCGAGGGACGCGAAGGACGCGAGGGACGCGAGGGACGCGAGGGACGCAGCGACCGCCAGCAGCACGGGCGCCTCGAGCAGCGCCGCGGCAACGGGCAGAACCGGCCGCAGCAGCAAAGGCCGCAGCCGCAACAGCCGCGCCCGGCGCAACAGCAAGCGCGTCAGCAACAACAGCAAGCGCGTCAGGCGCAGCCGCCGCAGCCGCAAGAGCAGCAGCCGCCGCGCGAGGGCGGTTCTCGCGAAGGCGAGGAGCAGCAGCGGCGCGGCGGCCGCAACCGCCATCGGCGCGACCGCGAGCGCAGCCGTGGCGAGCGGCGCGAAGGCGAAGCGCCGGCGACAGGGTCCATTGCCGAGCAGCAGCGGCGCATCCATGAGCTCGAGGCGCGCGCCGAGCAGCACGCCCAAGTCGAGCCGGCCGTGAATCCTCTCCCCGTTGCTCAGGCGCCTTCGCCCGTGCGCGAGGAAATGCCGCCGCCGTCTGCCGCCGAAGGACCCCGCCTGGAGCCGCCGCGCATGGAGCAGCCGCGCGCGGAGGAGCCGCGCGTCGATCCCAAGGAGCTGCTCGAGAGCGCCGGCCTCGTGATGATCGAGACCGACCGCTCGAAGGCGCCGGTGCAGGCGCCGGTGATCGAGGACGCTCAGCCGGTCGGCCGGCCGCGCCGCGAGCGCCCGAAGGCCGCGGCGCAGGACGACGAGCTGGTCCAGATCGAAACCCGGAAGTAGCCGCCCTCAGCGATCAGGCGCCGGCAGCTTCGCGCGTCTTGCCTCATGGCATCGTCATCATGCGGATCCGCCTGGCGAGGCGACGCGACGCTCCGGTGCTCACCGCTTTCAACCGCGCGCTCGCGCTCGAGACCGAGAGCAAGATCCTGTTCCCCAGGGTCATCGCCGCCGGCGTGCGCCGCCTCCTGGCGCGTCCCGAGTCGGGGTTCTACGTGGTCGCCGAGGAAGCCGGCGAGGTGCTCGGCGGCCTCATGATCACGACCGAGTGGAGCGACTGGCGAAATGCCGCTTTCTGGTGGATCCAGAGCCTGTATGTGCGGCCGGAGCATCGCCGGCGCGGCGTCTATAAACGTCTCTACCGGTTCGTGCGGCAGCTCGCCGCCAGGCGTCGCTCGGTGTGCGGCTTCCGCCTCTACGTGGAGCTCGGCAACCGGCGCGCCCGCGCCGCATACCGCGACATCGGCATGGAAGAGACGCGCTACATCATGTACGAGCAGCTGAAACCCGGCATCCGCTTCTACCGGCCAAAGCGGCGCGGCGCCTAGCCGGGCGCGGGCCGCAGGCGCGCCTTCGTAACGTTGCCGGCGGCGTCGAACAGCACGACGATCTCCGTCTGGCCGAGGCGCCGTTCCGGCGGACCATATTCATAGGCCCAGATCTCGTAGCCCCTGGCGAAGCGGGCCACCTTAGCCGCCTTGCCGAGCAGCGCGAGCACTTCCGCCTTCGTGCTGCCGGCCAGGCTGGAATAGCCCGTGCCGGCAGCCGGGCTGTCCATGTAGTCGAGCGCGACCAAAGTATCGTCTGGCCAGCTGCGATCGCCGAGCGGCACGAAGTAGGCGCGATCGAGGAGCGCTTCACAGTCGCAGTAAGCCATGTCCTTCTTCGACACTCGCGCGTGGGCGATGCCCGCATAGAGCTCTCCGACCGAAAGGGTCCGCGTACGCGCGCCAGCCCTCAACGTCACGGCGAACAGCGGTCGATCCGCGAAAAAGAGGTACGCCGGCTCGTTCTGGTCGCAGAAAGCGCCAGCGCCGACCAGGAAATCCGCAACACGGTCGAAGAGCGACGGGTATTGCGACACCAGGCCGGCTTCCATTCCGACGCGGCATTCCAGGCGCAAGTCGCCCAGGCGGCGCGTATCGGGCGGCAGGCCCGGCGTGCGAATGTCGGCGCGCCAGGTCATCGTCCCCGCCCTGCGATTGGGCCGCACGGAAGCATCTTCCTCGAGCGCCCGGGCATCGCGCTCGAGCGTGAACGTCCTATCGGCAGCAATCGGCACCGGGGTCTCGAAGGTGTCGCCGACGATGCTCAGCGAGACGCCCTGCAGGTCGGTGTCGTACTTGCGAGGCCACAGCCGATAGCGCAGCGAGCCGCCGGGCGCCATCGCATGCAGCTCCTCGAAGAGCGCCACGCCGCGTGCCATCTTGCGGTAGGACTTGTCGACCGGATCGCGCAGCGCGCTGACGTTCACGGCAGGGCCGTCCTGGGCCATCGCGGGCAGCGCCAGCGCGAGCAGCAGCGATGCGAGCGCGAGCCTCATTCCGACGCGAGCGCTACTCCGAAGGCCTTCTTCTTCAGCTCGGCGAGCCGGTCGCGCGCCCTTGCGGCTTCCTCGAACTCGAGGTTCTTGGCGTGCTGCAGCATCTTCTTTTCGAGCGCCTTGATCTCGCGCGCGAGCTGCTTCTCGCTCATCGCTTCGTAGCGCGCTTCCTCCTCGGCGGCCTGCATGGCGGACGCGTCATATACGCCGTCGATCAGGTCCTTGATCCGCTTCATCACGCCCTTGGGCGTGATGCCGTGCGCGCTGTTGTACGCGAGCTGCTTGGCGCGCCGGCGGTCGGTCTCGTCGATCGCCCTGCGGATCGAATCGGTGAGCTGGTCGGCGTACAGGATCGCGGTGCCGTTGATGTGGCGCGCCGCGCGGCCGATCGTCTGGATGAGCGAGCGTTCCGAGCGCAGGAAGCCTTCCTTGTCGGCGTCGAGGATCGCGACCAGCGACACCTCGGGCAGGTCGAGCCCCTCGCGCAGCAGGTTGATGCCCACCAGCACGTCGAACTCGCC
>CAYZFN010000078.1:0-7676 GCA_964477695.1 uncultured Enterobacteriaceae bacterium | reverse complement strand
TCGTGATCGAGAACAAACCCGGTGCGGGCGGCATGATCGGCGTGGATGCCGTGGCCAAGGCGCCGCCCGACGGCTACACCATCGGCCTGGCCGCCGCCGGCGCGCTTTCGTCGAACGTGAGCCTCTATCCCAGCATGCCGTTCGATCCGCAGAAGGATCTCGCGCCGATCTCCACGCTGGCGATGATTCCGTTCTTTCTCATCGCGCACCCTTCGCAACCGGCGACGCTGAAGGAAGTGATCGCAGAGGCGAAGAGCAGGCCCGGGTCGCTCTCCTTCGGCCACGGCGGCAACGGCTCGACCATGCACCTCGCCGGAGAGCTGCTCAACATGATGGCCGACGTGAAGATCCAGGCCGTCGCCTACAAGGGCAGCGGGCCGGTGTCGGCCGACGTGCTCGGCGGGCAGGTACCCCTCGGCGTGGTCGACGTTCCCTCGATCATCTCGAGCGTGAAGGCGGGCAAGGTGCGCGCCCTCGCGGTGACCTCGAAGCGGCGCATCGAAGCCGCGCCCGACGTGCCGACGTTCGAAGAGGCCGGCGTGCCCGGCTACGAAGCGATCGGCTGGTTCGGCGTCGTCGCGCCGAAGGCCACCCCGCCTTCCATCGTCAACAAGCTCAACGCCGAGATTCGCGCTGCGCTCGCCGATCCCGATATCCATGGCCGCGCGCTCGCGGCCGGCACCGAGCCGCTCACCGACACGCCCGAGCAGTTCGCCGCGATGATCAGGGAGGAGACGAAGAAATGGGCCGAGGTGATCAAGGCAGGCGGCATCAAGCTGCAGTGAGGACACGGCAATGAGCCGCGCGCCGGTGATCGATGTTCACACCCACATGCTCACGCACGAGTGGCTATCGCTGCTCGAGCAGCACGGCGGTCCGCGCTACACGCTGAAAACGGTCGCCGGTGGGCTGAAGGCGATCCATCTCGACGGCGCGCCGTTCATGACGCCGGTGCCGAACATGTTCGACTGGGAAGCGCGCATCGCCAACATGAACAAGGCGCGCGTCGACATCGCGATCACATCGCTCACCTGCCCGAACGCGTTTTGGGGCAGCGCGGAAGTGAGCCTCAAGGCGGCGCGAATCATGAACGACGACATGGCGCGCGCGCAGAAGAGCTGGCCCGAGCGCATCCGCTGGTTCGCCTCGCTGCCCTGGCAGCATGAAGCATTGGCTTTGCAAGAACTCCGGAGATCTTGTGACGGTGGAGCTGTCGGCGTGATGGTGCTCGCCAACATCGGCGGCAAGGCGCTCACCGATCCGGCGTTCGAGAAGATCTGGAAGGAGATCGACCGCCGCGGGCTTCCGGTGCTCGTGCACCCCACCGCACCGCCCGGCGCAGCGGAGCTCGGCCTGCACGAGTTCCAGCTCACCGCGCCGATCGGCTTCACCTTCGACACCTCGCTCGCCATCGCGCGCTGCATCTACGACGGTTTCCTCGACCGCTTTCCGAGCCTGAAGCTGATCGCATCGCACGGCGGCGGCGCGCTGCCCTATCTCGTCGGCCGGCTCGACATCTGCTGGGACAATATTCCGGCCGCACGCGCCAAGACCGCCGAGCCGCCCCGCAACTACATGCGACGGATCTACGTGGACAGCGTCGTATTCCGGCAGGACGTGCTCGACATGTGCGTGTCGGTGTGCGGCACCGACAACGTCCTGTACGGCTCCGACTACCCGCACACGATCGGCGACATGGCGGGCTGCCTGTCTCGCGTCGACGCGCTGCCGGGCGACGTGCGCGAAAAAGTTCGCGGACTCAACGCGCAGCGCATATTCAAGCTCTGAATTCGGGGACGGAGCCCGAACTCCCCGATCGCTTAGCGGCCCACTGCACGGCCCACTGCGGTGACGCGCCAGATCACGTTGCCTACGTCGTCGGCGACGAGCAGCGCTCCCGTGCTGTCGAGCGCCAGGCCGACCGGTCGGCCGCGCGCCTTGTCGTCCTGCAGGAATCCGCTCAGCAGGTCCCTCGGCGGACCCGAAGGCGATCCGTTCGCGAAAGGCACGAACACCACCTTGTAGCCGCTGGGCGGCGAGCGGTTCCACGAGCCGTGCTCGCCGATGAAGGCGCCGTCGGCAGAAAATGCCAGCCCGAGGGCTGCGACGTGCGAGCCGAGCGCGTAATCCGGCTTCACCGCCTTGGCGACGAGGTCCGGGCGCTGTGGCTTCACCCGATCGTCGACGTGCCGCCCGTAATAGCTGTAAGGCCAGCCGTAGAACGCACCGTTCTTTACCGAGGTGACGTAGTCGGGCACGAGGTCGCTGCCGATCTCGTCGCGCTCGTTCACGACCGTCCATAGCGCGCCGGTGTTCGGCTCGAAGGCGAGGCCGTTCGGATTGCGCAGGCCGGTGGCGAAGGCTCGGTGTTGTTTGGTTTTCAAATCGACTTCCCAGATTGCGGCGCGTCCCTCTTCCGCCTCGATGCCGTTCTCCGCGGCGTTGCTGTTCGAGCCGACGGTGACGTAGAGCTTCGCACCGTCGCGGCTCGCGATCAGGTTCTTCGTCCAGTGATGGTTGCGCGGCCCGGCGGGCAGGTCCACTACCTTCGTTCCCGGCGCCTCGATGCGCGTCTCGCCGCCGCGATAGGGAAAGCGCAGCACGGCGTCGGTGTTCGCCACGTAGAGCTCGTCGCCGACGAGCACCATGCCGAACGGGGAATTCAGGCGCTCGAGGAACACGCTGCGCACCTCGGCCACGCCGTCGCGGTCGGCATCGCGCAGCAGCGTGATGCGGTTCGCACTCGGCACGCCAGCGCCGGCCTTCTTCATCACACGCTTCGTCATCCAGCCGCGGATGCCTTTGCCTTCCTCGGGGCGCTCGGGCGCGTTCGTCTCGGCGACCAGCACGTCGCCGTTCGGCAGCACGCACAGCCAGCGCGGATGGTCGAGCCCGGTGGCGAATGGCGCGACCTTCCAGCCGCTCGCCGCGACCGGCATTTCGCCGGGCGGCCAGCCGGTCGCTTCGGCGACGCGCACCGTCGGAATGAGCGAGTGAATCGGCGGTGGCAGAACCGGATCAGGGCCGACCTGCTGCTCGAACGGCACGCTCGAGGTATCGGCGCACGCGGCAAGCGCCAGGAAGGACACGACGAAGGCGATGCGCACCCCGGCCATGGGAGTTCGGGCTCCGTCCCCGCATTCAGAATTTGACCTTCTGGATGCCGGCCTCGGCGCACTTCGCATCGTGTTCACCGCCGCCCGCGCCGCCCGGCGTGCCCGACACGCCGACCGCGCCGACGACGCGCTCGCCCGAGCGGATCGGCACGCCGCCCGCGGCGGTGGTGATGTTGGGCAGGAGCTGCGGGCCGATGGCGCCTTTGCTCTCAGCGGCGCGCTTGCCGTACTCGGCGGAGGGCATCTTGTAGGTGAGCGCGGTGTAGGCCTTGCGGAAGGCGTGCACCTCGCTGTGCGGCGACGCACCGTCGTCGCGCACGCGCACCTTCTCGCGGCCCGCGTGGTCGACCACCGACACCGTGACCTTCTGCCCGTCCTGGCGGCATTGCGCGAGCGCGCCGGTCGCGACCTGCAGCGCGGCGTCGGCGGAAAGCGTCGCTTCGTTGACGACCGGCTGCGCAATCGCCGACGTAGTGGCTGCTGCGAGGACGAATACGGCAAATGGCATTTTCATTGCGGCTCCACGTCTCTCAGGTAGACGGTCAGATCGGTGACCGGCGGGCGCGCCGGCACCTGGAAGAAAAGGTCGGCGACGAAGCCGCGGTGATAGCTCGTGTGATTGACGACGTGGAGCAGCATCTGCGCGCGCGTCATCGCGCCTTCGCCGCCGCCGACGAACTGGAAATGCACCACCTCGTCGAGCTTCGGCTTGGCAATGTTGGCCGCCCAGCTGACATACCACGCGTCGAGCTCCTCCTGCGCGCGGCGCAGCTCCTCGAGCGGCGGATGCTCGGGCGTGTTGCGCGCGGTGTAGCCGTGGCTTCGGCCCTCCAGGTGCGCCTGGAAGATGCGGTCGATGACGTAGTTGTGGTTCAGTGAATGCACCATGTTGCGAAACAGGCTGGTGCGCGGCTTCTCTGCCTCGCCGGGCGGCAGCGCGGCGAGCGCGTCGAAGATGACGCGGTTCGCCCACGCGTTGTAGCGCGCGAGCATCGTCGCGGTCTTCTTCGTGATCATTCCAGCTTCGCGCCGCTTTCCTTCACTACCTTCGCCCACTTGGCGAGGTCGGCGGCGAGGAACTGGCGGAACTCCTCGGGCGAGCTGCCGACCGGCTCGGAGCCGTCCTCCACGATGCGCTTATTGATGTCCGGCTCGTGCAGGATCTTGGTCAGCGCGCCGTGCAGCTTGTCGACGATCGGCTTCGGCAGGTTCGCCGGCCCGAGCACGCCGTACCAGCCGACGACCTCGAAGCCCGGCAGCGCCTCGGCCATCGCCGGGATGTCGGGCATGGCGGCGAGCCGCTTCGGCGTGGTGACGGCGATGGCGCGCAGCTTGCCCGCCCGCACCTGCGTCTGCGCGCCCTGCAGCCCGGCGAAGTTGAACTGGTAGCGCCCTGCGACGAGGTCGAGCATCGCCGGGCCGCTCCCCTTGTAGGGAATGTGCTGCGCCTTTACGCCCGTCATCTGCTTGTAGAGCTCGCCCGCGAGGTGACCGCCGCTGCCCAGGCCCGCGGAGCCGAAGTTGAGATTGCCCGGGTAGTTCTTGGTCCACTCGATGAACTGCTGCAGGTTCTGGGGCGGCGAGGAGGGGTTGACGACGAGCAGCAGCCCTGCCGACGTGAGCTGCGTGATCGGCGTGAAGTCGTTCACCGGGTGGTAAGGCAGGTTGGGATTCAGCGCCGCGTTCACCGTGTGCTGGTGATAGGCGAGCAGCAGCGTCGTGCCGTCAGGCGGCGCGCTCGCGGTGAGCTCGCCGGCGATCACGCCCGAGGCGCTCGAGCGGTTCTCGACGGTGACGGGCTGCTTGAACATCTCGGACAGCTTGGCGCTGAAGATGCGCGCGAGCAGGTCGGTCGTGCCGCCCGGCGCCGCCGGCACGAGCATGCGGATCGGCCGGCTCGGGTAGTCCTGGGCGCTCGCGGCGAGCGCCGAGAGCGCAAAGACAAGCAGAAGCAATGTTCGCATCAAGCCTCCTCCTTCAGGCGCCGATCATAGCCCGAGGCAGGCGACGCGGCGGCCGTGCCAGCCTCTACAATGGCGTGGACCATGTGCCGGCCAAGCCTCGCGCGGCGCGCACTTCTGGCTGCCGTTCTTCCACTTCTCTTCAGCGCGCCGAGCGCGCGGAGCGCAGACGCCTCGCTGTCCATGGACGTACCTGCGGGGCAGACAAGGACGATCCGCCTGCACGACCTCGCGCCACGCACGACCCTAACGCTGGTGCTCGTCGCGAGCGGCCGCGTGCTCGTCGCGATGGTGAGCGAGAAGCACTTGCGGCTACGCGGCAGCGACGGCCGCGGGCCGTTGTTCCGCGCCGTGGTCGAGGGTAAGCGCGAGTTCAAGCTCAGGATCCCCGAGCCGGGAACTTACTTCCTCGTGCTGAGCAACCGCGGCGGCAGCACGGCGCTCAAGGTGCAGACGGAAATCCACTCGGTCTCGCCGTTGCCCGACACGAAAGAAAAGCTGCAACGCACCCGCACCCCGGTCGCCGCGCCGCGGCCGATCGGCAGCTAAGTGCCCTTCTTGACGTGGCGTTCGAGCAGCCTGGGCCAGGTGTTGACGAATTCGTCCGTGACCTTCTTGAACGCCTCGCGCTCGTTGTTTCGTCTCGCCTCGTCTGCCGAATCGCTGCTCCCCCAGGAGGTTGAGAGAGTTTCGGTCCTCTCCGTCGCTTCGTACGCCGAGTAGACGTACCCGGTGCGGGTGTCGAGCAGCAGGGCCGAGCACGTGGTCGCCGCCGATATCCTGCGCGTCGGCGAGAGGCCCAGCGTCACCACCGTCAGCGGTTTCGCAACATCGTTATCGAAGAATGCAGTATCGAAGGTATAGAGAAATAGCAGGTCGGCCTGCAGGCGCGACGCCGCCGCTCTCAGGTCACGGTCGCTTTCGAGGTGCTCGGGAAGAAGCATGCGGTTGAGGGTGACGATCCCGGCCACCTGCTGCAGCTTCGTCAGCCGCTCGAGCTGCGAATCCTCGTCGGCTTCCTTCGTCAGGATGACGGTGTAGCGACCGGATCCGTACGCGCCGCCGCGCTGTTGCAGATGGTAGTTGGTGTAGGAAGGCGCCTGTACCCGCACGACGGCAATGCCTGCCGGAAACGGATTGGTCGGCTGCGCGGCAAACCCGGCTTGAATATCGGGCGGAGCGAAGGCCTGCAGATCCGCCTTTCCGCCCGGCGGTATGTAGGTGCTGGAGCATCCCGACAGCAGAAGGGCGATCGAGCAAAGCGCCGCGGCAAGTCTCATGTCACCTCCCGAACAAGAAAACGTGGTCTGTCCCTGTTTAGTCGTCTAACCGAGGCCGAACTCGCGCAGCGCGTGCTCGCGCAGCCGGGTCTTCTGCACCTTGCCGCTCGCCGTCATGCCGATCGCTTCGAAGTCCGCGACGATGCGCAGGTAGCGCGGCAGGCGAAAGTTCGCGCAGCGCGGCTTCATCCACGCGAGGATCTCCGCCTCGCTCGCCGATTTGCCGTGCTTCAGGGTCACGTACGCCGCCGGTACCTCGCCCAGCCGCGGGTCCGGGACGCCGATCACCTGCGCGGTCTCGATCGCCGGATGCGCGAGCAGCACTTCCTCCACTTCCGCCGGCGCGACGTTTTCGCCGCCGACGCGAAACACGTCCTTCAGCCGGCCGACCATGCGCAGGCGGCCGTCCTTCGTCAGCTCGCCCAGGTCGCCGGTGCGCAGCCAGCCGTCCTCGGTGAATGCCTTGGCGGTCGCTTCCGGGTTGTTGTAGTAGCCCTTCATCACGTTCCAGCCGCGTACCTGGATTTCGCCGTCGACGATTCTCAGCTCCACGCCTTCGTGGGGCTTCGCGAGGCCGTTGACGCGCAGCTCTTCGGCATCGCGCCAGTCGCTCATGACCACGTTCGGCGACGCTTCCGACAGGCCGTATGCGGCGCAGATCGCCTTGGCGCCGAGCACTTCGATGATCTTGCGCATGGTCTGCGGTCCGGCCGCGGCCCAGCCGCCGCGCAGCTTGAGCTTGCGCTTCGCAAAATCGGCGTGCCCCATGAGCATCTGGAAGATCGTGTCGTTGCCGGAGACGAGCGTGCAGCCTTCGCGCTCCATGAGCTCGAGCGCCGCGCCCGCCTCGAACGTCGGCAGCGTGACGAGCGTCGCGCCGAATACGAGCGCCATCAGCGCGGAGAGCGTCGAGCCCGCGACATGGAAGAACGGCCGGCAGTTGAAGTAGCGGTCCTCCGGCCGCATGCCGATGCGCATGCCCGCCGCCCAGGCGTCGCGCAGCATGTTGTCGTGGGAGAGCTGCACGCCTTTCGGATAGGCGGTGGTGCCGGAGGTGAACTGGATGAGCAGCGTCTCCTCGGGCGAGCTCGGCGCATCGCCGGTCGAGACGTCCCACTCCGGGAGCGCGCGCGTGATGTCGAAGGCGTTCTTGAAGCCGCTCTCCTTCACCAGCTCGCGGAAGTTGAGGTTCAGGAACTTCGGCACGTAGAAGAGCGCCTTGCAGTCCGCCTGCTGCAGGCAATAGGCGATCTCGGCCGCCTTGAAGCGCGTGTTGACCGGCACCGTGACGGCGCCGATCAGCGCGGCGCCGTAGAAGA
>CAYZFN010000077.1:0-9245 GCA_964477695.1 uncultured Enterobacteriaceae bacterium | reverse complement strand
TGAATCGGCGCGAGCTCGCCGAAGCGCTGCGCGAAGGCGACCTGCTGCTCCTCGTCCAGGTCCTGGCCGCGCAGCAGGATGACGAGATGCTCGTGCCACGCTTGCAGGATTCTCCCGAAGCTCTCTACCCCAACCGGCTTGGAAATGTCGATACCGCGGATCTCCGCGCCGAGCGCGGGCGAAAGAGCCACGATCTCCATCAGTGCATCACCTTGCCGCCGTCGACATTGAAGCTCTGACCGGTCACGTAGTCGCTGGCATCGGAAAGGAGATAGAGCACGGTGCCGACCAGGTCCTCCGGATACTGGGCGCGTCCCAGCGCCCGCGACTTCGCATCGTTGGCCGCCAGATAGGAAGATTGCGAGCTCGCCACCTGGGTGTCGCTGAGCGTGAGGCCCGGCAGCACCACGTTGACGTTGATCTTGTCCGCCCCGAGCTCGCGCGCGAGCGCGCGCGTGAAGCCGATGACGCCGGCCTTGGCGGTGGTGTAGTGCAGCCGGTTCGGCGTGCCTTCGAGCACGCGGCCGGAGGAGATATTGACGATCTTTCCTTTCCCACGCTTGCGCAGAAAGGGGACGACCGCGCGGCAGCAAAGGAACAGACCGCGCAGATCGACCGCCATGACGCGATCCCATTCCTCGAGCGGGATCTCGTCCCACGGCCGGCGCGGCAGCGAGCTCATCAGCGAAGCGTTGTTGACCAGCGCATCGATGCCCCCGAACTCGTGCGCGGCAGCATCGGCCATCGCCGCCACCTCTTCCGGTTTGGAGATATCGGTCCGCACCGCCAGGGCCTTGCCGCCTTTCCCGCGTATCGCCTTGGCAACCCGCTCGGCTTCCTCGGCAAAGACGTCGGCGGCTACCACGTGCATGCCGGCTTGCGCGAAGTGCTCGCAGTAGACGCGGCCGATGCCGCGCCCGCCGCCGGTGACGATCACCACCCGGCCGCCGACATCAAACAGCGAAGAATCGCGCGCCATTGGAGAGGATCTTCCGCTTCGTTGCCTCGGAAACGTCGTTTCGGGCAGCGAAAAGCTTGATCGCGCCGAACACCCGGTGCGCGTGCGGCAGGTCGGACGAATAGAGGATGCAGTCGTCGCCGATTGCTTCCGCGACCATGGCGATTCGCTTCTCGTCGAGCTCGCAGCTGAAATAGATTCTTTGTTGCTTAAGATATTCCACCGGGTTCCTGGCCGGCAGATCGCCCTTCCCGGAGCCGCCGGGCGGCTGCCTGTAGAAGCGCTCCATGCGGTCGAGCCAGTAAGGCACCCATTCGACGCCGGCCTCGAAGAAGCCGACTTTGAGGTTCTCGTATCTATCGAGAACCCCGGATGATAGAAGCGAGGTGAACGCCATGAACAGCGGCAGCACGAACGGCGTGATCATCGCCTCGTACACCTTGTCGTACATCTGCGAGAGCGGCGGGAACGACCAGCCGACATGCACGCACACCGGCAGCCGCTCGCGCTCGCACGCCGCGTAAAAAGGTTCCAGGACCCTATTTCCCAGGTTCATCGCGCCGGCAGTGCCGAGCGTCATCACGCCGCAGGCCCCGAGCCGCTTCGCGTGCGCCACCTCTTCGACCGAGCCCTCGACGTCCGGCAGCGGCACGGTGGCCACCCAGCGGAGGCGGCCGCCGGAGGATGCGCACTTGGCGGCGATCCAGTCGTTGTACGAGCGGCAGAGCGCGCGCGCGAGCGCCCGGTCATCGGCGAGCGGCCAGACGAGGAATAGGGTCGGGAATACGACCGAGACGGCGATGCCCTCGGCGTCCATGTCCTGCAGGCGGGCGCGCGGATCGCGCAGCTCCTGGCTCTCCACCCGGGAGCGTCGTTCGGGATCGAGATGCCCGGCCGCGCGCTTGAGATGCGGCGAGCCGAACGTGTGCACGCCGCTGCCGGCGAGCTTCGGGAAAGTGCGCCCCTCGATCAGCCAGAAAGCCCGTTTCTCGCCCTCGATGATGCGCGGCGCGTCCTCACGCCCGGCGAGCGCGGCGAACGTCTCCTCGCTCTCCTCGACGTGCGCGTCGCTGTCGAAGACCTCGCCCCTCATGGGACAAAGTATATTCGGCCGATGAATCCGAGACTCTCGCCACGCGACGAGCCGCGCGAAACGGATGCGAACCTCGCCTGGGGGAGCGACGTCGCGGCCGAGGTGCTGCGCCGCCTCGACATCCCGTATATAGCGCTCAACCCGGGCGCCAGCTATCGCGGGCTGCACGACAGCCTCGTCAACTACCTCGGCAATCGCGCCCCCGAGATGCTGCTCTGCCTGCACGAGGAGCAGGCGGTCGCGATCGCGCACGGCTACGCCAAGGCGACCGGGCGGGCGATGGCCGTAGCGCTGCACAGCAACGTCGGGCTGATGCACGGCACTATGGCGATCTACAACGCGTGGTGCGACCGAGCGCCGATGCTGATCCTCGGCGCGACCGGCCCGGTCGACGCGACGCTGCGCCGGCCATGGATCGACTGGATCCACACCGCGCAGGACCAGGGCGCGCTGATCCGCAACTTCGTGAAATGGGACGACCAGCCCGGCTCGGCCGCCGCGGTTCCGGAGTCGATCTACCGGGCATGGCAGCAGGCCGCGACGGCGCCGCACGGCCCCGTGTACGTGTGCCTCGATGCGGCGATCCAGGAAGCCCCGCTCGAAGGCGAGATCGCCATCCCGCGGCCCGAGCGCTACCGCCCTCCGGCCGCTTCTTCACCGAACAGCCTTGCCTTGCACGACGCGGCAACGCTGCTCGGCCGCGCGCAGCGTCCGGTGATTCTCTTCGGCCGAGGCCGGCGCACCGAGCTCGCCTGGCAGAACCGCGTCTCGCTCGCCGAGCGCTGCGGCGCGGCGATGCTCTCCGACCTGAAGGCGGGCTCGATGGTGCCGAGCGACCATCCCCTGCACGTGGGCGAGCCTTTCAACCAGCTCTCGAAGAGCGCCGGCGAAGCGCTGCGCGCGGCCGACGTGATCGTGAGCCTGGACTGGATCGACCTCGGCGGCGTCCTTCGCCAGGCGTTCGGCGGCGCGCAGATCGCCGCGAAGATCATCCACGCGGGAGAAGACCTGCACCTGCACAACGGCTGGGGCAAGGAGCATCTCGAGCTGCCGCCGATCGACGTGCACCTCCTCGGCGACGCCGACACGGCGGTGAGCGAGCTGCTCGCGCTTCTCTCTCCTCACTCGCATTCGTTCCCGGCGAGAGACAAGGCGGCGCCGCAGCCGGAAAGCGATACCCTGAACCTCCGCAGCGTCGCGCGTGCGCTTAAGGAAGCGGTCGCCGACCAGCCCGTGACGTTCGCCTCGCTCGCCCGCGCCTGGCCGACCGACCTCTGGCCGCATTGCCATCCGCTCGATTACCTGGGCAAGGACGGCGGCGGCGGCGTAGGGTCGGGACCGGGAATCACCATCGGCGTGGCTCTGGCACTGAAAGGCCGCGGCCGGCTCGCCGTCGGCGTGCTCGGCGACGGCGACACGCTCATGAGCATGAACGCGCTGTGGACCGCCGCGCGCTACAACATCCCGGCGCTCTTCATCGTCGCCAACAACCGCTCCTATTACAACGACGAGCTGCACCAGGAGGGCGTCGCGCGCCATCGCAACCGCAGTACGGCGAACCGCTGGATCGGCCAGCAGCTCGACCATCCCGCCCCGGACATCGCCAAGCTCGCCGAGGCGCAGGGCGTGACGGGCATCGGGCCGCTCAAGGACGTCTCCCAACTGGAAAAAAGTCTTCAGCGAGCGGTCGAATGCGTTCGCGGTGGCAAGCCCTGCCTCTTGGATGTACACATCGATCCCGGTCACGGGCGGCAGCTGCGAGAGTCGATGGCGGAGCGATCGTTCGCGAAGCGCGATGGCGCGGCTGGCAAACGCTAGGAGAAAAGAGTGCGCAACCTGACAGCTGCACTGCTCGCCGTGTGCCTTTCGGGCTGTAGCGGTCTGCAACACGGGAAGGGGCCGCAACCGATACCGGAAGTCGCTTTCACATCCTTCTCCGCCGTCAAGCCGAATACCACCGTCGCCATGACCAACGGCGATTCGCGGTCGGTCAGCGGCACCTACGTCAACGCGCTGCCGAACATCACCATACAGACCGTGAACGCTCCGGTGACCGATGCGGGCAGCGGCAATACCACGCTGAAGCTCACCTACGACGCAATGAAGACGGTGTCCGGCATCGCGTTCAGCACGCCCTCCGGGGGCGCCACGTTCATTCGGGGTAGCGGTGGCACCACGCTCACGTGTACGAGCGGCGTTTGCGGCGCGCAGAATTCGTCCGGCCTGGCGGTGGTGCTGGACGGCACGACGCTTCCCGCGGGCTGGAACTACCAGACCTTCGGCGTGTGGGCCCAGGTGACGACGTCGACGAGCTTCCAGTCCGGCGCGGTCTCGGCAGGTGTGCTGACGCCGGGGAGCGCCGTACCGACGACCGGTATCGCGACTTTTACCGGCATAGCCAACGGCTTCTTCGTCCAGTACATCGGGGGAGTACCTCCCGGAACGGCCTCCACCACCACGGCCACCATGATCGCCAACGTGGACTTCCTGAATCGCAACATCGGCTTCAGCACCACGGGCTCCATGCAGACTCCGCTCAATGGCGCTCCGCCATTCTCCCAGCCGGCGCTCGACATGACGGGGACCTGGACGTACGCGGCCGGCTCGAACTCCTTCATCGGCAGCGTAACGACCAGCGGCATGAGCGGCACCGCCAGCGGCCGGTTCTATGGCCCGGCCGCCCAGGAGATCGGCGGCACATTCTCGCTGAGCGGCAGCAGCGGCGTATTCGTCGGCGGCTTCGGAGGCAAGCGTCCGTAAGGCGCTCCTCTGGATAGCGTTGGTCTGCTTGTCCGATCGCGCGTTTCCGGCCGAATTCGATCCGGACCTCCAGCGCACGTTCATCGAAGCGATGCGTCTCATGGACGCGCGCGATTACGAGGGCGCAATAAAGACGCTGCGCGGCCTGGCGGCGCAGACGGAAAGCCCGAGGATAAAGCTCGAGCTGGCGCGCGCGCTGTTCTTTCACAGGGATTACAAGGAGTCGCGCGCTCTCTTCGAGGCGGTCCTGCTCGACCCGAACACCCCCTGGCAGGTGCGCGACAACATCGACGTCTTCCTGCGCCAGATCGACGCCGCCGAGGGCTATCTCCGGTTCGCCGTGTCGGTCGTCCACGACTCCAATCCCCTGAACATCACCAATGGGCGGGAATTCACCATCGGCGGCTTCCGCGTCACGTATTCGCCGCCGGCGCAGAATGAGCCGGTCACCGGGCTGCGCTACAGCGCCCAAGCCTTGCAGCCGCTGTCCGAAGCCGCGCACCTGAACTTCTATTTCACGGGCTCGTACCTGGATTACCGGGCGGAATCGCTCGATCGCCTGACCGCGGACACCGGCCTCGTCAAAGGCCTGGCGAACGGCCTCGCCGATGCGAAGGTCGGCATCGAGTTCGGCACGTTCAGCAACCGGCCGCTTTACCAGTTTGCCTACACGGCCGGCGACTACACGTTCGTCCGCTCGCCCTTGCAGCAAGTCATCGGCGGACTGAAGCTCGGCAAGGTGAGATTTCCCGATTACCCATACCTGGACGCGGTTTACACGAGCGCAACGCTTCTCTACCAGAGGGCGATCCCCGAGCGAAGCACGGCATCGGTTCGCGGAACGCTCGAATACTCCGATGCCTATGAGCATGCGTATTCGTACGAGGGCTTCGCGCTGGGCCCGGGATTCACGCACCTCTTCAGCGGTCCGGCGATTTTTCTGAGCGCAAACGTGTCGTTCGGCATTCGCCGTTACTCGGGCGTGGACCCCTTTTTCGGACAGCAACGAGACGATCGGAAAACGACTGCCGAGCTGCAGCTGCAAAACAAGGCCTGGCGATGGCGCAGGTTCAGACCAGCGCTTCTCTTTTTTGTTGAACAGAATCGCTCAAATATCGATTTCTACAGCTATCGGAAAGTCAACTTGGCCATCGTCGTCGAATAACGGAGAGCCCGAAGCCCTATTCCGCGGGGTTGACGATTCACGCGAGTTGTTCCTGTATGGAAGGATGTGGAGCGCCAGATTCTTTGCGCTGTGCTGGTTCCTGGCATGCGCCGCCATCGCGCACGCGGCCCGGCTGGAGATCCCGCTTCGCCTGCCGGTCGAGGCGGTGCGTGATGCGCTCGCGCAGCAGATAGCGGCTTCCTCGCGCGGCACGGGCACGATCTACCGCGAAGGCCGCTGCCGTTATCTCCGGCTCGGCAACCCGGCGTTGACGGCGGCCGATGGCGCCTTGCAGCTGACGGCCCCGGGAACGGCGGCGCTCGGTTTGGAGCTCGCAGGCACCTGCCAGAACGCGGTCGCCTGGCGCGGCTCGATGCAGTTCACGCTCATGCCGCTCATCGATGCGCAAGGGCGGCTGCGGCTGCGCATCCTCGACTCCCGGTTGAGCGACGCCGGCGGCTCCCCGGCCGCGGGCTTCATCTGGGAGATGAGCAAGCGCTATGTCCACGCCGAGCTCGAGCGCTTCAGCTACGACCTCGCGTCGCCTCGCGCGGCGCTGGTCGGCGTCGTGCGTGGCGTCGCGCCGGCACGGTACAGCGAAGAGCTGGCGCGTGTTCTCGCGCAGCTCGCCATCGGCCAGCCGCGCGTCGGCGCCGGGGCGGTCGTCCTGCCGGTCAGCCTCGACATTCCCGATACCTGGGTCGCGCCAGCGCCAAGCGTTCCGTCCGCGCCGCTTTCGCCGGCCGAGCTCGAGGCGCTGGACGAGGGGCTGCAGCCCTGGGACGCATTCCTCGTCTATTGCATCAAGCAGCTCGCGCTCGACAACGCGAACGCCGGCCTGCGCGCGCGGCTCTTCACGCTGCTGCTCGACAGCCGCTATCGCCTGAGCGCCGTCCTTTCGGGCGAGGAGCCGGCGGGCGACGATGCGCTGCGCGCGCTGTTCGTCGACAGCTGGAACGAGCTGCGCGCGATCCTCGACCAAGCGCAACGCGCCGGCCTGCTGAACGGCTCGCCGCTGCGCTATGCCGCGTTCGTCGACGCGGGCGATGCGCTGGTCACGCTCGACCACGCCGCGCCGGGACTGCGCATGCATCCATCGGCGGACGCGCTGCGCCAGCTGGCGCGCGCGCTCACTCCCGGGGCGGCCGGCGACCCGCTTGCCTACGACGATGCCGTCGACCCGCAGCTGAAGAGCCTCTTCGACGTGCCCGAGATCGTCGCGCCGCCAAGGACGAGCTGGCTCGACAGCCTGATCCGCAGCGCCCATGCAGCGGACGATGCAGACGGGCAGCGAGCGCTCGACCGGTGGGTGCCGACGCACGCTGAGCTCGACGCCTACCAGACAAGGCTCGGCGCCCTGCTCGAGCAGGCCTCGCGGCGCGCGCTGGGCGCTGCCGCTCTCGGCGCACCGTACGACGCCGTCTATGCCGATCTCGTGCCGACCACCGCCCTCATCGAGAGCTGCTGGCGCCAGTACGTGATCCGCGCCGGCAAGGTCGCCTATCTACGCTCCGCGTCCAACAGCGTCGGCGTCATGCAGGTAAATCAGCGCGTATGGCGCGGCTTCTACGACGTGCAGCAGCTGCGCTGGAGCACCGCGTACAACGTCCGCGCCGGCGCGCAGATCCTGCTGCGCTACCTCAAGGACTACGCCATCCCCTACGCCGAGCGCAGCGGCAAGCCGGGCGACGCGCCGCGCGCCGTCTATGCCGTCTACAACGCCGGGCCGCGCGCCGTGGGCCGCTTCCACAAGCCGCAGCCGCACCCCCGGGAGAAGCGCGTCGACGACCGCTTCTGGACGCTCTACCAGGGCATCGCCGCCGGCGGCCGGCCCGACCTGCAGAGCTGCGCGGTCGAGGTGCCTTAGCTAGCGCCTGGCGAGAGCCCGGTTCTCCATCCGGCTGAGCAGCCGCACGAGCGGCCAGAGCATCACGAAGTACACGATCGCGGCGAGCACGATCGGCGTCGGGCTGTAGGTCAGGCTTTGCGCCTGGCGCGCCTGGAAGAGCAGCTCGGGCATGGCGACCACGCTGCCCAGCGATGTCAGCTTAACCACCTCGAGCGTGTTGGAGAGCAGGTCGGGCAGGACGTTGCGCACCGCCTGCGGCAGCACCACGTAGAACATCGTCTGGAAACGGCCCAGCCCGGTGCTACGCGCCGCTTCGCTCTGGCCTTCGGGAACCGACTCGATGCCGGCGCGCAGGATCTCGCCGTAATAGGCGCCGTTGTTGAGGAAGAAGGCGATGCACACGCAGGCGAAGCCGCCGAGCTCGAGGCCGACGAACGGCAGCCCGGCATAGAGGAAGATGAGCAGCACGAGCGGCGGAAAGGCGCGGAAGAAATCCACCCAGGCCATCAGCGGCCAGCGCAGCCAGGCCTTGCGCACGCCGGCCAGGAGGCTCAGGACGAGCCCGCCGGCGAAGCCGAGCGGCACCACGATGAGCGAGAGCAGCACGGTATTGCCCAGGCCGGCGAGCAGGATCTTCCACGCCTTGCCGACGATCTCGACGTTGAAGAAAGTCTCCAGCACCTTCTAGCGCTTCCAGGTCATGCGCGTCTCGAGCCACCGGCCGACGACCACCATCGGCAGGAAGAGGATCAGGTAGGCGATCGCACCGAGGGTGAGGGGCGACGGGTTGTAGCTGTTCGACACCGCCGAGGACGCCATGCCGAGGATCTCGTGGACGGCGACGACGGTGCCGAGCGCGGTGCCCTTGGTGATGGCGATGGTGCGGTTGGTGAGCGGCGGGATGGTGAGGCGGATCGCCTGCGGCAGGATGACGTGGATCAGCGTCTGCCCGTACGAGAGACCCGTGGAGCGCGCCGCCTCCCACTGCCCTTTCGCGATCGACGTGATGCCGGCCCAGAAGATCTCCTCGGAGAAGGCCATCAGCACGAGCGCGAGCGAGAGCCAGATGGAGACGAATCCGGAGGGCGAGAGGTCGACCGCCGGCAGGCCGAAGTAGACGAAGACGACGACCACGAGTGGCGGCAGCGCGCGGAAGAGATCGACGACGAACACGATGAGCAGGTTGACCGGCCGCAAGCCGAGGCTGCGCAGCAGCGCGAGCGCGAGCCCCGCCAAGAGCCCGCTCGCTATGACGAGCGCCGCCAGCTCGATCGTCACCCACGTGCCGTGCAGGATGTCGGGCAGGTACTTCGCCATCACCCGCGCGTTGAAGAACGCGTCGAGGAAGCGCTCCCAGTTCGACATCGCGCCGCTCAGTGCCGCTGGATCTGGCCGATGAAGGCGCGGGTGCGGCTCTGCC
>CAYZFN010000076.1:0-16166 GCA_964477695.1 uncultured Enterobacteriaceae bacterium | reverse complement strand
GCTCGTCGTCCTGCGCGCCGCCACGCTGGAAGAGGCGATCGCGCTGATCAATGCGAATCCCTATGCCAACGGCACCGCGATCTTCACCGAGTCGGGCGGCGCGGCGCGCCGCTTCACCGCCGAGATCCAGGTCGGCATGGTCGGCATCAACGTGCCGATCCCGGTGCCCGTCGCCTTCTTTTCCTTTGGCGGCTGGAAGAACTCGCTGTTCGGCGACTTGCACGTGCACGGCATCGAGGGCATCAAGTTCTACACCCGCACCAAGGTGATCACCTCGCGCTGGCCGCACCAGGATACGCCGAAGTCAGGCGGCTTCAGCATGCCGACGCTCGGCTAGCCGGCTGAAGCTCGCTCGTTGGTCGCTGCACTTCTACGAGCTCGCGTACGAGCGCGAGGTGGTGTGGTCGAACGCGCGCGAGCGCTCAGGCCTGTTCGCGCTGCTCGAGCTGCAAGGCGACAGCGGCGCACGCGGCATTGCGGAAGGCACGATCAAGAGCACCTGGTCGGGCGTCTCGCCGCGCTCCCTGCTCGCTTCGTTGAGAGACGTCGTCCTGCCGTTCGTCGAAGGGGTCGATCTGGGCGATGAACGGGCGGTGCATGCGGCGCTGTCCCGCGTGCCCGAGAACCGGCTCGCCAAAGGCTTGGTGTCGAGCGCTTGCTGGACGATGCGCGCCGCCGCCGCCGGCAAGCCGCTCTGGCAGCTGCTCGGCGGCAGCGGCGAGGCGGAGGTATGCTGGACGCTTACGCGCCGCGCGCCTGCGCTGATGGCGAAGGAATCGGCCGAATACTGCGCGCGCTACGGCTTTCGCACGCTGAAAGTGAAAGGCGGGCAGGGCGTGGAGACCGATCTGCAGGCGCTGAAGGAAATCCGCGCCGCCGTCGGCGGCGATGTCGCCCTGTACGTCGATGCGAACAGCGCCTATGCGCGCGACGATGCGCTCGGGTACGTGAAGCGCATCGCCGCAGCGGGCGCGATCGTCGCCGAAGACCCGAGCCCGCTCGCCCCCGATGCGCACTTCGAGGCGCTGCAGAAAGGCGCCGGCATCCCCATCCTGGTCGACAATGCGTGCACCTCGGTGCGCGACGCGGGGCTCTTCGTCGAGCGTGGCGCGCGAGCGATCTCGCTCAAGCCCGGCCGCGTCGGCATGGATGAATGCCTCGCCATCCGAACGACAGTGTCGAGCTGCAAGACGGCGGTGGGAATTTACGCGGAAAGCGCGCTCGGCACGCTTGTGAATCTACAGCTGCCCGCCGAGCTTCCTGCCGAGCAGACGTTCTTTCTCATGATGCGATCTGCCTTCGTCGCGCCGCCGGAGATTCGCGACGGCCGTATCCGGCTGCCGCTGGAAGCGGACCTGACGAAGCTGGTCGACTGGAAAGCCGTGGCAAAGCTCAGTGCAGATGCGGCTTCTTGAGGAATTCGCCGCGGTCGGCCGAGCGCACCGCGACCTCGCGCCGCGCCGCTTCGCGCGTGACTTTAAGCGGCACCACCGCGCCGGAAGTGCCGAGCGCCCAGATGCGCCGGAAAAGATCGGCCAGGCTCGAGGGTTTCGCGCCCGAGACTTCGAGCACGACGTCGCCGACGCGCAGGCCGGCCTTCTCCGCCGGGCCGCCCGGCGCGAGGCCGGCGACAACCAGGCGGGAGCCCGATTCGGTGACGTACAGCCCGAGCCAGGGCCGCGGCGGTCGGTTAGCGCGGCCGAGCTTCAGCAGGTCGTCGAGGATCGGCGCGAGCAGGTCGATCGGCACGATCATGTTGCCCTGCAGGACGCCCGCATCGAGCTTCTCCTGCACCAGCAGCGAGCCGATGCCGAGCATCCTGCCGTCGGCGCCGATCAGCGCCGCGCCGCCCCATTGCGGATGCGCGGGCGCGGTGAAGATGGCTTCGTCGAGCACGTATTCCCAGTAGCCGGCAAATTCGCGCTTGGCGAATACCGTGGCCTTGAGCGAATGTGCGCGCCCGCCGTGCCCGGCCATGACCACGTTTTCGCCGACTCGGCATGAAGCCGCGCTGCCGCGCTCGATCGCACGCACGCCGAGCTTGCCGAGCGGCTGCACCAGCCCGAAGCCGGTCGTCTGGTCATAGGCGATCGGAAAGCCGCCGCTGACCGTTCCCTTGTTCGTCGTGAGCCAGATCGTGCTCGCTTCGGTAATGAGGTAGCCGATGGTGAGCACCAACCCATCGTCCCGGATCACGACTCCGCTGCCGGCGCGCTCGGTACCGAGGAGCGGCGCCGTGAAGGCGTCTTCGGGAATCTCGGCGCGCAGGCCGACAACCGCGTCGAGCACCGTGTCGAGGTCGAACTTCCAGTCCTCGGGGCGCGGCCGCATCTCGACCGGGAACGCCCATTCGCCCTCTTTTTTGGCCATGCTCCGATTCTAAGCGCGGCGGCGGCTAATATCGGCCGGTGCTCGAAGTGCAACGCGAAGGCGGCATCGCGCGGGTCATGCTCGACCGCCCGGAAAAGGCGAATGCGCTCGACTCGGCGCTGCTCGAGCGGCTCGCCGGCGCGTTGCAGGATCTTGCAGGCGAAGACAGCTTGCGGGCGGTCGTGCTCGGCGGGCACGGCAAGACGTTTTGCGGCGGTGCCGACGTGGCCGAGCTGCGCGCCCTCGATGCGATCAGCGCGCGCTCGTTCATTGCCCGCGTGCATCGCGCCTGCGAGGCCGTGCGGCGGCTCGCAGTGCCGGTGGTCGCCCGCCTGCACGGCGCGGTGATCGGCGCCGGGCTCGAGCTCGCGGCGGCGTGCGACCTGCGTATTGCCGCGCCCGGGACCCGCTTTGCCATGCCGGAGGTGCGGCTCGGCATCCCGTCGGTCGTGGAGGCAGCGCTCCTGCCGCGCCTCGTCGGCTCCGGGCGCGCAGCCTGGCTGGTGCTTACCGGCGAGCCGATCGACGCCGAACGCGCTTGCGCATGGGGCCTGGTTGAGGAAGTTCACCCGCTCGCCGAGCTGGACGCCGCCGTCGCGCGTGTCCTCCAGGCGCTGCTCGAAGGCGACCGAAACGCGCTGGCCATGCAGAAGGAGCTCTTGCACCTCTGGCAAGAGCAGCCGCTTTCGGCAAGCGTTGCGCGAAGCATCGAGCTCTTTTCCGAGGCGTATCGCCGGCGGCGGGAATACAATCTGTAGTGGCACGAAAGACATAGAGCACTAGATCAATGGCAAAGCAGGCCGTTTACGACGCATCGGCGATCCAGGCGCTCAAGGGGCTCGAGCCGGTGCGCCGCATGCCGGGCATGTACACGCACACCGTGCATCCGCTGCACATCGTGCAGGAGGCGATCGACAACGCGGTCGACGAGGCGCTCGCCGGTTTCGGCAAGAAGATCACCGTCACCGTGCACAAGGACCACTCGGTGGAGGTCGAGGACGAAGGCCGCGGCATTCCGGTCGACATGCACCCGGAAGAGAAGAAGCCCGCGGTCGAGGTCGCCTTCGGCATGCTGCACGCCGGCGGCAAGTTCTCGCGTTCCGGCGACGGGGTCTACCACATCTCGGGCGGCCTGCACGGCGTCGGCGTCGCGGTGTCGAACGCGCTCTCGAAGCGCTGCGAAGTCGTTGTCTTTAGAAACAACGAAAGACATTCAATCGCTTTCGAGGGCGGGGAACTGAAGCAGAAGCTGAAGTCCGAGCGCAGCAAGGAAAAGAAGAGCGGAACCATCGTGCGCCTGTGGCCGGATGCGAAGTACTTCGATTCGCCGACCATTCCGCTCGCCGAGCTCGAGCACCTGGTGCGCTCGAAGGCCTACCTGCTGCCCGGCCTGACGATGGTGCTCGAGATCGAAGGCAAGGAGAAAAAGACCTGGAAGTACGAGCGCGGCATGCTCCAGTACTTCGAGATGATGCTGGCCGGCCGCGAGCTCGTGGCGCCGGTCTTCGCCGGCGAGCGCTACTTCGACGAGAAATCGCTTTCCGGCATCTCCGAGGTGGAGGCCGGCGAAGGCGCCTCCTGGGCGATCGGCTGGGTCGCCGACGGCGACGTGTTCGCCGAGAGCCACGTCAACCTGATCCCGACGCGCTCGGGCGGCACGCACGAGGCCGGCTTCCGCTCGGGCATCTTCGAGGCGCTCGGCGCATTCATGGAGACGCGCGCGCTCGCGCCCAAGGGCGTGAAGGTGATCGCCGAGGACCTCTGGGGCCGCGCCTGCTTCACGCTCTCGGCACGCATCGTGCGCACCCAGTTCCACGGCCAGACCAAGGAGAAGCTCACCACGCGGCACGGCGCGAAGCTGCTCGAGATGTGCGTGCGCGACGCGTTCGAGCTGTGGCTGAACGCGCACCCCGAGGAAGGCAAGAAGATCGTCGAGCTGGCGGTCGAGCAGGCGCTCGCGCGCCTCTCCAAGGGCAAGAAGGTCGAGCGCAAGAAGTCGAGCGGCATCGCCACGCTGCCCGGCAAGCTCGTCGATTGCGCCTCGGGCGACGTGACGCGCAACGAGCTGTTCCTGGTGGAAGGCGATTCGGCCGGCGGTTCGGCGAAGGAAGCGCGCGACAAGGAGACGCAGGCCGTGCTGCCGCTGCGCGGCAAGGTGCTGAACACCATGTCGAAGGACAGCCGCACCGTGCTCGCCAACAAGGAGCTGCAGGCGATCGCCACGGCGATCGGCGTCGACCCGCATTCGGTGGAAGAAACCCCCGACCTCGGCGGCCTGCGCTACGGCAAGGTGATCATCATGACCGACGCCGATGTCGACGGCGGTCACATCCAGGCGCTGCTCCTCACGTTCTTCTTCATGCACGCGCCGAAGCTCGTCGGCAGCGCGCACCTGTATGTCGCGCAACCCCCGCTTTACAAGGTCGAGGTGCCTTCGCAAGGCAAGGGCAAGCCGGCGCGCCGCTTGTATTGCCTGGATGATGACGAGCTCGCCGAGGTGCTGGCGCAGCTGAAGAAGGAGAAGGTGAAGGACGGGAGCTGGGAGATCTCGCGCTTCAAGGGACTGGGCGAGATGAGCCCCGAGCAGCTCTGGGAAACGACCATGAATCCCGACACGCGGCGGCTCGTGCGCATGGAGCTCGACGCGAAGGAGCTGAAGAAGGCGCGCGCCACCTTCGAGCTGCTCATGGACTCGGGCGAAGCCGAGGGGCGGCGCAACTGGATGCGCGAGCACTGGAAGACCGTGGAGGCCGACGTCTAGCAAGAAAAGAGGTGCCATGCCGCCGAAGAAGAAGAGCAAGGCAAAGCCTTTCTGGGAACGCGCGTATCAGGGCCACGCTTACTGGCTCGGCAAGACCAAGCTCGGCAAGGTCACGCTCGCCGGCCGCAGGCACTACCGCTGGGAAGCCGCCGGGCGCGTCGGCGAGACCGAGCAGCTCGAGGCCGCGAAGCGTGCCGTCGAAGCGGCGATCGCCGTGGCGGACAAGCAGCTCGACCTTTTCCAATGAGCAGCAAAATGGTGACGGTCACCATTTGAGGACTTATGGAAGACACACGGACACCGGACCTATTTAGCGGCGGCGACAACGGCGACGAGACTGCGCCGATCGAGCAGCACGCGTCGCACGCCTACCTCGGCTACGCGGTCTCGACGGTCAAGGCGCGCGCGCTGCCGGAGGTTGCCGACGGGCTGAAGCCGGTCCAGCGGCGCATCCTGTTCGCCATGAACGGCTCGACGACATTCGCAAAGTGCGCGCGCTATGTCGGCGATGTGCTCGGCCGCTTTCACCCGCACGGCGACAGCTCGACCTACGAGGCGCTGGTGCACCTCGCGCAGCCCTTCTCGATGCGCTATCCGCTGATCGACGGCCAGGGCAATTTCGGCTCGCGCGATGGCGATGCGCCGGCGGCGTATCGCTATACGGAAGCTCGCCTGTCCCGCTACGCAGAGCTGATGCTCGCCGAGATCGGCGAGGGCACGGTCGACTTCGTCAAGAACTACGACGGCAAGTTCGAGGAGCCGGCGCTGCTGCCGGCGCGCCTGCCGTTCGGCCTGCTGAACGGCAGCTTCGGCATACCGGTGGGCTTCTCGACGCGCATCCCGTCGCACAACCTGAAGGAAGTGGCGGCGGCCGCGGCGCACGTCATCCGCCATCCGCGCGCGAAGATCGACGACATCCTCGAGCAGCTGCCGGGACCCGACTTTCCCGGCGGCGGGCAGCTCATCTCGCCGCCCGAGGAGATCCGGCAGGCGTACGAGAGCGGGCGCGGCTCGCTGCTGCTGCGCTGCAAATGGGAGCGCGAGAACCTGGCGCGCGGCCAGTGGCGCATCGTCGTCACCGAGCTGCCGCACGGCGTCTCGGTGCGCCAGGTGATGGAGGAGATCGAGGCGCTCGCCAACCCGCGACCCGGCCTCGGCAAGAAGGAGGTGACGCAGGAGCAGCGGCGCATGAAGCAGTTCATCCTCGACCAGGTCGAGGGCGTGCGCGACGAGAGCGACCGCAGGTCGAAATTGCGCCTGGTCATCGAGCCGCGCAGCTCGCGGCAGAACCCCGAAGAGATGATGGCCGCGCTGCTCGTGCACACGTCGCTCGAGAGCCGCTATGCGGTGAACCTGACATGGCTCGGGCTCGACGGCCTGCCGGAAACCAAAGGCATCGTCGAGGTGCTGCGCGAGTGGGGCGACTTCCGCGTCAACACCGTTCGCCGCCGGACGCAGTACCGGCTGGATCGAGTCCAGGAGCGCATCGAGATCGTCGAGGGACGGCTCGCCGCGTACGCGAAGATCGACGAGGTGATCAAGATCATTCGCGCGAGCGAGGATCAGCCGGCGGCGAAGGAGGCGCTGCGGAAGAAATACAAGCTCACCGAGCGCCAGGCGGAGGACATCGTCAACCTGCGCCTCGGCCAGCTCACCCGGCTCGACGGTATCAGGCTGAGCGAGGAGAAGAAGTCGCTCGAGGCGAGCCGCAAGGCGCTGAAGACCCTGCTCGGCGATGACAAGGAGCTGAAGAAGCAGGTCGTGAAGGAGCTCGCCGAGGATGCGAAGCAGTACGGCGACGAACGGCGCACGCTAATCAAGACCGCCGAGCGGGCGCAGGTCGAGCGCACGGTGGTCGAGGAGCCGCTCACCGTGATCCTGTCGAAGAAGGGTTGGATCCGCGCGCGCACCGGCCACAGCCTGGACGTCTCGACGCTCACCTTCAAGGAGGGCGACGCGCTGCTGCAGACGCTCGAGTGCAGGACCACCGACACCGTCACCGTGCTCGCCGCTTCCGGCAAGACGTTCTCGATCTCCGCGGCCGACGTGCCGAGCGGCCGGGGCGACGGCGCGCCGGTGAATACGCTCGTGAACTCGTCCTCCGACGTGATCGTCTGGATGGCCTCGGGCGATCCGGCGCGGCGCCTGCTCATGAACAGCTCCGCCGGCGTCGGCTTCGTCTGCAAGCTCGGCGACCTCGCCTCGAAGACGCGCCAGGGCAAGGACTTCTTCGCCGTCTCGGAAGGCGCCGCGGCGCGGCCGCCCGCCACGCTCGGCGAAGGGAAGTACGTGGCGGTGCTTTCTTCCGATTCGCGCCTGCTCGTTTTCGAGCTGGCGGAAATTCCCGAGCGGCCCAATGGCGGCGTCGGCGTGCAGCTGATCGCGTTGCCGGAGGGCATCTCGCTTGCCGACGTAGCCTCCAGCGACGGCAAGTCGCTCGCGGTGAGCGGAATCAAGCGCAAGAACCGCGCCGTCGCGGCGCTCGATGCGAAGCAGATCGCCGAGCACATCGGCAAGCGCGCGCAGCGCGGCAAGCTCGCGGATGTCGGCTTCCGCCCCGACCAGTTGGGTGCGTAACTATGTGAGAGTGACGCGGCCACTTTGGGTCCCGGGCGGGATCGTGGTGGCCGCGACGCTCGTCGCCTGGCTCGGGCGACCGCTGCCCGAGTCGCTGAGCGGCCTGCGCAGCTACGGCCCGGCGACGCTGCTGCTCGTGGCGGTCGGGCTTGCCTGGTGGTTCAACCGCGGCCGCTCCTTCGTCGTGGCGCTCTCGCTCCTGGCCGGCTTCGGCGCCTACGAGGCGTTCCACCACAAGGCTGTCTATACGGCGCTCGTCGTGCTAGTGCCGCTCAACGTGCTGCTCGCGATGATCTGGCAGGACCGCGGTGCGCGCTACCGCGCCTCCTACGACTGGCTGCTGCTGCTCGCCGCGGAGGCGCTGCTCGTGCTCTGGATCGGCGCGGCGGGCAAGAGCCGCTTCTCGGGAACCGCGTGGCTTTCGCTCCTCGACCAATGGTGGCTGCGCTCACCGCCGACGCCGTTCGTCGGGCGCATCGCGTTTGCCGCGGCATTCGCCACTGCCGTCTGGCGCGCCTGGCCGGAGTTCAAGCCGGTGCCGGTCGGCAATGCCGGTGCGATCGTCGCCTTCTTCATCGCCGCCGAGTGGGTCGGCTCGCCGCACACCTATGCCGTATTCATGGCGGCGTGCGGCCTGGTCCTGCTCGCCGCGCTGATGCAGGAGTCGCACCAGCTCGCCTTCCGCGACCAGCTCACCGGGCTGCCCGCGCGCCGCGCGCTCGAGGAGCGGATGCGCAGCCTGGACGGCGAGTACGCGATCGCCATGGTCGACGTCGACCACTTCAAGAAATTCAACGACACGCACGGTCATGACGTGGGCGATCAGGTGCTGAAGCTCGTCGCGCGCCGGCTCGCCAAGGTCGGCAGCGGCGGCACCGCGTATCGCTATGGCGGCGAGGAGTTCAGCGTGCTTTTCCCGAAGCGAGGGCTCGGCGAGGCCGAGCGCGCGCTCGAGGCGATCCGCGACTCGATCGAGAACTACCGCGTGGCGGTGCGGGGTCCCGACCGCCCGAAGAAGGGCGAGGAAGGGATCAAGCTGCGAGGCGAAGGCGCTCCGCAAAAGGTGCTCTCGGTCACCGTGTCGATCGGCGTGGCCGCGCATTCGCCCGAGGCGCGCACGCCGCACCAGGTTATCGAGGCGGCGGATGCCGCCCTCTACCGCGCGAAGCAGGCCGGACGCAACCGGCTCAGCCGCTAGGCACCGATCTTTCTTGGTCTCCCGTCAAAGGAGACCTGCGATGCGCAAATTTTTGCTTTTCACAGTGCTTTCGGCGGCCGGCTTTTCCGTCGCCGCCCAGCAACAGCTTCCGCCGCCGCCCAAGCCGGACGACGCGGCGCTCAAGGCCGAGAAAACGAAGGAGCAGGAGAGCAACGCCGCGTGGCGCGACCGTACGGACGGCGCAGCCGGGGGCACGTCGCCCTCGACGGAGCGCGAGCGCCAAGGCGTCGGCGCCGGCGCGAAGCCGCACATGCACTTCGACCCGCTGGATCGCGGCCTGCACCGCCGCTCGGAGGACCCGGTCGTGGAACCGCCCAAGTAGCTCATGGCTACGGGCATGCACTTTGCACGCCAGGAGCGTTTCCAACCGCCCGACCAACTCCCCTTAGGAGACCGCAATGCGGAAGTTCTTACCGGCACTTTTTTCGGCAATCTTCGCCGTTTCGTTCAGCCAGCTGACCGCGGCACAGCAGCGCACCGACTTGGACAAGGACCGCACCGGCGCCGGCGCGAGCACCGGCGCCGCCATGGGCGCAGACACCCGGGCGGGGGCCGGCGCGAGCGACGACACGAGCAAGGACAACGGCAAGAAGAAGTCGAAGAAGCACGCGAAGAAGAGCAAGTCGAAGACGAGCGACAAGCAGTCCAAGGCTGCGGGCGGCGCGAGCGCCCAATCGCGCGAGCCGAGCACGAACAGCTCGCCCAGCCAGGCGACGGGCGCCGCGGGCAGCTCGAATCAAGGGTCCGTGCACGAGGACGAGACGAAGAAGTAATGCGCCAGCGCCTCGTCCTCGGCGTGCTTGTCCTGTCGCTCGCGTCGTACGGCGCGGGGGCGCAGGACATGCGCCCGAACAAGGACCCGGCGCCTTCGCCGAGCGACCTGCGCGGCGAGCGCGGCCAGGATGGCCCGCGCGGCGAAGCGCCGGAGGCGCGCACGCCGAGCCCGAGCGACCTCGCGGTCGAGCGGCCGCGCGTCGACGGCGACCGACCCTCGAGCGGCATCATCGAGCCGCGCAGCGCGGGCGCCGGCGGCACCGCCGCGGCACCGTCACCTTCGGACCTTAGCTCCGGCCCGCCAATCCGGTAATCTTTCCGGGATGGAGCGCATCACCATCCCCGAGGCGGAAATCGAGCTTTCCGCCACGCGCGCGCAGGGCGCGGGCGGGCAGAACGTCAACAAGGTGTCGAACGCCGTGCATCTGCGCTTCGACATCCGCCGCTCCTCGCTGCCCGAGGAGGTGAAGGAACGCCTCCTGCGACGCGGCGATCACCGCGTCACGCGCACGGGCATCGTGGTGATCAAGGCGCAGCAGCACCGCAGCCTGGAGATGAACCGCGCCGAGGCGATCGCGCGGCTCTATGCGCTCGTGGAAGCGGCCGCGCACGTGCCGAAGCTGCGCCGGCCTACGCGTCCCACTCGCAGCTCGCAGCGAAAGCGCCTCGAATCGAAGGCGCGCCGCGGCCAGCTGAAGGCGCTGCGCGCTCGAGTGTCCGACTAGCCGACGGCGAGCAGCTCGACCTCGAAGACGAGCGTGGCGTTGGGCGGAATCACGCCGCCGGCGCCGCGTGCGCCATAGCCGAGGTGGGGCGGAATCGTCAGCTTGCGCTTGCCGCCGATCTTCATCCCCGCGACGCCTTCATCCCAGCCCTTGATCACCTGGCCGCGCCCGAGCGGAAAGATGAATGGATCGCGCCGATCCATGCTCGAGTCGAATTTCTTGCCGTCGGTTAGCCAGCCGGTATAGTGCACCGTCACTTTCTGGCCGGCCGCGGCCTCGGCGCCGCTGCCTACGACTAATTCCTCGATCACCAGGCCGCTCGGCGTTTTAATGGAGTCCATGAAGCGCAATATGACGCCCGCGGCGATCCTCGCGCAAGCGGTTTCTTCCGTCGAGGCCGAGGGCGTGCGGCTGCGCGAGGAGTTCCACGCGCCGCACGGACCGCGCGGCCGGCGCGGCAGCTGCCCCATCGACCGCGAGATCGAGGAGCGCCTGCAAGCCGCGCTCCAGGCGCTCTTCCCGGCGCAATTTTGCGGCGAGGAATGCGCCGCGACTCCGGGCAGCGCGCCGGGCTGGGTGTGGCTAGTCGACCCGCACGACGGAACGTTCGAGTACACCTCGGGGCGTCGCGGCTCGGCGATCTCGGTCGCCCTCGTGCGCGAAGGCGTGCCGGTGCTCGGCATCGTGCATGCGCCCGACTCGCCCGACCGCGGCGCGGACACTATCGCCTGGGCCGAAGGCGCAGGTCCGATATTGCGCAATGGAAAACCGGTCGGGACGGACCTGGCCCGGCGCGGCTTGGAACCCGGCAGCCTCGTCTGGGCCACCGCTTCGTCGGCGCAGAAGCCGGAAACGTGGTCGCGCGCGGTGCATCCGGCTCGCTACGTCGCGATGCCGAGCATCGCCTACCGCATGGCGCGTATCGCCGCGGGCGACGGCGTCGCCACCGTATCGATCCATGGCGTGAACGAATACGACATCGCCGCCGGCATGGCGCTCATTGGCGCAGCGGGCGGTGTCTCGCTCGACCGCGAAGGGGGCGAGATCCAGCTGGAAGGAAACTCGACGAGGCGCGTGAGCGGCTGCTTCGCCGGCGCGCCGAGCGCGGCGCGCTCGCTCGCAGGATTCGACTGGTCGGCGCTCGATGCCGAGCCGCGGCGCGAGCCGCGCGTGGTCTTTTCCTTTCCGCGAAAAGCTTCCGATGAGAAGCTCTCCCGCGCGCAGGCCACTCTGCTCGGCCACGTGATCGGCGACAGCCTCGGCTCGCTGGTCGAGCGAAAGCCCGCCGCGGAGATCGCGCGCCTCTATCCGGAAGGCGTGCGCGAGCTGGCCGATGGCGGCGTCTACAAGACGATTGCCGGCCAGCCGACCGACGATAGCGAGATGGCGATCACGCTCGCGCGCGTGCTCGCGCGCGACAGGCGCTACGACGCGGCCCGGGCACTCGATGCCTATCGCGCATGGCTGACCTCGCGGCCCATCGACGTGGCGATGACAAACGAGCGCGGGCTGCTCGGCACCGCGGCGAGTGACAGCGAGTCGAGCGGCTCGCTGATGCGCGTCGCGCCGATCGGCGTCTGGGCGGCCGGCGATGCCTCGCTCGCGGCGCGCACCGCGGCCGACGACTCGGAGCTCACGCACCCCAATGCCGTTTGCCTCGACGCCTGCGCCGCCTATTGCGCCGCGATCGCGGTCGGCGTCGCCGGCGCGAGCGTCGACGCGATGTTCGAGGCGGCGCTCTCGCATGCCAAGGGTCCGGCGCACGAAGCGATCAAGCGTGCGGCAAAAGGCAATGCACCGGCCGACTACTTCACCCATCCGAACTGGGTGCTCGTCGCGCTGCAGAACGCCTTCTATTGCCTGAAGACGCTGGCCTTCGAAGAGGCGCTGGTGCGCACCGTGGGGCGCGGCGGCGACACCGATACGAATACCGCGGTCGCGGGCGCGCTCCTCGGCGCGCGCCACGGCCGCGCCGCGCTGCCTGCGCGCTGGGTACTCGCCGTCCTCGCTTGCCGGCCGCTTGCCGAATGCGGCGCGCTGCGCCCCCGGCCGGTCGAGTACTGGCCCGACGACCTGCTCGAGCTCGCGGAAGCGCTGCTACCTTGAGTCGGCAGGCGTCGAGCCGCAGGCGCGCAGGTCGGCGTCGCTCATGACCGGCTTGATGACGCAGGGCGCGGGCTCCGTGCCGGGCTTGCGCTCGTCCTGAGGCTTCGGGTCTTCCGCCGGCTTGCGCGTCAGGAGATGCGAAGGCTCGGGCGCCGAAGGCGGCACCGCAAAGCGTGGTGTCTGCGGCTCGCCGCTCGAGCGCGGCTCGGGGGCGGGGCCCTGAACGATTACGTAGCCTTCCGGGTACTCGCCGGGCCGCTGGGTCGACCACGAAAGGCGCTCGACCTTCCACTCGCCTTTTTCCTTCACCAGACCGATGACGCCGAACATCTGGGTGAAGCCGAGGCCCACCGTGTCGGCGGTCCCGGAGGCCCGCAGCTCGACCGCCTTGCCGTCGCGGCGCGCGGCCTTGCCGGTGACGCGATAGGTCCTCGGCAGCTCGGGAACGATGAGCTCGGCGCGCTGGGCTTCGGCTGCGTACAACCGCATCTCGTCGAGGTTACGGGCGAGCGCGGCGGCGTGCAGCCTGGCGTACACGGCTTCCGGGGTATCCGCAGCCCGGGCAGCTGCGAGCGCGGCGGCGAGCGCGAGAAATGCGACCGTTTTTCTTGTCATAAGCGGCTCCGCGCGAGGTTACACCTTGCAACAACTCCGCGGAAAGATCGGCGCATCATTCCCGCCGTGAAGACCTCCGCCGCACGAGCGGCCCGGCTGTCGCTCGTGGCCCTTCTGTCCGCGTGCGCGAGCCCCCCGCGGCAGGCGCTGATCGCGCCGATCGCCTGGCCGGAGGACTCCCCGGAGGTGCAGATCGAGGTACTGAACCGCGTCACCTGGGGAGCGAGCCGCTCCGCCTCCGCGCGCATCCGGGAGGCCGGCACCGGCGCCTTCCTCGCGCGGCAGCTTCGACCGCGGGACGAGGCGCCGCTGCCGCCGCAGGTCCAGGCGCAGATCGATGCGCTCACCATCTCGCGACGCTCGATGGCGGACCTCGCGGCCGAGGAGGCCGAGAAGCGGCGCGCGTTCCAGAAGCTTGCCGCCGACGAGCGAAAGCCGCTGCAGCAGGCGTACCAGCAGGAGCTGACGCGCCTCGGCCGGGAAGCGCAGACGCGCATGCTGCTGCGCGCGCTCTACTCGGGCGCGCAGCTCAAGGAGCAGATGACCTGGTTCTGGATGAACCATTTCAGCGTCTTCCAGTTCAAGGCCAACGTGCGGGTCCTGCTCGCCGATTACGAGGAGCACGCGATCCGTCCGCACGCGCTCGGCCGCTTCCGCGACCTGCTCGGCGCGAGCGCGCGCCATCCGGCGATGCTCATCTATCTCGACAACGCGCGCAATGCCGCGGGGCACCTGAACGAGAACTACGCGCGCGAGCTGATGGAGCTGCACACGCTCGGCATCGACGGCGGCTACACGCAGCAGGACGTGCAGGAGCTGGCGCGCGTGCTCACCGGGTTCAGCGTCGCCGTTCCCGGCGGCGCGCCGTATCGCTTCTATCCGCGGCGCCACGACTGGGGCGACAAGCGGCTCCTCGGTTACGTGGTCCGCGGGCGCGGCGAGGCGGAGCTCGACGAGGCGCTCGACCTGCTGGCGCACCATCCCTCGACCGCGCGCTTCATCAGCCGCAAGCTCGCCGTATATTTCGTCGCCGACGACCCGCCGGCCGCGCTCGTCGAGCGCATGGCGCAGAGCTTCCTCGCGAGCGATGGCGACATCGCGACGACGCTTGCGACGATGTTCGGCTCGCCCGAGTTTCGCGCCTCGCTCGGCGGCAAGTTCAAGGATCCGATGCACTACGTAGTCTCGGCGGTGCGCCTGGCCTTCGACGAGAACCCGATCCCGGACGCCCAGCCCGTGCTCGGCGCAGTCGGACTGCTCGGCGAGCCGCTCTATGCAAGGCCGACACCCGACGGCTACCCGCTGAAGCGCAGCGACTGGGCAAGCCCGGGACAGCTCGCGAGCCGCTTCGACGTGGCGCGCGGCATCGCTTATCGCATGCCCTACCGCCTGTGGCAGGAAGGCGTGCCGAAACTCGGGCCAGCCACGCTCGAGGCGCTCGGCAAGGCCGCCTCGCCGCAGGAGTGGAACCTGCTCCTTCTTTCCTCGCCGGAGTTCATGCAGCGATGAACCGAAGAACCTTCCTTGCCGGCCTCGGCGCGACTTTCCTTTCCACCCGCCTTTACGCTGCCCCGTCGAGCGCGCGGTTTCTGTTGGTTTTCCTGCGCGGCGGCTACGACGCGGCCAACCTGCTCGTGCCGGCCTCGAGCTTCTATTACGAGTCGCGGCCCAACATCGCGGTCCCGCGCGAAGCGCTGCTCGCGCTCGATGCCGACTGGGGACTTCACCCGGCGCTGCGCGAGAGCGTGCATCCGCTCTACCAGGCGGGGCAGGCGGCGTTCGTGCCGTTCGCCGGCACGGAGGATCTGTCGCGCAGCCACTTCGAGACGCAGGATGCGATCGAGCTCGCCCAGGGTAGCGGCGCGCGCGCGTTCGGCTCGGGCTTCATGAACCGCCTCGCCGGCGCGATCGGCGCGACGGCGAAGCCGATCTCTTTCACTGCGCAGCTGCCGGTCGCTTTCCGCGGCGACGCGCGGGTGGCCAACATCGCGCTCGGCGCGCCGCGCCGGCCGAGTGTCGACGCGCACCAGAGCGAGCTCATCGCCTCCATGTACCAGGGCTCGAGCCTCGGCGAGCAGGTGAGCGAGGGCTTCGCTGCGCGCGAGCAGATGATGCGCGAGCTGGGCGACGAGATGCAGGCGGCAAGCCGCAACGCGGTCAATGCGCGCGGCTTCCAGGCCCAGGCGCAGCGCATCGCGCGGCTCATGCGGGCGGATTACAACCTTGGCTTCGTCGACGTCGGCGGCTGGGATACGCACGTCGGCGAGGGCGCCGCCGCCGGCTACCTCGCGCAGCGCCTCGAGGAGCTCGGCGCCGGCCTTGCGGCGCTCGCCGATGGCATGGGACCCGCGTGGCGCGATACAGTGGTGGTCGTGCTCTCCGAGTTTGGCCGCACTTTCCGCGAGAACGGCAACCGCGGTACCGACCACGGCCATGGCACCGTCTACTGGGTCCTCGGCGGCGCCGTGCGCGGCGGGCGCATCGCCGGCGAGCAGGTGCAGATCGAGCGCAGGACGCTCTTCCAGGACCGCGACTATCCGGTGCTGAACGAATACCGGGCAGTGCTTGCCGGTCTCTTCGCCAGGCTTTACGGCCTGGACGCCGCGCAGCTCGCGACGGTCTTCCCTGGCGTGGCGCCGCGCGAGCTGCAGCTCGTCTGATGCGCAAGATCGTTCCCGAAGACAAGATCCATCCCGCCATCCGCGCTCGCATCGCCGCCTACCGCGCCGAAATCGTGCAGGAGGTGGAGCGGGCGATCGCGGCGAACGACATCGTGGTCGTCGGCATGCGCCAGAATCCCTGGCCAAAGAAGGCGCGCAAGCTGCTCGACCAGGCGGGCCTCAAATACCAGTACCTCGAGTACGGCAGCTACTTCGGCGAATGGCGCCGGCGCCTCGCGCTCAAGATGTGGACCGGCTGGCCCACTTTTCCGATGGTGTTCGTGAAGGGCGTGTTCGTCGGCGGCGCCACCGATCTGCGGAAGCTCATCGAGGCCGGCGAATTACGGCCCTGACCCCGA
>CAYZFN010000075.1:0-8694 GCA_964477695.1 uncultured Enterobacteriaceae bacterium | reverse complement strand
CGTGGACGCCCTGTTCGACGCCGGCTACGGCTCGCTGTCGCGCTTCTATGAGAAACCGCAGCTCGGCATGAAGGCGAGCGAGTACCGTGCACGCGGCAGGGGGCAGCGCATCCGCTTCGACACCTTTGCCACGCCGCTCGGTACCGCGCTCGTGGCGGCGACCGACAAGGGCGTCTGTGCGGTGAAGCTCGGCCGCGATGCGGCAGCGCTGGAGCAGCTACTCGCCGAGGAGTTTCCCGCCGCCGAGCTCGCGCGCGAGGCGCTGCGCGAGCTGCGCGCCAGGATCCTCGCGTTCATCGCCGGCGAAGCGAGCCTGGGGCGGGTGCCGCTCGACATCCGCGGCACGGTCTTCCAGCGTCGCGTCTGGGACGAGCTGCGGCGCATCCCGCGCGGCGAGACGCGCAGCTACGGCGAGATCGCCCGGGCGATCGGCGCTCCGGCAGCCGTGCGCGCGGTGGGCAGCGCTTGCGGCGCGAACCCGGTGGCCCTCGTGGTGCCCTGCCATCGCGCCGTGCGTACCGACGGCGGCCTCGGCGGCTATGCCTGGGGCCTCCCCACCAAGCAGCGGCTTCTGGAGATCGAAAAGCGCCGCCGTAAATGAGGCGGGGGGACGTTTCCCGCCTCGTTGCCCTGGCCGCGATCTGGGGCGCTTCATTTCTCTTCATGCGCGTCGCCGCGCCGGCGCTCGGCCCTGCGGCGACGGCCGACCTGCGCATGCTCATCGCCGGGGCGGCGCTCAGCGCCTACTTCGCCTATGCCGGCTTCGATCCCCAATGGCGCCGATGGGCGGGTCAGTATTTTCTCGTCGGCGCGTTCAATTCCGCTGCCCCCTTCCTGCTCTACTCCTACGCGGCGCTCGAACTTTCCGCGGGCGCGATGGCGGTGATCAACGCGACCTCGCCGCTGTTCGCCGCCGCGCTATCGGTCGTGATGCTCCGCGAGCGGCTGGCCGCACGGCGCGCCGCAGGGCTCGTGCTCGGCATCGCGGGCGTTGCCCTCATCGCAAAGCCGTCGGGGGGCAACGCGCTCGCGCTCGGCGCGGCCCTTGGGGCGGCGTTTTCCTACGCGCTCAGCGCGGTGTACCTGCGCCGCTCGGGTCGCGCAATCCCGGCGCGCGGGATGGCGGTCGGCACCCAGCTCGCCGGCGCAGTCTTGCTCTCGCCGCTGATGCTCGCGTTCCCACCCACCGGGGCGACGACGCCGCTTGTATGGGCCAACGTCCTGGCGCTCGGCCTGCTGAGCAGCGCGCTCGCGTACCTGCTTTACTTCCGCTTGATTGCCGATCTCGGCGCGACGCAGGCGCTTTCGGTGACCTATCTAATCCCGATCTTCGGCGTGCTGTGGGGTGCGCTGTTTCTCGGCGAGCAGCTCTCGCTCGCCATATTCGCCGGAGCGCTGCTCGTCATCGCGGGAACGGCGCTCGTTCTGCGCGGCTAGAATCGCCGCGTGTATCCGCACCTCGCGAGGCCGCTCGACCTCGGCTTCACCACGCTCCGCAACCGCATCGTCATGGGATCGATGCACACCGGCTTCGAGGCGCGCGGCGATATGCCGGCGCTGGCCGCGCTCTATGCCGAGCGGGCGCGCGGCGGCGCCGCGCTGATCGTGACCGGCGGTTTCTCGCCCAACGACGAAGGTAACCTCGGAGTGCACCGCGCACAGTTCTCGAACGATGAAGATTGCGCGCGGCACAGGGTCATTGCACGCGCGGTCCACGAGGCAGGCGGCAAGATCGTGCTGCAGCTCCTGCATTCCGGCCGCTACGGCTTCCACGAGCGGATCGTCGCGCCTTCGGCGCTCAAGTCGCCCATCAACACCAACATACCGCGCGAGATGAGCAGCCAGGAGATCGAGCGCACGATCGACGACTTTGCGCACGCCGCGCGGCTCGCCCGCCAGGCGGGCTACGACGGCGTCGAGGTCATGGGCTCGGAGGGCTATCTCGTCACGCAATTCCTCGCGGCGCGGACCAACCGGCGCAGCGACGGCTGGGGCGGGCCGCTCGGCAACCGCATGCGCTTCGCCACCGAGATCGTGCGCCGCACACGGGCCGCCGTGGGCAGCGATTTCATCATCGTCTATCGCATCTCGGCGCTCGACCTCGTCGAGGGCGGCCTGAACGCCGGCGAGATCGGCGCCGTCGCGCGCGGCGTGGAAGCGGCGGGAGCGACGCTTCTCAGCTCCGGGATCGGCTGGCACGAAGCGCGCATTCCGACCATAGCGCAGGCGGTCCCTCGCGCAGGCTTTGCCTGGGCGACACGACGGCTTAAGGATGCGGTGCGCATTCCGCTCATCGCTTCCAACCGGATCAATTCGCCCGAGAGCGCCGAAGCGATCCTCGCGCGGGGCGACGCCGACATGGTGTCGCTCGCCCGCGCCATGCTCGCCGACGGCGAGTTCGCCAACAAGGCGCTCGCCGGCGACCGCCGCGGCATCAACGTGTGCATCGCCTGCAATCAGGCCTGCCTCGACCATTACTTCACCGGCCAGCCGGTGAGCTGCGTGGTCAATCCGCGCGCCGGCCGGGAAGCGTCGCTCCTCATCACGAAGGCGCCTCGCGCAAAGCGGATCGCCGTTGTGGGCGGCGGGCCGGCCGGCCTGACGTGCGCGGCGACCGCCGCGGAGCGCGGACACGCGGTCACGTTGTTCGAGCAACACGCCGAGCTCGGCGGCCAGTTCAATCTCGCCAAGCGGGTTCCCGGGAAACAGGAATTCGCTGAATCGATCGCCTACTATGCCGAGAGGCTGCGGCGCGCCGGCGTCAAGGCCCTGCTCGAGCATGCGCCGAGCGCTTCGGAGCTGCGCGACTTCGACGAGGTCGTGCTCGCGACCGGAGTGGAGCCGCGCCGGCCGCAGATCCCGGGCATCGAGCATCCGAAGGTCGTGAGCTACGTCGACCTCCTGTACGGCCGGGTGCAGGCCGGCCACAACGTCGCGATCATCGGCATGGGCGGAATCGGGTTTGATGTGGCACTCTATCTATTGGGCGAGAGAGCACCGACGCTCGAGCCGCGCGCTTTCCGGGCCCACTGGGGAATCACGGAGGACGAAGACGCGCCGGGCGGCCTCGCCAAGCCTGCTCCGGCCAGCACGCCGTGCCGCATCACGATGATGAAGCGCTCGCAGACGCCGTTCGGCCACACGCTCGGCCGCACCACCGGATGGGTGCACCGTGCCGAGCTCGCGCGCCATGGCGTACGCATGCTGAAGGGCGTGGAATATCGTCGCATCGACGACGCGGGCGTGCACATTACGGTCGATGGCGCGGAGTCGGTCGTCGCAGCTGACACCATTGTCATCTGTGCCGGACAGCTCGCCAGGCGCGAGCTTCCTGCGCGGCACGTCATCGGCGGCGCACGCGAAGCCGGCGAGCTCGATGCGGAGCGCGCGATGCGCGAAGGGGTCGAGCTCGGCGCGCGCTTATAGCTGGGGTGCTAGCATCGCCTCATGGGGCGCGTTGTGGCACTGGCGGCGCAGGTGGGCGGTGCAAGGCTCGCCGACGGGCTGTATAGGCTGCGCGGCAAGGACCTGACCGTCGTCGTGAACACCGGCGACGACTTCGAGCATTTGAATCTCTCCTTCTGCCCCGACCTCGATACGATGCTCTACACGCTTGCGGGCATTGCCTCCGCAACCGCCGGCTGGGAGCCCGAGGGCGAAACGCGCAGCGTGCAGGCCATGATTTCGTCGCTCGGCGGCCCGGATCGGCCGGCGCTTGGCGATCGCTCGCTCGCCGCGCCGCTACTGCGGAGCGAAGGCCTGGCCGCAGGGCGCGCGCTGACACAGATCACGCTCGACTTCTGCCGCCGCCTCGGCGTGCGGGCCCGGGTCCTGCCGATGAGCGACGACGCGGTGCGCACCTATGTGCTCACCAGCGAAGGCGCCGTCGCGTTCCACGATTACTTCACCGAGCTCGCTTGCGAGCCGCCGCTGCGCGGCTTTCAATACGCCGGGGCCGACGATGCGCGCCTGCCGGACGAAGTGCTCGATGCGCTGCACGCCGCCGACCTCGAGGCGGTGGTGATCGGGCCGGCAAATCCCTACCATGCCATTCGCCCGATGCTCGAGGTCCCCGGAATGCGCGAGCTGCTGCGCAGCCGCGGCGCGCCGGTCGTCGCGGTGTCGCCGATCATCGGCGGCAAGGCGCTCAAGGGAAGCGCCGGCAAGATGATGCGCGAGCTCGGCCGCGAGCCGACCGCACGCGGCATCGCGGTGGAATACCTGCGGCTGATCGACGGCTTCGTGATCGATAACGAAGACGCCGGACTTGCCGAGTCGATCGCCTCGCTCGGCATGCGGGTATGCGTCGTGCCGACGCTCATGCGTTCCGGCGAGGATCGCGTCGCGCTTGCGCAGTCGGTGCTCGAATTCGCCGCCGCGATCCGGGAGGCGCGCGCCGCCGAAGTGCAATGAGGCGGATCGTCCTTTGCCTTGCGGCGCTTCCCGCGCTGGCGCGGGCCGATCCGACGGAGGCCGAGCGTCAGGTCGAGCGCGCGCTCATCGAGCGCGACCGGCAGGCAGCCGAATTTGCCCGGCCCGAGCTGCGCAACATGCCGCAACCGAGCGCCGCCGAGCCGCTGCGCCCGGACGAGCGCTCGGTGCGCGCCCGGGAGAGGGAAGCCTACGAGCTCGGTTTGCCGACCCAGCAGCCGCCTGCGCCGGCGCCTTCCCAAGGACCGCTACCGCTCCCAGGCGGGCCGGCCGACGTGGTCGATCCCATACCGGTCCAGGGCACGCGCGGCAAGAGTGGGGTCGACGGCAAATAGCGCGGCGTGCGCGATATGCCGCGCATCGACCTCGAAAAACGCGCGTAGCGCCGCGCGCGTGTCGCTGCGGCCGAAGCCGTCGGTGCCGAGGGCGACGTAAGGCCGCGGGACATAGGGCCGGATAAGGTCGGCGAGCGCGCTCACGTAATCGCTCGCCGCGATCACCGGCCCGGGCTTCGTGCCGAGGCATTCTTCGACCCAGCTCCTCGCCGGCTCGCCGAGGCGGCACAGCCGCTCGGCGCGCATGCCGTCGCGCCGCAGCTCTGTAAAGGAAGTGACGCTCCATACCGCGGCCGAGATTCCCCAATCTTTCTCGAGAAGCTCGGCGGCCGCGAGCGCTTCGCGCAAGATCGGCCCCGCGCCGAGTAGCTGCACCTGCGCGCCTTCGCGCACGCGGTGCATGCCGCGCAGGATGCCTTCCTTGGCGCCCTCCGGCATCGCGGGGTGCGGGTAATTCTCGTTCGCCACCGTGACGTAATAGAAGACGTCTTCCTGCGTCTCGAGCATGCGCCGCGCGCCTTCCTCCACGATGGTCGCCAGCTCATAGCCGAAGCACGGGTCGTAAGCCCGGCAGTTCGGTATCGTCGATGCGGCGAGGTGCGACGAGCCGTCCTGGTGCTGCAGCCCTTCGCCGGCGAGCGTCGTGCGGCCCGCGGTACCGCCGACGAGGAAGCCGCGCGCGCGCGAATCGGCCGCGGCCCAGATCAGATCGCCGACCCGCTGGAAGCCGAACATCGAGTAGTAGACGTAGAAGGGAAGCATCGGCGTGCCGTGCGCCGAGTAAGCGGTCGCCGCCGCCAGCCATGAGGATAGCGCGCCCGCCTCGGTAATGCCCTCCTCGAGGATCTGCCCGTCCTTCGCCTCGCGGTAGTAGAGCAGCTCTTCTTGATCTTCCGGCGCGTAGAGCTGACCGAGCGCCGAGTAGATCCCGAATTGCCGGAACAGCGTCTGCATGCCGAAGGTGCGTGCCTCGTCGGCGACGATCGGCACCACCCGCCTGCCGAGCACCGGATCCTTCATGAGCTGCGCGAGCAGCTGCACGAACGCCATGGTGGTCGACTGGCTGCGCGGCGCGGCCTGCAGCGCCGGCACGGCGAGCTTGCCCGCGCGGCCCGCGCGCACGGGGAGGTAGCCGCCGAGCGCCTCGCGGCGTGCCTTGAGATATTTCATTTCCGGGCTGTCCGCGCCGGGATGCAGGAAAGCGAGCTCGCTCACCTGCTCGTCGGAAAGCGGCACGCCGAAGCGGTCGCGGAATTCGCGCAGCGCCTCGTCGTCGAGCTTCTTCTGCTGATGGGTGCCCATCTTGCCCTGGCCCCAGTGGCCCATGCCGTAGCCCTTCTTCGTCTGCGCGAGAATCACGGTCGGCTGGCCGGTATGGTTGGCCGCGGCATGGTACGCGGCGTAGATCTTGACCGGATCGTGACCGCCGCGGCGCAGCCGGTCGATGTCCGAGTCGCTCATGTCGGCGACCAGCTCGCGCAGCTCGGGATATTTATTGAAGAAGTGCTCGCGGTTGAAGCGCCCGTCGGTCGCGGCATACATCTGGAACTCGCCGTCGACCGTCTCGTGCAGCCGCTTGAGCAGAATGCCTTCGTCGTCGCGCGCGAACAGCGGGTCCCAGTCGGAGCCCCAGAGCAGCTTCAGCACGTTCCAGCCGGCGCCCGCGAAGAGTCCCTCCAGCTCCTGGACGATCGAGCCGTTGCCGCGCACCGGCCCGTCGAGGCGCTGCAGGTTGCAGTTGACGACGAAGATCAGGTTATCGAGCCCGTCGCGCGCGGCGAGCGACAAGCCGGCGAGCGACTCGGGCTCGTCCATCTCGCCGTCGCCGACGAAGGCCCACACCTTCCTGCCGCTGGTCGCGAGGATCTGGCGGTGCTCGAGATAGCGCATGAACCGCGCCTGATAGATCGCGTTGATGGCGCCGAGGCCCATGGAGCCGGTGGGAAACTGCCAGAAGCCCGGCATGAGGAAGGGGTGGCAATAGGAGCACAGGCCCTGTCCGGCGGTTTCCCGGCGGTAATGGTCGAGCTGCGCCTCGCTCAGCCGGCCTTCCAGATAGGCGCGCGCATAGACCCCCGGCGCGGAATGCGGCTGGAAATAAACGACGTCCCCGGCCTGGCCGGCGCGGAAGAAATGGTTGAAGCCGACCTCGAACAGGTCCGCCGCCGACGCGTAGCTCGCGATGTGTCCGCCGAGCTCGGGGTAGGCGCGGTTCGCGCGCACCACCATGGCGAGGGCGTTCCAGCGGACGAACGCCGAGATCCGGCTCTCGAGCTCCAGGCTGCCGGGAAACTGCGGCTGCTCGGCGAGCGCCACGGAATTCTTGTACGGCGTGTTGAGGACCGGCGGCAGCGGCACGCGCCGGGCGCGCGCGTGGTCGAGGAGCTTCCTGAGGAGGAATGTCGCCCGTTCCCGACCTTCGGACTCGACCAGCGCGTCGAAGGCTTCCAGCCATTCCCGCGTCTCGACCGGGTCCGCGTCCGGCGGATTGACCCGCCAGAACGCGGAAGTGACGATATCGGAGAGGTTCGTCATGCGGGGATATTAGTCCTGCCACCTTGGGCTGATCCATCCGGACGGTCGCGGCGGTCCCGGCAATCGGTGTTATGATCGGCCCCGCAGTGATTCAAAGGCAGCGAATTTGCACCCCGCACCCGCCGCACAACACGCAGCGCAGCGTCCGTCACGGTAGTCAGTTCCCTTCCTTGATCGTCATGCCCGGCTTCGTCGCGCCCGGATTCGTCGCGGCATTTCGTTAGGAAACAGGAAATGGCAACCGGTACCGTCAAGTGGTTCAACGACTCCAAGGGCTTCGGCTTCATCACCCCGAGCGAGGGTGGCGAGGATCTGTTCGCCCATCACACGGCCATCCAGATGAGCGGCTTCAAGACGCTCAAGGAAGGCCAGAAGGTCGAGTTCGAAGTGCGCCGCGGGCCCAAGGGCCTGCAGGCGGCGAACATCAAGCCGCTTTAAGCACCGCTTCGTAGAACCGCAAGGCCCGCCGAGGCTTGAACTTCGGCGGGCCTTTTCGTTTCGGCGGGCGGAATCTTCGGTGCCGGCTGCAGGAATCGAACCCGCGACCAACGGTTTACAAAACCGCTGCTCTACCGACTGAGCTAAGCCGGCCTGGAGAGGAAGGGTACTACTTGATGCGGCGAAGGGTCGGCTTGCCGCCGCCGGGCTTCTTGGGCGGCTCGGGCGATGTCGAGGCGGGCAGCGCGGCCGGCGGCTTGGTGTTGGCCGACACGGACTCGCCCTCGCCCTTTGCCTGCACCGAGGGCTTCGAGCCCTCGACGTCGAACGTCATGCCGTGCCCGGTCTCGCGCGCATAGAGCGCATACACATTAACCACCGGCACCGATATCTGGCGCGCCACGCCGCCGAAGCGCGCGGAGAACTCGATCAGCTCGTTGCCCATCTGCAGCTTGTGCACCGCGTTGGGGCTGATGTTGAGCGTGATCTCGCCGCCCTTCACGTACTCGGGCGGCACCTGGGTGCGCGAGTCGACCTTCACCGCGAGGTGCGGCGTATAGCCGTTGTCCACGCACCATTCGAAGAGGGCGCGCAGGACGTAGGGCTTGGTCGGGATTTCCTTCATCGATTACTTGCGCATCACCTTTTCCGAGGGCGTCAGCGCCTCGATGAAGGCGGGCCGCGAGAAGATGCGCTCGGCGTACTTCATGAGCGGCGCAGCGGTCTTGCCGAGCTTGACGCCGTAGTGGTCGAGCCGCCACAAGAGCGGCGCGATGGCCACGTCGAGCATGGTGAAGTCGTCGCCCAGCATGTACTTGGTCTTGGTGAAGACCGGCGCCAGCTCGATCAGGCGGTCGGTCACGTGCTGGCGCGAGCGCTCGACCTGCTTGTCCTTGCCCGACTCGAGCGCCTCGATCTGCGAGAACAGCTCGACTTCCATGTTGAAGAGCATGAG
>CAYZFN010000074.1:0-30371 GCA_964477695.1 uncultured Enterobacteriaceae bacterium | reverse complement strand
GATCACCGGAAGTAGGACGTAGGAATTGGCAAGGTGCAGCGTGGTGCGGCCGCCGAACAGGCTCGCCGGCCGATCGCGCGGATCGTCGTGCAGGAACGGCCCGCAGCCGCGCAGCTCGTTCTTGAAGTTGGAGAGCCGCGCGCCGGTCGACTTCTGCCACTCGTAGTCCCTGCCCCTGACCGAAAGCGCGAGCCGGCAGCCCGCCGGCGCGACGATCGAAGTGGGCCAGAGCTCCACGTCGACGGTGACGGCTTCACCCCCTTTCAGCCTCTGTATTTCGTCATGCGTGTGATACGGGCGATATTCGGTCGAGAGCCTGGGATCGAGCTTGCGGTGCGAGGCGCGCAGCCAGCCCTGTGCGATCGGCGTATGCGGATCGATCGCGCCCTGGAAGGTGATCTCGCGCAGGTCGGCCGTGAAGACGCGAAACACGAGGAACAGATCGGCATCCGCGGTGCTGGACGAGACGGTCAGCCGGGCGGCGAGCGGCCCGGTGATTTCGGTTTCCTTCGCCAGCGGCTCGGAGACGAAGGTGATGCCATCGCCGAGCGCCTCGAACGTGACGCTGCCCTCGCCGTTCGTCGCCCTCAGCTGGCCGTCGCGGTGGAGATACATGCGCGTCCACTCCGTGCGCGCGAGCGGCCATTCGTCCTCGGCCCGCGCGACGAACTTGTCGACGCGGCGCACCTGGAGCAGTACGCGCGGCTGCTCGTTCCAGTCCCCGGTTCCTTTCAGGAAATGGTCGAAGAAGCGCAGCTGGAGCTTGCGCCCGTAATCGGTGTAGAAGTGCGTCCAGTGCTCGATGCCATGCGCTTCGAGCCATTTGTCCTGCGACGCAGCGCGCACGAAGCCTTCGAAGTTGCCGCGCGGATGCAGCCCCTGCCCGCCCCAGTTCGCGGTCGAGAACAACGGCACCGTCACGCGCTCCCACACGGGGGAGCGAGCCTTGTGGTAGTCGTCGTCGAGCGGATGGGCGAGGATGTCGTCGCCGAAGTCGGCGCGGTTGTTCTGCAGCGCGCGATCCGGCAGCGTGACGTCGCCGCAGACCAGCTGGCCGGTGACGCGGCTGCGCGGTCCGCGCTCGCCGAGGCCATACTGCACCGTCTTCACCTGCATGTCGTACCAGTTGGCCCAGAACGTGGAGACGATGCCGCCGTGGTGCGTCATGTCGCGATACCAGTCGGCCGCGCCCTCCCAGATGCACATCGCCGCGAGGTGTGGCGGCTGCAATGAGGCGACCTGCCACTGGTTGATGCCGTAGTACGAAATGCCGTTCAGGCCGACTTTGCCGTTCGACCAGGGCTGCCCGCCCGCCCACTCGATGCAGTCGTAGAAGTCCTTGGTCTCGCGCGGCGAGAAGTGGTCGATGAAGCCCGGCGAGCGGCCCGCGCCGCGCGAGTCGACGCGCACGCAGGCGTAGCCCTCCGGCACCCACTTCTCGGGATCGACGACTTCCCAGTTCTGATACTTGTTGCTCGAGCCGTGGGCGACGTCGGGATGCTCGCCGACCATGCGCTGCCACGCCGAGGGGTAGCCGTCCTGGAAGGCGAGCCCCTTGGCGTACGGCCCGTAGCTCAGGATCACCGGGTACCGGCCTTCGCTCTGCGGAAGATAGACGTCGGCGCGCAGCACCACGCCGTCGTCCATGGGAATGGCAACGTCCCAGAGGATCCGCATGCCATCGCGGACCTCGCCTTGCCCTGCGCTCAACGAATTCCTCCTCGGGCGGCAATTTGAGCGTGCCGCATCCGCCGGTGTCAACCCAAATTCGACGCCAGCCAGCGCCAGACGATCTCGCTGACCGCGACCTCGCGCCCGACGTAGAAATGGCCGCATTGCGGGATGATCTGCACGGTGCACCGGCCGGTGCAGCGGCGCGCGAATTCTTCCGCCGGGTAGAGATCGCGCGGCTCGTGGTCGCCGCGCAGGTAGAGCACCGGGCAGCGGATGCGCGGCGCGAGCTCCAGGATGTCGGGGCAGTTGGCGAGCTCGAGGAAGCTCTCCGCGCTCGACACATACCACCAGCCGGGCAGCAGCATGAGCTCGCGGCCCTGCCCTGCCTTCACCAGCCGCTCCGCCTTCGCCGTGAACTCCTGGAGGCGATCCTGCGCGAGCAGGCCCGCGCCGCTCGAGAGCGGCAGCATGTTGCGGCCGCCGCAATGCGCCGAGAGCAGCACGAGCGCGGTCGTCTCGGGATGGTCCACTACGTGGCGCACCGCGAGCATGCCGCCGTTGCTGTGACCGATCACGACCGGCCGCGGATAGCCCTGCTCCGCGAGCCAGGTGGCGGCGATGCGGTTGTCCTCGATCGCCTCGCGATAGGTCTGGAAAGCCGCCCCTTCCGCCGTTCGGCTGTTGCGGATCGCGAGGATGTCGTGGCCGCGGCGGTTGAACGCGAGCGAGGCGATGCCGAGCTTGAGGAGCACCGGGGGCAGGAAGCGCGGCGCGCCGGTATAGAAGTTCATGGTGTTGCCGTGAAACAGGAGCGCCGCCGCGTGCGCCGGCCGGTCCTCCGGCTCGTACCATGCGCCATCGAGCGGCGTCGTCGGCGTCGCGATCGTGACCAGGGTCACTTTCACGGAACCTCGCACATGAAGATCGGCATCGCAGGCATGGGAAAGATGGGCTCGGCCATCGCGGCGCGCCTCGCGGGCGTCGGGCACGAGATCATGGTCTGGAACCGCAGCCTAGACAAGGCACGCGCGACGGGCTTCAAAGTGGCCGACTCTCCGGCGGCCCTCGCGCAGGCCGGGGAAGCAGTGATCTCCATCCTGTCGGACGCCGCGGCGGTGGAATCGGTATACGCCCGCATGCTCGAGGATGACGTGAAGGGCAAGCTGTTCATCGAGATGAGCACCGTGCGTCCCGAAGTCGCCATGCGCACGGGGAAGCGCGCAGCCGCGAAGGGAGCATCGTTTGTGGCGTGCCCCGTGGGCGGGACCATCGGACCGGCCAGGGAAGGCAAGCTGTTCGGCTTCGTCGGCGGCGCGCCGGGCGACGTGGCGCGGGCGCGGCCGCTGCTCGAGCAGATGTGCCGGCGCATCGAGCATGTCGGGCCGCTCGGCGCCGGGGCCAGCATGAAGCTCGCCATCAACCTGCCGCTCATCGTCTACTGGCAGGCGCTCGGCGAGGCGATCTCGCTCGTCAAGGATCTCGGCCTCGAGCCGCAGCGGCTGATGGACATCCTCGCCGACACCTCGGGCGCGCCTAGCATGATGAAGAACCGCGCGCCGGCGGTCGCAGCCGCGCTTTCGGGCAAGGACAACCCGGTGACGGTCAACATCGACACCCTCAGGAAAGACCTGGCCGAGATGGCCGCCGAAGCGCGCTCGCGCGGCTTCGCGGCGCCGCTCACCGAGCGCGCGCTCGAGTGCTTCGAACGTGCCTCGCGCGCGGGTCTCGGGGCAAGGGACTGCACCGCGCTTCCGGCGAGCTGGGGACTGAAGCCGCAGAAATTCTGAAGCTATTGCTTCGCGATGCGGGCTTCGGCGACCACCTTGGCCCACTTGTCGATCTCGGCCCTGATGAAGGCGGCGAACGCCTCCGGGGTGCTCGGCGATGCTTCGATCGTGCTCTCCGCGAGCCGGTTCTTCACCTCCGGCATGTTGAGCGTGCGCACGAGCGTTTCGTTCAGCTTCGCCACGATCGGCGCGGGCACGGCCGACTGGATGCACGCGCCGTACCAGACCGTGACCTCGAACCCGGGGAAGCCCGACTCGGCGACGGTCGGCACATCCGGCAGGAGCGGCGTGCGCTTGAGCGTGCTCACCGCAAGCGCGCGCGTCTTGCCGCCCTTGATGGCGCCGAGCTGCTCGGGAAGGTTGCCGAACATTCCCGTCACGTGGCCGGCGATCACGTCCTGCAGCGCCGGCGCGCCGCCTTTGTACGGGACATGTACCACCTCGATGCCGGTCGTAAGCTTGAAGAGCTCCATCGTCATCTGCGGCGAGGTGCCGACGCCCGGCGAGGCATAGTTGTACTTGCCGGGGCTCGCCTTCACGTAATCGATGAACTCCTTGACCGTGGTGACCGGCACCGAGGGATTCACGACGAGAACGTTCGGCGTCGTGCCGATCAGCGAGATCGGGGCGAAATCCTTGATGGCGTCGTAGGGCAGCTTGGCGAAGATCGCCGGGCTCACGCCGTGCGAGGCGACCGAGCAGGTGAGCAACGTGTAGCCGTCCGGCGCGGCCTTCGCGGCGATGTCCGCGCCGAGGTTGCCGCCGGCGCCCGCACGGTTCTCCACCGCGATCGGCTGGCCGAGCAGCTCGCCCCATTTCGCCGCGACGATGCGGGTCACGATGTCGACGCCGCCGCCCGGCGGGAAAGGCACGATCTGGCGCAGCGGCCGGCTCGGGTAATCGCTCTGCGCGTGCGATGCGCCGGCCGCGGCGAGCGCAAGCGCTGCCGCGCACAGGAAAGCTTTCATGGCGCCTCCTCCTCGTGCGGCAAGCTACGCCAGCTTCAGATGTTCAGCAACTTCCGCGCATTGGCGCCGGCAATCAGCTCGCGGTCCTCGTCCGAGAGGCCGGGGATGCGGTTCACGGTCGCCAGCGGATCGTCGAGGCCCATGTCGAAGCAGTAGTCGCTGCCGAGCGTGACGCGGTCGGCGCCGACCAGCTTGACGAGCGCGCCGTTGATGCGGTCGTCGTGGCCGATCGTGTCGTAGGTGAAGCGCCGCAGGTACGAGCTCGGCGGCTGCTTCATGTGCTTGAGCTCGGGCCGCACGCGTGCGCCGTGGTCCCAGCGGCCGATCAGCCACGGGAACGTGCCGCCGGCGTGCGGCAGATTGAAGCCGAGCTTCGGGAAGCGGTCCATCACGCCGCCGAAAATGAGATGCGCGACCGCGACCCCGGTGTCGTAGGGATTGCCGCAGAGATTCTTCAGGTAGTACTTCTTCGTGCGGTCCTGGCCCAGCGTGTCGACCGGATGGAGGAAGATGGTCCAGCCGAGCTCCTCGCACTTTGCGTAGACGTCCCAGAACTTCGGCTCGTCGAGCTCCTCGCCATTGACGTTGGTGGCGAGGTAAAGGCCCTTGATGCCGGGCAGCCTGGCCGCGCGCTCGAGCTCTTTCAACGCGAGCTCGGGCGCCTGCATCGGCAGCATGGCGAGACCCACGAGCCGATCGGGAAACTGGCGATGCGCGGCGGAAGCCGCGTCGTTGAACGATTGGCTGAGCGCGAGGCCGAGCGGCGGCGCCGCCCAGTACACCATGGGCGTCGTAAGCGAAAGCGCGTGCACGTCGATGCGGCGCTTGTCCATCTCCTCGACTCGCTGCGCCACGACGACGAAGCGCTCGTCGAAGGCGTTGACGATGTGCTTCGCTTTCAGTCGATAGCCGCCGGCCCCCCGCTCCAGGCTCGCGCCTTCGCGCGCACCCTCCTTCTCGAACACGGCGAGCCATTCCTTCGGGTACCAGTGGGCATGAATGTCTAGCGCGCGCATCGATGCTTATTTCCAGCTTCCTGAATTTGTTGAAAAAAATACTGCCTATTTCTTAAGCAGCGCATGCTGCGGCGCCTTCTGCGGGCCTGTAGTCGGATCCTTCCACAGGCGTTGCACAGGCAATCCACAGGCGTATCCACAGCCCCTGTGCATATTCCCGGCGACTGTCTGCCGCCAGCGACACGGAGGGCGGCGAGCGTGGAAGGTTTGACAGCGACCGTCGGTTATGATGCCACGCGAGGAGGAGTTCAATGACAAGAGTGCTCGCGCTGGTCTTCTGCGCGCTCGCCGCTTTTTCTGCCGCCGCGCAGGAAGCGTTTCCCAGCCGCCCGGTAAAGCTCCTGGTTCCATATGCCCCCGGCGGTGCAACCGACATCATCGCCCGCATCGTCGCGGTGGAGCTCACCAAGTCGCTGGGGCAGAGCTTCGTCGTGGAGAACAAGACGGGCGCGAACGGCAACCTCGCCCTCGAGGCCGCCGCCAAGGCCGCGCCCGACGGCTATACGCTGCTCGTGGGCAACGTCTCGACCAACGCCATCAACGAGAACATCTATGCCGACCAGCTCACCATCAAGCCGTCGCGCGATCTGGTCGGCGTGACCAAGCTGGTCGAGATTCCGCACATCGTGGTGGCCAACGCAAGCTTCCCGGCGAACAACATCGCCGAGCTCATCGCGGCGGCGAAGAAGGACCCGGGCAAGATCAATTTCGCTTCGGTCGGCGTGGGCAGCTATCCGCATCTCGACATGGAGCGGCTGATGCGCGCCGCGCATATCGAGATGACGCACGTGCCCTACAAAGGCGGCGCCGGCCAGGCCATTCCCGCCATGATCGCCGGCGAGGTGCAGGTCGCGTTCTTCAACATGGCTTCGCTCCTGCCGCACATCAAGAGCGGCCGGCTGAAGCCGCTGGCGGCAGTGCCGGCGCAGCGCCTACCCGAGCTGCCCAACGTAGCGACGCTCGCCGAGCAGGGCTATCCCGGCATCGGCACCAATGCCTGGCAGGGCCTTTTCGCGCCCGCGGCGACGCCGAAGCCGGTGGTCGACAAGCTCTACCAGTCGGTTGCCGCGGCGCTGAACGCGCCCGAGATGAAGGAAGGCCTCGCCAAGAAGATGCTGACCGTGACGGTATCGGCCTCTCCGGCGGACTTCCAGAAGCTGGTGCTGAAGGAGACGCAGGACTGGGGCGACTTCCTGCGCCAGGCGCACATCAAGATCGACTAGGAAGTCGGGATCGGAGCCGTACCGAGGCTCCGATCCCTATTCCAGAACTCCGCCTCCTCAACCCGCCTTGCGCTGCTGGCGCTCGGACTGCTGCGCGCCCTCGCGCGCCGCCGAGCCGACCTCGCGGGCGGCGCTCCCTATGGTCGATACCTGCGATGCCGCCAGGCGCACCACGTCCTGGGTCGCCCGCGACGTGAAGGATTGCATCTGCGAGATGATGGCAATCTGGTTGTCGCCGGCGGCGCGCCAGAGGCTGCCCCAGAAATCCATGGTGCGCTGGATCTGCGACCCGGCGAGCTTCGCTTGCGCCGCCATCAGGTCGTCGATGCTGCGGACATCGCCCAGCTGGCCGGTCGAGCGCGTCGTCTCCTCCAGGGCGGTCCGGACCTGCTGCAGCTGCTGGTTCTGCAGGCGCTCGGTAGTCTCGAGCGACGACTTCATGATGTCGTTCATCGTGCGCAGTCCGGTGCGATAGAGATCGAAAAACTGGTTCTGAGGCTCCTGCATATGGGTCTCCCGAGTCGGACGCATTGGAAAGTGCGTCGAAAAAGGCGTACATGCGTCGCTGCGCAGTACCACTATATCGGCGGGCGGCGACGTGCACTATCGGACGAAAGCCGCGCCGCTCTATCGTCGATTCAACGACCCGGAGACCCCTAAATCCGGTGACCGACCCCGCCCACGATTCCCTTGGCGCTCAGCACTTCGGTGTCTTCGATGGCCGACAGGCTGTGCCGGACATGGGGCGCCAGGTGCGCCACCTCACGCGGCCCGAGCTCGTGCGTCTCGCCGCCGATCGTCATGCGGATCCGGCCGGTCAGCACCACCAGCACCTGCTCGTGCGGGTGCGTGTGCTCGCTCGCACCCTCGCCCGCCTTGAAGCGCAGCAGCCCGACTTCGATCTGCTCGCCCGTGACGAGGCTGCCGAAGGCAGTCGAATGCTTCGGGGTGACGTATTCCTTCTTCAGCGCATCGAACTTATAGACCGGCACGCTTCGTTCCATGCAAGCCGTGCGACGAATCCTTGCACGTGAAGAAAACGCAGTCGCTCTGGCTCGCATTCCTGGCTTGGTGCACCTTGTTCGCCGGCACGTAGAACACGTGCCCGGGCTTGCCCTTGTACCACTGGCCGTCGAAATTCATCTCGAGCTCGCCCTCGAGGATGAAGATCCACTGCTCGTTCGGATGCGAGTGCGCATCCGAGGGCTGGCCCGCCGGGTAGCGCATCAGCGCAACGATCATGCGCTCGCCCTCGACGCAGCCGCCGAACACCGGCGAGTAGCCGGGCCCGCCCATGATGCGGTTCACGTTGTGCATGTCGAAGAGGTGTTCTCCCGGGCCCGCTCTTTTTGCGCCCGGCGTTTTCGCCGCCTGGCTCATTTGTGTCCCTCGAGCTCGTGCTGGCGCTTCTGCGCCGTCGCCCTGAACTGCGAAAGCGGCGGCATCAGATAGCGGCGCAGCTCCGCGGGGTCGGCGGGGGGATCGGCGGCGAGCGGCCGCGTGCCCTGGATCGTCACGCGCTCCATCAGCCGGCGCTTCGGGTAATAGTCGTGCAGCGCCGAGTGCTGCACGGCGCGGTTGTCCCAGAAGACCAGCATGTTGGGACGCCAGCGATGGCGGTACTGGTACTCGTGGACGAGCGTCTTGCGGAACAGCATGTCGAGCACGGTGCGGCTCTCGTCCTCGGCCATGCCCTTGATGCAGAGCGTGAACTGCGGATTCACGAACAGCACCTTGCGCCGGGTCACCGGGTGCAGCGTCACTACCGGATGGGTGACGGGCGGATAGAGGTCCTCGTACTTGCGCAACTGCTGGATCTGCTTCGCATCCCCGCCCTTGAAGAACTCCTTGAACGGCTTGAAGTCGTGCACCGCCTCGAGGCCGGAGAGGAAGCGCTGCCAGCGATCGGACAGCCCTTCGTACACCGCGCTCATGCTGCAGAACGCCGTATCGCCGCCCACGTCGGGCACGATTTTCGAGCAGAGCAGGGTGCCCATCGGCGGCGTCTCGCGGAAGGTCTCGTCGGAGTGCCAGATGTCGGTCGCCGCCGGCGGGTTGCCTTCCTTGTTGTCGTAGACGATCAGCTCGGGGCTTTGCGCGCTCGAGGTCGAGAAGGGGTGCACCGTCAGGTTGCCGAAGCAGCGGCCGAAGCGCTTCAGGTCGTCGGCGGCGATGCTCTGATCGGGGAACACCAGCACGCCGTGCTCGGCATGCGCGAGGCGGATCGCCTCCACCGTCTCGGCATCGAGCGGCTGCCCGAGGTCGACGCCGGTCACCTCGGCGCCGAGGAACACGCCCACACGTCTCGCTTCCATACCGTCACTCCTTCAGCGCCGCGTTCACCTTCGGCATGACCTGCTCGGCCATCAGCTCCATCGAGCGCCGGCCGAGCTTCGCATCGAGCCAGTCGTGGCCAGCATAGTAGAGCGTGCCGAACGGGCCGACCTTCTCGCGAAACGCGAGGATCTGCTCCACCACGCTGTTCACCGTCCCGGCAAGCACGAGCCGCGGCGTCATGGCGTCCGCGGTGATCGACGCGTCGGGCTCGTTCTGGTCGAGCTTGAAGAGGTTGCCCCGTCCGCCCGCGCCGACCAGCTTGCGGATCAGCTGCTTGAAGTAGAAGTGGTAGGGGCCTTCGGCGCCGTGGCCGTAGCGCTGCGCGGTCTTTTCGTCGTCCGCGACGAAGATCGATTTCGCCACCCGCCACTCCTTGCCTTCGGGCTTCTTCTTCACCGCATTGCAGCCCTCTACGTAACGGGGCCAGTGGCTCGCGACCCACTCCGGCAGCAGAAAGTTGGCGGAGATCGGGGTCCAGCCGCGCTTCGCCGCCTCGGTCACGCCTTTCGAATGCGGCGCGACCGCGGTGACGACGATCGGCGGATGCGGCTTCTGGTAGGGCTTGATGATGAAGCCCTGGCCGATCTCCGGAATCTGCGTCTGCTGGGTGCTGACCTGGAAGAACTGGCCCTGCAGGTTATAGGGCGGCTCGCCCTTCCAGATGTCGAGCACCATGTTGATCGACTCGAGGAAGATGGCGTTGCGGTCCTTCTTGTAGTTGCCGAACACCTCGGCATCGGACATCAGTCCTCCCGGACTGATGCCAAAGATGAAGCGGCCGCGCAGGATGTGGTCGAGCATCGCCACCTGCGAGGCGATCGCCGCGGGATGCGAGTTCGGCATGTTCACGGTGCCCGAGCCGAGCACGATCTTCTTCGTGTCGTGCGCGAGGCTCGCGAGGAACATGAGGCACGAGGTGATGTTCTCGGCGAGGTCGGTGACGTGCTCGCCGACCAGCGCCTCCGCGTAGCCGAGCTTGTCGGCAAGCAGGATCGCCTCGCGGTCCTCGACGTACGTCTCCCAGGGCAGCCGCTTCGGCGGGTGCAGCGGCATCATGAACGTTCCGAGCTTCATTGGTTTTCGACCTTCTCTATTTGGCCGCTGCGGGCCGAGCGGAAAATGGCCTCCAGCGCCGAGACATTGGCGATCATCTGTTCCTGCGGCACCGGATAAGGCGCGCCGCCGCTCGCCGCCCCGGCGAATGCTTCCAGGTTGGCGAGCACGGCTTTCGCGGGCGGAAATTCCTGAACAACCTTTTCCTGGTTCCTCCGGTGAATGGTCAAGGTCCAGCCGCGAGGCGATTCAGGATGCGCCTTGTCGCGCACCTCCGCCCAGGCCCGGTTGCCGTACACCGCGAAGCGGCCGTCGAAAGGCGTGGCCAGCACCGCGCCGAGCAGCGCGTTGGCGCCCGACCTGAAGTTGACCAGGATGCCGATCGTGTCGCCGTTCGTGAGCTGGCTTCCGAGCTGGCGTACGCAGGCGAAGACCCGCTCCGCCGGCCCCAACACGCCCACCGAGAGGTCGAGCAGATGGATGCCGGTCGCGGTCATCGGACCCGCCGGCGCCTCCTTCTGCGAGAGCCGCCAGTTGTCGGCGCTCAGGCTCAGGAACTTGTCCTGCACGAAGTTCGCCTCGATCTGCAGGAGCGTCCCGAGCTCGCCGGCCTTCGCCATGCGCATCACCTCCTGGACCGGCGGCTCGAAGCGCTTTTCGTGCCCGACTGCCAGGACCACACGGTTTCTATTGCAACTCTCGACCGAGCGAAGAATCTCGTCACGCGACATCGCCAGCGGCTTCTCGCAGAAGACATGCTTCTTCGCGTTCGCCGCGGCGATGATCTGCTGGGTATGCAGCGTATGCGGCGTGCAGAGCACCACGCCCTGCACCGCCGGATCGTTCAGCGCCTCTTCGAAACCCTTGAGCGGCACGCCCTGCTCGGCGGCGAACGGCGCGGCCTTTGGATCCGGATCGACCACGCATGCCACGCGCAGCTTCGCGCTCGTCTTGATGAGCGGCACGATGATCCGTCCCCACCAGCCCAGCCCGCAAACGGCAACGCTCAACATCAGTCCACCGTCGCGCCGGCTTCGCGCGCCGCCCTGCCCCAACGCTCGGCCTCGCCGGCGACGAACTCGGCGAACGCGGCCGGCGAGCGGCTCGTGAGCGCCGCGACGCCGCCTTTGGCGAGCCGCTCGGCCACCTCGGGCGACTGCACCGCCTTCACCGTCACCGCGTAGAGCCGCTCGACGATCGCCTTCGGGGTTCCTGCCGGAACGAAGATGCCCTGCCACGAGCCGCTCTCGAAGCCGGGAAATCCGGCCTCGGACATGGTCGGTACGTCGGGCAGCGGCTCGAGCCGTCTCGGTGCGGTGACCGCGAGCACCTTCAGCCGGCCCGCCTTGATCATCGGCATCGCCGAGGAGGCGGTGACGAACATGAGATGCGTCTCGCCGGCGACCAGCGCGGCGACCGCCGGGCCCGCGCCACCCTTGTACGGGACATGCACCATGTCGAGGCCGGCGCTCTTGCGCAGCCGTTCCATCTCGAGGCGGTTCTGGCTGCCGCTGCCCGGCGAGGCGTAGTTGACCTTGCCGGGATTCGCCTTGGCATAGGCAATGAACTCCTGCACCGTGTTCGGCGGAAAGGCGGGGTGCGCGACCAGTACCCCCGGAACGTCGACCACCTGCGTGATCGCCACGAGGTCCTTGAGCGGGTTCACCGGCAGGTTGCTGAAGACGCCGGGGTTGATCGCCACCGTGCCGATGTTGCCGAGATAGACCGTGTAGCCGTCGGGCGCCGACCTTGCCGCGGCCTCCATGCCGATGTTGCCCGAGGCGCCGGGTCGGTTGTCGATGACGATCGGCTGGCCGAGGCTCTCGGCCATGCTCGGCTGCAGGATGCGGCCGACGAAGTCGGACGCCCCGCCCGGCGCGAAGGGGATGATCATGCGCACCGGACGGTTCGGATAATCCTGCGCCGCAGCCAGCGGCGCGATCGCCAGCAGCAATGTTCCGAGAAGCTTGTTCATTCCTCTGTGATGGGCAAGGCAATCGCCTTCTTCAGCCGCGCCGACTTGTCGAAAGCCTTGGTCAGCATCAGCCGATTGTGTGCTTCGGCTGCGCTCGCGTGCTGCGTGGGCAGCTCCATGCAGATGCGGTTCAGCCACTGCTCGGTCTCATCGCGCATCGGACCGCGCAGCTCGCCGAGCACCATGTCGCCGGGCGGGTAGCTGCCGAGGAAATCGACCCGCCGCACCTTGTCGGGCGCATAGCCTTCGCCGCTTTCGCGCGTCGTGGCGAGCACGATGTCGCGATGCGTGTCGTCGATGGTGAGCACGCCTTCGGTGCCGGTAACGCCGACTTCCAGGCTGTACACCGCGCCCGGCCATACGACCGGCAGCGCCCACGAGATCACCGAGTGGTACAGGGAGCCGTCCTCGAAGACGAGGGTGCCGGCCGTCGCGTCGATGCCCTGGCACAACGGCCCGAGCGCCTTGTCGACCGAGCGGGCGAAGACCTCGACCGGCTTCTTGGCCTCCATCATCCACATGACGATGTCGAGCGCATGCGTGCCCGAGATCACCATCGGCGAGATCTTCGCCGGGTCGTCGGTGCGCTTGTAGTTGTCGAGCGCGACGAGGCGGTTCATGAACGCGCGCGAGGTGACGAGCGATACGTCGCCCAGCGCGCCGGTGCGGACCTTCTCCTTGGCGGCGAGCCACTTGCGCCGGAAGCGCTGCGTATAGCCGACGACCGCGTCGACCCTGGCGCTTTGAATTTCCCGCAGAACCTTTGCGGAGGCTGCGAGCTCCGTGGCCAGCGGCTTCTCGATGAGCAGAGACAAACGGCGCTGCACGGCCGCGAGGATAGGCTCGACGTGCAGGTGCTCGTCGGTGGCGATGATCGCCGCGCTGACCTCGGGTCGCTCGAGCAGCTTTCGGTAATCGGTGGTGACGAAGTCGGCCTGGCATTTGTCGCCGACGAGCTTCGCCCGCTCGGGCTTCAGGTCGGCGACGCCGATGAAGTCGACCTGCGGATGGCGTGCCGCGACCTCGCCGCGGAAAAGGCCGACGCGGCCCGCGCCGATGATCGCCAGGCCGATGCGCTTAGGCTGCTTTCTCAAGCGACTTTCTGAGCGGCAGCGCGACCGGCTCGTTGCGCTCGGCGGACAGGTCGGCGGCGATGTAGACCTCCATCACCGTGCGCGCCTGCTCGGGCTTCACCATGACCTCGCGGTCGTACGCCACCGCTTCGAGGAAGTGGATCGTCTCGGCGGCCATCGGGCCGGCGTAGGTGTGATCGACGAACTCGCCCGGCATGGTCGACATGGGAAGCTGCATGCCCTTCCTGACCGTGTTCACGACCACGTCCTTGTGGCTGTCGTCGACCATCACCGCGCCTTCGGTGCCGACCATCTCGATCCAGGTCGTGGAGAAGTTCGGGTAGCCGAGCGGCAGGCTCCAGCCGCCGCCGACGACGATCGACATGCCGCTGTCCATCGTCACCATGATCCATTGCTGGTCCGGCACGTCGCCGCCCCCGGAGAGCTCGCGCATGGCGCCGTAGTTAACCTGCGAATAGACGCGCACCGGCTGCGCCGGTTCGAGGCACCAGAAGACGAAGTCGAGGTCGTGCGTCGCCTCCATCGCCGCTGGCGAGAGCTTCGAGCGGCCGCTGATCTTCGTACCGAGCATGCGCGTGATGTGGCGCGACACGAGCGCGCTCACCGGCCGGCCGATGGTCGCGTCGCGGATGCATTTCCTCACGTACGCGAACTTGGGATTGAAGCGCTGCGAGTAGCCGATGGTCAATTTCAGCCTTTTGTCCTTGGCTGTCTTTATTAGCTCATCCGCCTCGCGCAGCGTCATCGCCATCGGCTTCTCGAGGAAGACATGCTTGCCGGCGGCGAGAAAATCCTTCGCCATCGGGTAGTGGGTGCTCTCGGGCGTCGCGGAGATGTAGACCGCCTGGATCTCGTCGTCCTCGAGCAGGTCGCGATAGTCCGAGACCGCTGATGCCGGATGCAGCTTCTGCTTGAGCTCCGCCAGGCGCTCGGCGCGTGTTTCCGCCAGGTGCAGGTCCTTGACCAGCGCATGGCCGGCGAGCGCCTCGGCGCGGATGCCGCCACACCAGCCGGTACCTACCACTGCCACGGAAATCGGTTTCATTCGCTACCTTCCTCAATCAGGGACAGACCACCTTTTCCTACGCCCAACCCCTATTAAGAGGGTCGTGATCCCCGCGCAGGCGGGGAGAGCGGGGAGGTCCGAAGATAAACGTGGTCTGTCCCTGTTTTTGGGTTTGATTTCAGCCCTTCGCCTTCTGCATGAACTCGGGACGCAGCGCCTTGGACCAGTCGGGAATCTCCTTGATCTTTTTTTCATGCAGCAACGTCTCGGCCTGCTGCTGCATGTAGCTCTGCAGGTCGGCGGGAAACGTCGGGTTCACTTCGACAGCGCCGAGCGCCTTGTCGAAGGTGTCCTGAGACATCTGGTAGCCCTTCGACTTGTAGTAGCCGTAGATGGTCTCGGAGACCTTCTTGCGGCTGTTCTTGAAGTCGTCGGCCACCGCGAGCCAGGCCTTGAGGTAGCGCACCGCGGTGTCCGGATTCTTCTCGACGAAGTCGGGCGTCGCGGCCATGAACACGGGCATGCGGTCGACGTCCCAGTAGTTCATCACCGTGCTGGCGAGGCCGTCGGCCTCGGCGATGGCGTTATACGGCTCGACGTTGATCATTGCGTCGACGGTCTTCGCGGCCATCGCGGCGACCATGTCGTTCACGTTCATGCGCACCTGCTGCCAGTCGCTCGGCTTGAGCCCGTGCTTCGGCGCGATGACGTCGCTGAAGACCGCGCTCACGGATGAGCCGACCTGGTCGGCGACCTTCCGGCCGTGCAGGTCCTCGATCCGCTTGATGCCGAGCTCCTTGCGCGCCATGACGCGCACGGTTTTGCCGACTTCCTCGATCTGCGCGATGGCGACCAGGCCGCCGCGCGCGTGGCCGAGGATGAACGACGGCCCGGCGTAGGTGCCCAGGTCCACCTGCCGGCCGACCATCTGCTGCATGGTGAGGTTGCCCGAGGGCACGGCGAACTCCTCGAACTTCAGTCCCTGCTTCTCCGGCGCTCCGGAGCGCAGGAAATAGTAGGTCGCCATGCCCCACATGTTGGTCTGGTAGCCCTGCCTCACGAGCGCTGCCTCGGCGAGCGCCGACCGCCACGCGGCCGCCAGCGGAACCGCGGCGAGCGCGCCGGCCGCGGCCATGAAATGACGCCGTCTCATGCCTCCTCCTGTCGGGTCAAATGCGAAAGCAGCTCTCGCTGATGCGTGAGGAATTCTACGCTGAGAGGATCGCGCGGCCGGGCGAGGCGTATCGAAACGACCGCCTTCACCTGCCCCGGATGCGGGCTCATCACGATCACCCGGTCGGCGAGGTAGACCGCCTCGGCGACATTGTGCGTCACGTACACCACGGTCTTCTTCGTCGCGCGCCAGACCTCGGCGAGCAGGCGTTGCATGTCCTCGCGCGTCATCGCGTCGAGGGCAGCGAACGGCTCGTCCATGAGCAGCACGCCCGGGTTGTAGGCGAGCGCGCGGGCGATCGCCACGCGCTGCTGCATGCCGCCGGACAGGTGGTGCGGATAGGCATGGGCGAACTTCTCCAGCCGCACGAGGCGCAGCTGCTCGAGCGCGATCCTGTCGCGCTCGGGGCGCGGCACGTTCTTCATCTCGAGACCGAAGGTCACGTTCTCGAGCGCGGTGCGCCAGGGAAAGAGCTGGGCGAAGTCCTGAAACACGATGCCTCGGTCCAGTCCCTGCCCGCTCACCGGACGCCCGCCGATGAGGATCTCGCCCGCCGAGGGCACGAGGAAGCCGGCGATCATGTTGAGCAGCGTCGTTTTCCCGCAGCCGCTCGGCCCGATCAGGCAGACGAACTCCGACGGCGCCGCGCCGAAGCTCGCGCTGCGCACCGCTTCGACGCGGCCCGTGGGCGTTTCGTACGACAGCGAGACGCTGCGAATTTCGATCGGGCTCATGCCTTGGCGGTGCGCGACATGCCCCAGCGCTGGATCGTGGCCCGCTCGAGCGAGCCGAACACGAGCCGCTCGAACACGAAGCCGATGGCGCCGATCATGGCCAGCGACGAGAGCATGATGTCGGCGTTCAGGAACTCCTTGGCGTCGAAGATCACCCAGCCCAGGCCGTAAGCCGACGCCGCCAGCATCTCGGCGCCGACCACCGCGATCCAGGCGCGCTGGAAGGCGAGGCGCAGGCCCGTGATGATGAAGGGCGAGGCGCCGGGGACGACCACCTTCCAGAACATCCGCGGGCCGGACGCGCCCATGGCGCTTGCGGCCCGCAACCATAGCGGATTCACCGCGCGGGCGCCCGTCCAGGTGTTGATCAGCATGGGGAAGGTCGCGGCGTAGAACACGATCAGGATGGTCGCCACGTTGCCCAGGCCGAACCACAGGATGAACACCGGTGCCCAGGCGAGCGACGGAATCGGCATCAGCGCGGAAACGAGCGGCGAGAAGAAGCGCTCCACCGCGACGTAGCGCGCCATCAGGAAGCCGAGCACGAGGCCGGTCAGCGCCGCGAATGCCAGGCCGACGAAGACGCGACCGAGCGTCGCCAAGGCGTGGTTCTCCATCGTTCCGTCGCGCAGCAGGCTCCAGAGTGTGCGCACGACCGTCTCGAGCGTCGGCACGAGCGCGGGCGCGAACCAGCCGCTTCTGGCGACGGCCTCGTAGATCAGCGCCGCCACGACGACCGACAGTAAGGCCCTCATGCGGCCATCATTCCCCAGCGCACCACGGTGTAGCGCTCGATCGGCTCGAAGGCGAATTTCTCCAGCGCCACGCCGATCAGCGCGATCATCGCGATGCCGGCGAGCATGGCATCGGTATTGAGGAACTCGCGCGCGCCGAAGATCAGCCAACCCAGGCCCCAGGGGACCGCCGCGAGCATCTCGACCGCGACCAGGATGCGCCAGGCCTGCGCGAGCGCGAGCCGCAGGCCGGTGAGGATGTAGGGGGCGGCGCCGGGCACGATCACATGGCGGAAAAGCCGCCGCTCGTCCGCGCCCATGGTGCGCGCCGCGCGCAGCCAGATTTCCTTTACCGCCTTCACGCCGGTCCAGGTGTTCAGCGTCACGGGAAACGCCGAGACGAACGCGACGAGCACGATCGAGCCGGAGTCGCCGAGGCCGAACCAGAGCAGGAACAGCGGCGCATAGGCGAGGCCGGGAATCGGCGCGCCGATCGACACCAGCGGGAGAAGAAACGCTTCCGCCCGCCGCGAGCGCCCCATCAAGACGCCGAGCGCCACCCCGGCGAGCGCGGCGATGGCGAACCCGGCCGCGAGGCGATAGAGGGTGAGCGCCGCGTGGTGCGGCAGGATGCCCGACGCCGTGAGGCGCGCGAAGGTCGCCGCGACGCTCTCGAGGGAGGGAAACAGGCGCGCCGGGAACGCGCCCGAATGGGCGACGACCTCCCAGATCGCGCCGACGACGAGGAACGGAGCCGCGCCGCGCAGCAGCTTCAAGATCGAACTGGTTTGCCGGCTCGGTTGGCCGATTCAGTTAGCCTTTATGTTCGCCTTCTTGATCAGCTCGCCGTTCTCCTTGAGCTCCTTGGCGATCATGTCCTCGAACTCCTTGACCGACATGGGCAGCGGATCGCAGCCGAGCTTCTTGATATGGTCGCTCACCTCCGGCGATTCGACCAGCGCGGTGATGTCGTCGTGCAGCCTGGTGACGATCGCGCGCGGCGTCTTCGCCGGCACCAGCGCACCGACCCAGAAGTTGTAGCTCGCGTTCCGGTAGCCCTGCTCTTCCAGCGTGGCAATGTTCGGCATCAGGTTCGAGCGCTTGGGCGAGCTGGCGGCAAGCCCGTCCACCTTGCCGGCATCGACCATCTTCTTCGCCTGGAAGACGAGCGCAAAGTAGCAGTCGGCGCGCCCCGCGATCACTTCGGTCAGCGCCTCGCTCACGCCCTTGGTATGCACGTTCAGGACGTCGGGGATGCCGGCCGAGAAGCGGAAGCGCTCGAACGCCATGTGCGTCGCGCTGCCGATGCCCGCGTCGGCGCACACCATCTTGCCCGGATTGGCCTTGGCGGCGGAAACGAAATCCTTGAGGGTCTTGTACTTGCCCGGCTGCGTGATCAGCACGGTCGGAATCGTCGCCACCGTGGCCACGGGCTGCAGCTCGCTCGTCTTCAGCACGTCGGGCTGCAGGAGCGGCGACACGGTGAAGGCCGAGGCGTACATCATGATCAGATGGCCGTCGGGCTCCGAATCGGCGACGTAGCGCGCGCCGACCATGCCGCCCGCGCCGAGCTTGTTCTCGACGATCACCGCCTGGCCCCACTTCGCCTGCAGCTTTTCCGCCAGGATGCGCGCCATGGTGTCGGATGCGCTGCCCGGCGTCACGCCGGAGACGAAGCGCACCGTCCTGGTTGGAAACTGCTGCGCGAGCGCCGATGCCGCGAGGACGCTCAACGAGGCCGCGCTGGCAAGCACGGCGAGTCTTCTGACTACGGATCGCATCTCACCCTCCTTTGTTTATAGCTTCGGTAAGCCGAACTGCGCCGCCAGCCAGTCGGCCGTGCGGCTGCGGTAACGATACGGACGGTTGTTGGCATTGTGCCCGCCGTCCTCGACAACCAGGAGCTCCACCGGCCCGGCGACGCTGCGCGCCAGGCGCTCGCCGTCCGCCGCCGGCACGAGCCGGTCCTGGCGGCCGGCGACCACGAAGATCGGGCAGCGAATCTGCCGCGCGGCGTCCGCCAGCGTGAGCTTCTTTGCGTTGGCGCGCGCCTCCGCCTCATTGGCCGCGTGGGAGCGGACGCGGAACGTCTCGCGCGTCAGATCGGGAAGCGCATCCCAGATCCTGTCCCATTCAAAAGGGCCGGAAAGCGCGATGCACGCCCTGATGCGCTTCTCATAGGCCGCGGCGCGCGGCGCGTAGTAGCCGCCGAGGCTCACGCCCCAGATGGCGATTCTGCGCGAATCGAGGTCGCCGCGCGTCTCGATCCAGTCGCAGACCGCCTTCGCCGCGCGCTCATAGTCGCCGGCGATCGGAATCTCGTACTCCGCCTCGCCCTGCCCCGGTCCGTCGATCGCCAGCGTCGCCAGGCCGCGCGCGAGGAAGGGCTCCTCGTAGGCGTGCAGCTCCTCCTTGGTCGAATCGAGCCCCGGCGCCATGATGAGCACGGGCCCCGAGCCGCGCAGCACGCCGAAGAGGGTCTTGCCCTCGAAGGGGATGGCGACGCGCTTCCCCGGATGCGGCTTCAGCATCGCCACGCCGTCGCGATAGCACTCGACCGCCTTCATGTGCGCGGCGCGCATCTGGTCCAGGTCCTGAACGAACACGAACTTGGCGAAGTGATAGTAGATCGCGGCGCGCACCAGGTGCTCGCCGGCGGTGAGCTTGAACCCCTCGCGCAGCGCATCCTTTCCCAGCTGCTCGTGCACCGCGGCACGCCGGCTCCATGCCGCGCACCAGTCTTCCCACCGATCGAGCGCGGCCGTGACCTCCTCGAAATCGGCGAGCAGCACGCCGTTCGAAACGAAGCGCGGCGCCCAGTGCGAGATCGCCGACTGGACTTTCGCGTCTTTCATACTTTGCGCAGTGCCTTGAGGATCCGCTCCGGCGTGAACGGCATCGCGGTTACCCGGGCAGCAAGCGGGAGGAGGGCGTCGTTGATCGCATTCATGATCGCGCCGGGCGCGCCGGCGGTGCCCGCCTCGCCTACGCCCTTCGCGCCGAGCTGCGACTGCTCGGTCGGCGTCTCGACGTGCGCGCAGACGATGTCGGGCATCTCGCCCGCCATCGGGACGAGATAGTCGGCCATGTTGCCGTTCAGGATCTGCCCGTCCGGCCCGTACAGGCACTCTTCGAAGAGCGCAGCGCCGATGCCCTGCACGACGCCGCCGCGGATCTGCTCGTCGACCAGCATCGGGTTGATCAGCGTACCCGCGTCCTCGACGCACCAGTGCTTGATCAGCTTCACGAACCCGGTGTCCGGATCGACCTCGAGCCACGAGGCCTGGATGCCGTTGGTGAAGGTAAACGGATAGTGGCGCGGCGTGTAGTGGCGCGTCACCGTCAACTCGGCCTGGAAGTCGATGGGCAGCGTATCCGGCCTGAAGTAGGCGACGCGCCCGAGCTCCGCGAGATCCAGCTTTTTCTCGAGCGTGAGCTTGTTGACGACGGCGTTGCCGGCGATGTCGAGCTCCGCCTTGTCCAATTTCAGGAGCGCCGCCGCGACGTCGAGAACGTTGGAGCGCAGCGCCCTCCCCGCCTGCAGCACCGCCTCGCCGCCGATGCCCGCGCCGCGCGACGCCCACGTGCCGCCGCCATAGGGCGTCACGCCAGTATCGCCGGTGATGACCCTCACCTTCTCGAGGGACACGCCGAGCGCGCTTGCCGCGATCTGCGCAAACACCGCCTCGGTGCCCTGTCCCTGCTCGGTCACGCTGCACATCACGGTCAGCATGCCGGTCGGCTCGAGCCTCAGCGTCGCGCCGTCCTGCGCCGAGATGCGCGCTCCGCCGACGCCGTAGAACGCCGGCGACGGGTTCGTCACCTCGATCATCGCGGCCAACCCTATTCCCCGGAAAACGCCTTGGGCGCGAAGCTGCTTTTGCTCCCTGCGCAGCTCGTCGTAGCGCATGACGTCGAGCAGCTTGTTCAGCGTGCGGTGGTGCGACAGCTTCTCGAACCTGAGGCCGGAGGGAAATATGTACGGATAGGCGTCGTCGGCAATCAGGTTTCGCCGGCGGAACTCGGCCGTATCCATGCCGAGCTTCTGCGCGGCGATGTCGACGATGCCTTCGGTCAGCGCCACTGCGATCGGATGGCCGACCGCGCGGTACTGGCACGTTACGTTCTTGTTCGTGAACACGACGTGCATCTTCGCGCGGTATTTCTGGTGCTTGTACGGGCCGCCGGTGAGGTTCACGACCTGGTTTCCCTCGATGCCGCTGGTGCGCGGATAGACCGAGTACGGGCCGATGGCGGTCAGGTCATCGAGGTCGAACGCGAGGATGGTGCCATCCTTCCGGCAGGCAAGGCGCACTTTTGCACGGTGCTCGCGCGCGTGAATGTCGGAGACGAACGACTCGAGGCGATCGGCGATGAACTTGACCGGCCGACGCAGCATCACCGAGAGCGCGGCAGTCGCCATCTCGTCGGGGTAGACGTGCACCTTGATACCGAAGGCGCCGCCGATGTCCTTCGTGATGACGCGCACGTTCGCCTCCGGGATCCCGAGATGGCGCGAGAAGATGTCCTGCATCATGTGCGGCGCCTGGGTCGCCTGGTACACCGTAAGCGAATGCTCGGCCGCGTTGTAATCGGCGAGGATCGCCCGGCCCTCGAGGCAGACGCCGGTGTGGCGGCCGAAGTGGAACGTCTCCGCCACGACCAGGTCGGCCTGCGCGAACGCCTCGTCCACCCCGCCGGTATCGAACTCGCGCTTGAAGCAGATGTTGTCTCCAAGCTCCGGATGGATGACGGTCTTGCCCGCCAGCGAAGCTTCCATGTCGACCACGACCGGCAGCTCTTGCCATTCCGCCTCGATGAGCGCCACCGCATCCTCGGCCTGCGAGCGCGACTCGGCGACCACCGCCGCGCAGGCCTCGCCCTGCCAGCACGCGCGCTCGATGGCGATCGCGTGCTGCGCGGGCGAGCGGATGCCTTTAAGGTGCGCGAGCACGGCGACCCAGGGCGTGCAGTACTCGGCTACCGCGCGGCCGTCGAAGACGCCGATGACGCCCGCAGATCTGCGCGCTTTTTCAAAGTCCAGGCTTTTTATTCGCGCGTGAGCGTAGGGGCTGCGAAAGAACGCGACATGCGCGAGGCGCGGGAAGCGAAGGTCGTCGATGAAGGCGCCGCGGCCCTGCAGCAGGCGCTGCGCGTTCGGACGCGGCACGCTCTGGCCGATGTAGCCGCGATCGACCTGCGTGCCGGGCGCGTGCAGCGGCAGCTCGGCCTTACCCATGGCTCGCTTCTTCGATGGCGTCGACGATCGCCTGGTAGCCGGTGCAGCGGCAATAGTTGCCGGAGATATGCGCCCTGATCTCTTCCCGCGTCGGCTGCTTGCCGGATGCCAGCAGGTCCTGCGCCGCCATGAGCATTCCCGGCGTGCAGAACCCGCACTGCAGCGCGTTGTGCTCGTGGAAGGCCTTCTGCAGCCGGGCCAGCTCTCTCGAGTCGGAAAGGCCCTCCACGGTATCGATGCGGCAGCCGTCCGCCTGCACGGCGAGCATCAGGCAGCCGCGCACGATCTCGCCGTTCACGCGCACCGTGCAGGCGCCGCACACGCCGTGCTCGCAGCCGACGTGCGAGCCGGTGAGGCCGAGCTCGTCGCGCAGGAAGTCCACCAGGTGCAGTCGCGGCGCGACGCGCCGCGTCAGCGGCGTGCCGTTGACGGTCAGTGAGATGTCGAGAGCGTGTTCCACGCGCGAGCGAGCAGGACTTTGGCGAGATGGAGCTTGGTTGCCGAGGAATGGTAGAGATCGGCGGGCGGTTGCAGATCCTTCTCCAGGGCGCGCTGCGCCTGGTCCAGCACGCTCTCCTTGGCCGCCTGGAGCGCAAGCACCGGCGTCGCACCCGCGCCCAGGAAGGCGATGCGCCTGCCCGAGCGCCCGGCGACGCCGGCCAGGCCGATGATCGCGTAATCGCCGTGGCGCCGCGCGAGCTCGAGGAAGATCGAGCGCTCGGCCGGCGGGAACTCGGCGGCCACGACCATCTCGCCCGGAGCGACGTCTGTCTCGAAGAGACCCTTGAAGAACGCGTCGGCCGGCACGCGCCGCTCGCCTTTGCGGCTCGCCAGCACGATCATCGCGTTAAGCGCGAGGGCCACCGCCGGGTACTCGGCCGCCGGATCCGCGAGCGCAAGGCTGCCTCCGAGCGTGCCGCGGTTGCGGATCGCCGGATGCGCGACATGCCGCGCCGCTTCGGCGAGCAGCGGGACTTTCTTTGCCACATCGGCAGAGTTCAGGATCGCGCAATGCGTGAGCAGCGCGCCCAGCCGCAGGCCATTTTTCTGCAGCACGATCTCCTTAAGCGGAAGCGCAGTAATGTCCACTAGCAGCTCGGGCTGCGCGAGCCGCATGTTGAGCGACGGAATCAGGCTTTGGCCGCCGGCGAGGATGCGTGCGCCGGGGCGCTCCAGCAGGTCGAACGCCTCGGCCAGCGAGCGGGCTTTCGCATAGGCGAACGACGGGGCCTTCAACGGACTCCTCCTCGGTGTGGAGGCGCAGTATGCCAAAACACGCAAGGGTTAAAAAGCAGGCGGGCATTTTCCCCTTCCGCCGCTGCAGGTCCGCGGCTAAGGTCGCCGGATGCTCTGGAAGCTGCGTCTTTTCTGGCACCGGCTCGAGCTCGGCGCGATCCTGTTCTTCGCCGTCACGACGCTCGTCATCGGCTCGCTCGCCGCGGCGTTGCTGCAGGTCTTCGCCGACCGCGACGCGCGCGCCAGGCGCGAGCGCGATTTCCACTCGCAGAATCTCGCCTGCCTGGCGAAGAACGTGTACTACGAGGCGCGCGGCGAGCCGCTGGCCGGGCAGTACGCGGTGGGCGAAGTGACGATGAACCGCCGCGGCTGGGGGCCTTTCCGCAAGACGGTGTGCGCGGTCGTCTACGAGCCGGGCGCATTCTCGTGGACGAGCATCCGCAACCTGCCGCAGCCGCGCGGCAAGGCCTGGGAGAGCGCGCAGCGCGTGGCGGAAATGGTCTATTGGCAGCGGCACACCCCGACGCTAGCCGGCGCGCGCTATTACCACGCCACCTACGTCACCCCCGACTGGGCCAAGGACCACACGCGCATCGCGCGCATCGGGCGGCACATCTTCTACCGCTAATAATCGGCGTGCCCGGGCGTGCGCGGGAAGGGAATCACGTCGCGCACATTGGAGAGCCCGGTGGCGTAGGCGATCGTCCGCTCGAAGCCCAGGCCGAAGCCGGCGTGCGGCACGCTGCCGTAGCGGCGCAGGTCGCGATACCAGGCCATGTGGCTCCGGTCGATGCCGATCTCGTCCATGCGCGCGTCGAGCACGTCGAGCCGCTCCTCACGCTGGCTGCCGCCGATGATCTCGCCGATGCCGGGCGCGAGCACGTCCATCGCCGCCACGGTCTTGCCGTCGTCGTTCACGCGCATATAGAAGGCCTTGATCGCCTTCGGGTAGTTCATGACGATGACCGGTCGCTTGGCATGCTTCTCGGTGAGATAGCGCTCGTGCTCGGACTGCAGGTCGGCGCCCCACTTGACCGGGAACTCGAACTTCTCGCTGGCGCGCTCCAGGACCGAGATCGCCTCGCCGTAATCCATGCGCGCGAACTCCGAGCGGACGATGCCCTCGAGCTTGGCGACGAGCCCTTTCTCGATGCGCTCGTCGAAGAAAGCCATGTCGTCGCCACGTTCCTCCAGCAATGATTTGAACGTGAACTTCAAAAGCGCTTCGGCCAGCTCGGCATCGGCGGCGAGGTCGGCAAAGGCGATCTCCGGCTCGATCATCCAGAACTCGGCGAGGTGGCGGCTGGTGTTGGAGTTCTCGGCGCGGAAAGTCGGGCCGAACGTGTAGACCTTGCTGAGCGCGAGGCAATAGGCCTCGACGTTGAGCTGGCCGGAGACGGTGAGGAAGGTCTCGCGCCCGAAGAAGTCCTTTGCGAAATCGATCCTGCCCTCCGCTCTCGGCAGGTTCGCCAGATCCAGGGTCGAAACACGGAACAGGGCGCCCGCCCCTTCGGCGTCGGCGGCGGTGATGATCGGCGTGTTCACCCATACGAAACCGCGCCCGTCGAAGAAGCGGTGGATCGCCCCGGCGATCGTGTGCCGCACCCGCGTCGCCGCCGCGATCACGTTGGTGCGCGGCCGCAGGTGCGCGACCTCGCGCAGGAACTCGAGCGAATGCGGCTTGGGCTGGATCGGGTAGCGGTCGGGGTCGTCCACCCAGCCTACGACGCGGATCGCGGCGGCCTGCATCTCGAAGGGCTGGCCCTTCGCCGGCGAAGGCACGATCGCGCCGGTCGCCTCGATCGCGCAACCGGCGGTGAGCCGGACGACATCGCTCTCGTAGTTGGACAGGTCCTTCGGCGCCACGACCTGGACGGGGTGGAACGAAGAGCCGTCGGAGACGTGGACGAACGAGATGCCCGCCTTGGAATCGCGCCGGGTGCGCACCCAGCCTTTCACCGTGACCGGCGCGTCCTTCGCGGCGCGGCCGGCGAGGATGTCGCGCACGCTGAGCCAGTTCTCTGCCATGCCCAATCTTAAATCGGGCACGGGCCGGAAATCAGTGCGGCGCGCGGTATTCGACCAGCTCGACCTCGTCGTTCGCGTACGGCGATGGGTTGAACGCCCAGACCTGGTGCTCGAGCTTCACCATGCGCCGCACGTCCGGCGAGTACCAGACGTTCATCTTGAACTCGGTGAGCTGCTGCGAGCCGGCGCCCGACATCGCGGCCGAGGCCCGTTTGGCGTTGATCTCGTAGCGAAGCGCGCGATACGTGCCGGCGGGAACGGTGACCTCTTCCCAGTCGTGCGGCACGACGCTCGTGACCCAGTCGGCGCGGAAGGCGATCGGCATGCCGTTCTGCGTCGAATAGCCGGTCGGCCGCACTTCGTCCTCCGGGGCTTTGCCCTCGTTCAGGCTGAGGAGATAAGGCGCTATCTCGACGAATTCCGAATCGCGGCCGAGGTTGTAGCGCAGGAAGCGCGCATCGCGCGTGCTGACGGTGCGGCGCGCGGGCGAGCTCTCGCCGCTCGCGAGAATCACCGTCTCCTCGACGAACTCCTTGTCCACGTGGTCGGCGCGCACGGTGATCTGCGAGACGCGGTTGCGGTTCGCGCGCTCGGTGATCCGGTACACCCAGACCGTTCCCGAGGCCGGGTAGCCCGGCGGCGATGCCTGGACCGCTGCGCCAACCGTGCCGGCGGGCTGCACCGGTTCCTTGCGTTTGGCGATGGCGGCCTCGGAGCGCGCCGGCACCTCGGCGATCCACTCGGCGGGCAGCGCGAAATTGATGTTCTGCGCATCGACCCGCGTGAAGGTCGTGATGCCGACGAGGCGCCCCTTCTCGTCGAAGAGCCCGCCGCCGCTCGAACCGGGCGAGATGGGCGCGGTGGTCTGCAGCACGTGGCTGCCGTCGGCCCATTCGCCGCGCAAGCCGGAGATCAGGCCCTCGCTCAGCGTCATCTCGAAGCCGCGCGGATTGCCTATGGCGTAGACCTTCTCGCCGACCTTGAGGCTCTCGCGCGGCGCGATCTCGACGGCGGGCGCCGTAAATCCCTCCACGCTGATCAGGCAAAGATCGCGCGGCGCGTCGGCATGCTCGAGCTTCGCTTCGTACATTACGTTCTTCCGCCTGACCACCACCGCGCTGGCCTTCGTGAGCACGTGGCAGTTCGTCACCAGGCGGCCCGGGCCGATGACCACCGCGCTGCCGAGCCCGATCGGACGGTCGCCGGCATCGAAGGTGCGCACCACCCAGACGCTCGGCGAGACCTTGTCGAACAGCTGCGACGGCTCGAGGGCATGCACAGCCGAGGTCAAGCCGAGAAGGCCGACGGCGAAGAGGATCGGGCGCTTGACGGTGAGCGGCATGGCGGGTGCTCCTTGCGGACGATTCATAGCGCGCGGCCTCATTTGCCGGGCATCAGCCCTTGCAGGTCGTCGAGGTTGACCGGGCCGCCCGCCGGCTGCGCCGCTTCGGCGGGCGGTTCGGCGCGCTGCGTGCGATTGAGCGGCATGACGGGAAACTTGCCCTCGACGGCGCGAAACTTGGCCGGCACGGTCGGGCTTGGGTTGCCGGAGTGCACGTCGGAGCTGAGCGCCGCCACGACGTCGCGCGCGTGGAAAAGCGTCGGCGAGGGCGCCATGATGTCCTCCCGGTACATGCGCACGATGCCCGATGCGCTCCACGTCGTGACCTGTACACCGGGCGTGTACGTGACCACCGGCGGCGGCGCCTTGCCGGCGACCTTGATGAACGGGCCTTGCTCCCAGGAGGTGCGAGCACGCTCAGGTGCGTACAGCTCGAAGTAGGCGTAGCCGCGGTCGAGCGTGAGCTCGGCGCAGCGGTAGAGGAAGTACTTGAGCACGACTGCGCGCGGCGTGTGCCCGTTGCCGTAGAAGCTCACCCGATAGGTGTCTTCCTCGAGCTTCTCTTCCTTGTAGCCGCCGGTCAGCCCGTGCGGTTGATAAGGGGTCATGCAGCCGGCGAGCGTGAGCAGAAGGCACGCGCCGAGCGCCGCCCGAACAGCTTTCGTCATGGGGCCTCCCTTAGCCCTTCCCTTTTTTGTCGATTTTAAGCTAAGAGGCGAGCCAGCACACAGCGTCGTCCTCGCTCGTGAAGCGGCGCGCCGCGATGCCGAGCCGCCCGGCCTCCAGCACCGCTGTGTCAAATATCGCAATCAGGTCCGGCGTCGCGGCTACGAGCGCGAGACGGAAGCCCGGCGGCAAGCCCGCCAGCGCGACGGAGCGAAGCGCGTCACGCCCGGCAAGGTGCACGAAGGCATCCGAGATCGAATGGCCGATCACCAGCACCCGCCGGCACTGGTGCTGAATGCACTCGGCGGCGATGGCGCGATAGCAGTTCTGCACCTCGTCGTCGCTTCTCGCCGACACGATGGCGCGCAGGTCGGTCCCTTTCCGGCCGATCGCGCACCCTGGCAGCGGGGTTAAGGGCTTGGCCATGGGCGCATGCCGCGCGTGCAGCGCGGCAAAGGTCGCCGAGCAACGCCCGGACCGCCCGAGATAACCAACGACAACGGTAGATTTCTTTCGACCGGCACGCCAAACTCGACGCATGGAGCTCCGAGCACCCGGCATTTACCTGAAGGCACTCCAGCGTGCGCTCACCGTCGCCGGGGGAAGGGCCGCGCTGTGCGAGCGGCTCGGCGTACCGATGCCCCGGCTGCAAGCCTGGCTCGAAGGCGCCGCCGAGCCGCCGCTCGATGTGTTCCTGCGGACGGTGGACATCATCAGCACGCCGCCCAGCCGAATCGCCGAGGAGCGGCTCGCCATCCTGCAGCGCTCGCAACAGGAGCTCGCCGAGCGCACGGCATCAACGCTGGAACGCACCAAGCAGCTGCTCGAAGCGGTCCAGTCGCGCAGGCTGAGCTCCGCGCTCTGCACGGCTCTCGCAGCCACCGGCGCCGAGCGCGGCAACATCCAGATCGCGGGTCCCGGCGGGCTGACGATCGCCGTGCAGGTCGGCTTCGCAAAGCGCTTCCTCGATTTCTTCGCGTGCGTGAACGACGGGCGCTCGGCGTGCGGGGCCGCAATGCAGAAGCGCGCGCGGCTAGTCGTGCCGGACGTGGATCGCGACGCGATCTTCGCCGGTACCGAGGCGCGAGAGGTGATGCTCGACGCCGGCGCGCGCGCCGTGCAATCCACGCCGCTCATCGCACGATCGGGGGCGCTGCTCGGCATGCTCTCCACGCACTACGAGCGCCCCTACCGGCCGAGCGAAGACGAGCTGCAGCCGGTCGACCACGTCGCCGCCGATACCGCGAAGTGGTTGGAAACTACAGCGTGAAGCGCAGAGCCTCGACGAGCGCGCCGGGCAGGAGCGCGCTCGCGGTCGAGCGCTCGCCGTAGGTCGACGTATCGAGCAGCAGCTCGCGGCGCTTCGTCAGCGCGGCGAGCTTGTCGCCGAGCAGGCGATAGATCGAATCGTCGAAGCGCAGCGGAACCGCCGGCGCAACGATGCGCCCGCCTTCGACCCAGAAAGTCGCGAAGCGCGTCATGCCGGTGATGCGCCCGGCGGGCCTATCGGAGAAATTGAGATACCACAGGTTGGAGATATAGAGCCCGCGCTCGAGCCGGCCGAGCACGTCGCGCTCGTCCAGCGTTCCGGCAGAGAAATCGAGCGACTCCGGCGCCTCCGCCGCGTTCGCCGCGTTCGTGGCCAGGCCATACTCCCTGGCGGAACGAGGCGAGATCAGCGGCTCGGCCAGCCTTCCCTCCGCGATGAGCGAAACCTTCGGCTGCTTGATGAACCCCTCGGCCTGGAATCCCGCAGCGAGGCCTTCGGCGCTGTTCTCGGCGAGGCTCACCTGCGGGGAAAGCCTCGCCTCGCCCTGCATGCGGAGCAGGGGGCTTTGCTTCGTCTCGCGCGCCCGCGCCGAAAATCCGCCCCATGCGAGGAGCCCGGCGATGTCTTCCATCGCGCGTGGCGCAAGGAAGGCGCGGTATTCGCCCGGCGCGATTTCCCGGCGTCGAACGGCGAGCAGCTCGAGCTGCGTGGCGGCGGCGGCCATCCTCGAGCGCAGCTCCTCGCTGCGCCAGTCGAGCCCGGCGTAGCTCGTCTTCACGGCGCGATCGCCTTCCTGGTAGAGGCTCCAGTCGAAATTGAAGCTGTCGACCTCGTGCCAGTTCTGCTGGCCGAGCGAGTTGGCGAAGCCGCGATACAGCGTGCCGCCGGCGTAGATGCCGACCAGATCCTTGTCCTTTGCGGCAGCGAGGATTTCGCCGATCACGTTCTGCGGGGCGAGCAACGAGCCGCGCCGCACGCTCGTCGTCGACTGTGGCGTCGGGTTGAACAGGAGCCACGGGTCCTCGGGCAGGCTTGCCAGCGCCTCGCGCACGCTTGCGAGCGCGTCTTTGGCCCCCGCGAAGTCGCCGCGGTCATCGCCCGTGAGCGATACGCTGGCCGAGGCGTGCCGCCGGCCGCGCACGAGGCGCAGCCCTAGGTAGCCCTGCGCTACGCTTCCGGCCTGGCGTACGCGCGCCTGGTTGAATCGCACGAAGTCCGAGCGCTCGGCCGAAAGATTGCAGAGCAGCACTTCGTCCGCGCGCAGCGACATCGCCAGCCGCTCCGCCAGCGCGAAGAACTGCTCTCTCAAGCCGCCCTCAGCGACGCGCGGCCACCGGCTCCTTGGCTGCGACGGGCTGCGGATCGCGCGATGCGGCGCGCTCGTTGTAGCGCGGCAGGCTGCCCCAGCGCTCGAAGTGACCGCGCAGCTCCTCCACCGCGCGCGTCTTCGGCGCCTGCGTCACCTCGAAGGAGAAATGGCTCGCCGTGAGGTCCTCGAGCATCGCCAGGACGAGCGCACGGCCGAGCTCGGCACGCAGGTTCGAGCTTGGCGCAGTGCGGCCGATATAGACCGGATGGGCGTGGTCCCAGAGCGTGTAGATTCCGGGCTGCTCGGGCACGGCTTGCACGTATTTCTCCACGAATTGCTGGCGCATCGTTCGGGTCTCCTCGGGTTTTCCCCGCGCCATGCAGGCGCCGTGCCCCGCCCTGTAGGGCGACCCGCAATTCTGCTGTGCGCATAACGACGACTTCCTCCCCGGTCTAGCTCTCGCCGCCGAACACGTCCACGCCGGCGAACACGCACGCCGGCGCCGC
>CAYZFN010000073.1:0-20153 GCA_964477695.1 uncultured Enterobacteriaceae bacterium | reverse complement strand
CGTCTCGGGCACGCTGTTCACCGTCGACCAGCGCCAGAACGCGATCGTCTTCCAGCTCGGCGAAGTGAAGGAGGTGGTGCGCGAGCCCGGCCTGCACATCAAGTGGCCGCTGCTGCAGAACGTGCGCCACTTCGACATGCGTATCCTCACCTACGACGACGCCGAGCCGCTGCGCTTCCTCACGCAGGGCAACCGCCCGGTGCTCGTCGACTCGTTCGTCAAGTGGCGCATCAACGACGTGCGCCAGTACTACGTCAGCGTGCAGGGCGACGAGTTCCGCGCCCAGACGCGCATCCGCCAGACCGTGTCCGGAACGCTGCGCGACGAGTTCGGCGTGCGCACCGTGCACGAGGTGGTCTCGGGGGAGCGCGAGAACATCATGTCGCGCGTGCGCGAGAAGGTCGACCAGGATCTGAAGCGCATCGGCGTCGCGGTGATCGACGTGCGGCTCAAGCGCGTCGACCTGCCCGCCGAGGTGAGCGAGTCGGTCTACCGCCGCATGGAGGCGGAGCGCAAGCGCATCGCCAACGAGCAGCGCTCGACCGGCGCCGCCGAGGCGGAGAAGGTGCGCGCCGACGCCGACCGCCAGCGCGAGGTGATCCTCGCCGAGGCCTACCGCGACGCGCAGCGCGTGCGCGGCCAGGGCGACGCCAAGGCTGCGGCGATCTACGCCTCTGCGTTCTCGCAGAACCCCGAGTTCTTCGCCTTCTACCGCAGCATGGACGCGTACCGCACGATCTTCCGCGGCCGCAACGACATGATGCTGCTCGAGGCGAACTCGGAGTTCCTGCGCTACTTCAGGGATTCGCTCGGAAAGCAGGCCGCCCCGCCATCGAGAAAGTGAGCGATGGGCACGACGTTCCTCATGGCGTTTGCCCTGATGCTCGTGCTCGAAGGCGTGCTGCCGTTCGTCGCGCCGAACCTCTGGCGCGACACGTTCCGCCGCATCACCCAGATGACCGACGGCCAGATCCGCTTCGTCGGCCTGTCCTCGATCATCGTCGGCCTGCTGCTGCTCGTCTGGGCGAGAAGCTAGATGCGCTGGATTCTCCCCGAATATGTCGAGGACATCCTGCCCGCCGAGGCGATGCGCATCGAGCGCCTGCGGCGCCGCATCCTGGATCTGTTCTTCAAGCGCAAGTACGAGCTCGTGATGCCGCCGTTGCTCGAGTACACCGACTCGCTGCTCACGGGCACCGGCCGCGACCTCGAGCTGCGCACGTTCAAGGTGGTGGACCAGCTCTCGGGCCGCACCATGGGCGTGCGCGCCGACATCACGCCGCAGGTGGCGCGCATCGACGCGCACCTTCTCAACCATAAGGGCGTGACGCGGCTCTGCTACTGCGGCAGCGTGCTGCATACCCGCCCGGCCAGCCCGGGCGCGACGCGCGAGCCGATCCAGATCGGCGCGGAGATGTACGGCGCGGCGGGCGACGGCGCCGACGTGGAGATCGCGAAGCTGCTGTGCGACGCGCTCAGGAGCGCCGGATTGAAGGGCCTGCGGCTCGACATCGGGCATGTCGCCGTGTTCCGCTCGCTGGTGCATGCCGCCGGCGTGGGCGCCGAGCTCGAAGCCGGGCTGTTCGAGGCGCTGCAGCGGAAGGACGCGCCCGAGATCGAGCGGCTCGCCGGGCCGCTCGACGCCAAGACCGGCGAGGCGCTGCTTCTCCTGCCGCAGCTTTATGGCGGCGCCGAGGTGCTGGACCTTGCCGCCAAGCGGCTGCCGAAAATTCCTGAATTGAGAAATGCGTTGAAGACGCTGCGCGCGCTCGCCAAGGCGTGCCCGGTGCCGGTGAGCTTCGACCTCGCGGAGCTGCGCGGCTACCACTATCACTCGGGAGTGGTGTTCGACGCGTATTGCGAAGGCGTAACGAGTGCCGTTGCGCGAGGCGGGCGGTACGATGAGGTCGGCAAGGCGTTCGGGCGGGCTCGCCCCGCGACGGGCTTTTCGATCGATCTGAGGACGGTTGCGGCGGTGACGAAATGAGCGCGCGGAACGTCGTGGTGATCGGCACCCAGTGGGGTGACGAGGGCAAGGGCAAGATCGTCGACTGGCTCACCGACCGCGCCCAGGGCGTCGTGCGCTTCCAGGGCGGCCACAACGCCGGGCACACGCTGGTCGTCGGCGGCAAGAAAACCGTGCTGCACCTGATCCCGTCGGGAATCATGCGCTCGAGCGTCGACTGCTTCATCGGCAACGGCGTGGTGGTCTCGCCGCAGGCGCTCGTCGCGGAGATGGACGAGCTCGAGGCCGGCGGGGTGCGCGGCGTGGTGGCGCGCCTGTCGCTCTCGGAGGCATGCCCGCTCATCCTGCCCTACCACTCGGCGCTCGACCACGCGCGCGAGGCGGCGAAGGGCGAGAAGAAGATCGGCACCACGGGCCGCGGCATCGGCCCCGCGTACGAGGACAAGGTGGCGCGCCGCGCGCTGCGCCTGCAGGACCTGTTCGACGAGCGCCGCTTCGCCGCGAAGCTGCGCGAGCTGCTCGACTTCCACAACTTCGTGCTGCAGCACTATTACAAGCAGCCGGCCGTCGACTACCAGAAGACCCTCGATGAAACATTGGCGCTGGCGCCGCGCCTCGCGCCGCTCATCGCCGACGTGCCGCGCGCGCTGTATCACGCGAACCGGGCCGGCAAGAATCTCCTGTTCGAGGGCGCCCAGGGCTCGCTGCTCGACATCGACCACGGCACCTATCCCTTCGTAACCTCTTCCAACTGCGTCGCCGGCGCGGCGGCGGCGGGCGCCGGCATCGGCCCGATGCACCTGCACTACGTGCTCGGCATCACCAAGGCCTACAGCACGCGCGTCGGTGGCGGTCCTTTCCCGACCGAGCTCATCGACGAGACCGGCGAGCGGCTGCGCCAGCGCGGCCAGGAGTTCGGCGCGACGACCGGGCGGCCGCGCCGCACCGGCTGGTTCGACGCCGCGGCGCTCAAGCGCTCGATCCAGCTGAACGGCGTCTCGGGCCTGTGCATCACCAAGCTCGACGTGCTGGACGGCGTCGAATCGGTGAAGATCTGCGTCGGCTACAAGCTCGAGGGCAGCTTCTCCGAGATCCTGCCGGTCGGCGCCGAGGAGCTGGAGCGCTGCCACCCGGTGTACGAGGACCTGCCGGGCTGGATGGAGAGCACCGTCGGCATCAAGTCGATGCAGGGGCTGCCCAGGAACGCGCAGGCCTATTTGAAGCGCATCGAGGAGCTCGCCGGCGTGCCGGTCGATCTCGTGTCCACCGGCCCGGAACGCGAGGAGACGATCGTCAGGCGCCACCCCTTCGACCCCGCCTGATCCGTTCATAAAACTTTACCTGCCGCACAGACGCCGGTTACAGGCGTCGCGCACGCTTCGCCCGTGTTCCAACCACGGGAGCAGCAGATGGAAACAAGGCAGGAGAAGCAACCCCCCCGCCGCCGGATGTTCCGGCTGGCCGGAATCGCAGCGGCGCTGGGCGCGCTCGGCGCCGGGCTCGCCTGGCGGGCGCAGGCCCACGGCGGCGGCGGCTTCGGCCACGGGCCGATCGATCCGGCGCGCATGGAGGAGCACCTCGATCGCATGCTCAAGCACCTCTATGTCGAGATCGACGCCACCGAGGACCAGAAGGCGAAGATCGGGCCGATCGTGAAGCAGGCCGCGCGCGACCTCGGGCCACTGCGCGAGAAGCTGGGCGAGGCGCGGCGCGAAGGCATCGCGCTCCTTTCCGCGGCGCAGGTGGATCGCGCCGCCCTGGAGAAGCTGCGCGTCGACAAGCTCGCCACGGCCGACGAGCTGTCCCGGCGCTTCACCCAGGCGCTCGCCGACCTCGCCGACGTCCTGACGCCGGAGCAGCGCCAGCACCTCGCGCAGTTCGCTCAGCGCAGGCACCACTGGCGCGGCTAGCGCCTGCCATACTGCACGCGATGCAGCGCGTGCTTCTCGTCGAGGACGACGCGCGCCTCGCCGGGATGGTGGCGGAGTATCTCGGCGCGGCGGGCTTTCGCGTGGTCGCCGCGCCGAGCGGCACGGCGGCGCTCGAACGGCTGACGCACGAGCGGTTCGACGCGCTGATCCTCGATCTCATGCTGCCCGACATCGACGGCCTCGAGGTCTGCCGCAGCGTGCGCGGCCGCTCGGCCATGCCGATCCTCATGCTCACCGCGCGCGGCGATGCGGCCGACCGCATCGTCGGCCTGGAGCTCGGCGCCGACGACTACCTGCCGAAGCCCTTCGAGCCGCGCGAGCTGCTGGCGCGGCTGCGCGCCATCCTGCGGCGCGGCCACGCCGAGCCGGGCGCGAAGCCGCTCGTGTTCGGGCGGCTGGAGATCGACCGCGACGCGCGCAGCACGCGCATCGACGGCGAAGAGCGGCCCCTCACCGCCTACCAGTTCGCGCTGCTCGTGGCGCTCGCCGAGAACGCGGGCCGCGTGCTCTCGCGCGAGGCGCTCATGGACCTCGTCAAGGGCGAGACGCTGGAGGCGTTCGACCGCTCGATCGACGTGCACATCTCCCGCCTTCGCCAGGCGATCGAGGACGATCCGAAGCGCCCGCGGCGCATCGTTACCGTGCGCGGCGCGGGCTACGTTTTCGCGCGCTCGCAGGATTAGCGCATGCGTCTGCCGCTGTACCTGCGGTTCTACCTCACGGTGCTCGCGAGCCTCGTGCTGTTCGCGCTCGTCATCGCCGGCCTGTGGCACGCGCTGGGCCCCGACGCCGGGCCGCGCCGCGGCAACGAGCTCCTCACGCGCCTCGCCGAGCAGGCGCTGCCGCCGGCCGACAGCCCGCGCGCCGCGCAGCAGGCGGCGCTCGACAGGCTCGCGGCCGGCATGCCGGGGGCAGCCGCGCTCTACGGCCCGGACGGCGAGCTCCTCGCGGCGGTCGGCACGCCGCCCGCTCTCCGGGATCGCTGGAGCTTCTCCACGCGCTTCGCCGACGGCCGGACGCTCGTTGCGCGCGGCATCCATCCTCTGGGCCGCGGCGGAGGCGGGCCCGGCTTCGCGGCGATCGCGCTCCTGCTGCTCGCACTTGCGGCCGGCGCGTACGTCGTCGCGCGCCGCCTCACGCGCCGGCTCGAGCGGCTGCAGAGAGCGGTCGAATCGCTCGGTACGGGCGAGCTGTCGGCGCGCGTCCCGGTCGAAGGGCACGATGAAGTTGCCCGCCTCGCCGAGAGCTTCAACCGCGCGGCCGGGCAGATCGAGGCGCTCATCGGCGCGCACAAGGCGCTGCTCGCCAACGCGTCGCACGAGCTGCGCACGCCGCTCGCGCGCATCCGCATGGCGCTCGAGCTCGCGCGCACGAAAGGCACGCCGGCCCCGACCGAGGAGCTGGGACGCGACATCGCCGAGCTCGACGAGCTGATCGACGAAATCCTGCTCGCCAGCCGGCTCGAGGCGCCGCAGGCGCTTGCCCTGGAGGAGGTCGACCTGCTCGGGCTGTGCGCCGAGGAGGCGGCGCGCTACGAGCACGTGCACCTGGAAGGCAGCGCCGGCACGGTGCGCGGCGAGCACCGGCTGCTGCGCCGCCTGGTGCGCAACCTGTTCGAGAACGCGAGACGCCACGGCAAGCCGCCGGTGGAAGTCCGGCTCGCGCGCAAGGACGGTCACGTCGAGCTGCGAGTGCGCGACGCGGGTCCGCCGATCGCGCCGGCCGAGCGCGAGCGGATCTTCGAGCCGTTCTACCGCCGCGCGCACTCGGTGTACACGGGAGGCATCGGCCTCGGCCTCGCCATCGTGCGCCAGATCGCGCGCCGCCACGGCGGCCAGGCGATCTGCGACGGCGAAGGCTTCCTCGTCACGCTGCCGTCGGGGTAGGCGGATTGGGGTAGACTGCACGGTCTAGTCTAGTTCCCAGGGAGCGTCCATTGGCCGTCGAGAACCGCGAACGCGTGCTGCGCGCCGCCGCCGCCGCCTTCCTGCGCAACGGCTACCACGCGAGCGTCGACGACATCGCGCGGCGCGCCGGTGTCGCGAAGCAGACCGTGTACCACCACTTCCCGAGCAAGGACCGCCTGTTCGAGGCCGCCGCCTGCGACCTCGCCAAGCACATCCTGGTGGAGCTCGAGGCCGACCCGGGCGACGTGAGCGCGGCGCTGCTCGGCTTCGCGCGCGCCTACCGCAAGCGCGCGCTCGGTGACCAGGGCCTCGCCATGTTCCGCACGCTCACGGCCGAGGTGCCGCGCTTCCCCGGCCTCGCGCGCGCGGTCTACCAGGGCGGCGCGGGCGCCATGGTGAAGCGCCTCGCCGCGTTCCTCGCGCGCGCCATGGCCGCCGGCAGCCTGCGGCGCGACGATCCGCAGTTCGCCGCCGAGCTTTTTCTCTCGATGCTCGCCGGCCAGGAGCGCGTGCGGCGGCTCTACGGCCTGAACGGTGTCGAGGCCGAATCGCGGCGCGTGCCGCGCATCGTCGACTGCTTCCTGCGCGCGTATCGCCCGGGAGAAAAATCATGAACGCGAGAATCCGGGGACGAAGCCCGAACTGGCTACTCGTTTTGACCGTTTGCCTGGTCCAGGCGTGCAGCGAAGGCGACGCGAAGCAGGGCAAGGACGCGGCCAAGGCGGCAACGGCGGCCGCGCTGCCGGTCGGGGTGGTGGAAGTGGCCCTGCAGAAGGTGCCGGTCGCGTTCGAAGCCGTGGGCCGCGCCGAGGGCTCGCGCGAAGTGCAGGTCCGGGCGCGCGTCGCCGGCATCCTCGAGAAGCAGCTCTATACCGAGGGCGACTCGGTAAAGGCCGGCGCGACGCTGTTCCAGATCGAGCGCGCGCCGTTCGAGATCGAGGCGGCGCAGGCGCGCGCCGCGCTCAACCAGGAGATCGCGCGCAACGAGCTCGCGCAGGCCGAGTTCGAGCGCCTGAAGGGGCTCGCCGACCGGCGCGCCATCAGCCAGAAGGAGGCCGACCAGGCCGCTTCGACGGCGCGCCAGTCGGTCGCGGCGGTCGAGGTCGCGCGCGCGCGGCTGCGCCAGGCGGACCTCAACCTCTCCTACACCACGGTGAGCGCGCCCATCGGCGGCATCACCGGGCGCTCGCAGCAGTCGATCGGCAGCCTCGTGCAGCCGGGCAACGACTCGGCGATGCTCACCACGCTCACCCGGGCCGACCCGATCTGGGTGCGCTTCGCGCTTTCGGAAGCGGAGTTTTCCAGCCTGAGAAGGGTTGATGCGCAAGATGTCGCGGTAAGCCTCGAGCTCGCCGACGGCAAGCCGTATGGCAGGCAGGCGAAGATCAACTTCGCCAGCTCGACGGTCGACGCGGCGACCGGCACGGTGCAGATGCGCGCCGAGCTCGCCAATCCCGAGCTGCAGCTCCTGCCCGGGCAGTTCGTGCGCGTGCGCGTCATCGCCGGCTCTAAGGACGCGATCGTCGTGCCGCAGAAGGCGGTGCAGCAGAACGAGGGTGGGCGCTACGTCTGGGTGGCGACGCCCGAGGGCAAGGCCGCGCAGCGGCCGATCAAGGCGGGAAGCTGGCTCGGCAACGACTGGGTGGTGCTCGAGGGGCTGAAGCCGGGCGAGCGCGTGATCATCGACAACCTGGCGCGCCTGCGGCCCGATGCGCCGGTGACCCCCGCCGGCGCGGCGAAGAAGGCCGGATAACTTGTCCAAGTTCTTCATCCATCGGCCGGTGTTCGCCGGCGTGATCGCGATCATCATCGTCATCGCCGGCCTGGTGGCGGCGAAGCTGCTGCCGGTGGCGCAGTACCCGGAGATCGCGCCGCCGACGGTGCTCATCACCACGACCTATCCCGGCGCGAGCGCCGAGACGCTGGCGCGCACGGTGGCCGCGCCGATCGAGGAGCAGCTCTCGGGCGTCGAGAAGCTCTCGTACTTCAGCTCGACCTCGTCTTCCAACGGCTCGCTCTCGATCACGGTCACCTTCGAGCCGGGCACGAACGTCGACCAGTCGGTGTTCAACGTCAATAACCGGGTGCAGATCGCGCTGCCGCGCCTGCCCGACGAAGTGCGCCGCAACGGCGTCATCGTGCAGAAGCGCTCGTTCGACATCCTGCTCGTCGTGTCGCTGCTCTCGCCCGGCAACCAGCGCGACACGCTCTACCTCTCCAACTTCGCCTCGATCAACATCGTCGACGAGCTGAAGCGCCTGCCCGGCATCGCCGACGTGACGATCTTCGGCGCGCGCGACTACTCGATGCGCGTCTGGATCAACCCGGAGAAGATGGCGCGCCTCGGCATCACGACGGCCGACGTCGCCGCGGCGCTGCGCGCGCAGAACGCGCAGTACGCGGCGGGCAAGATCGGCACCGAGCCGGCGCCGCCCGGGCAGAGCTTCGTTTATACCGTGACCGCCACCGGGCGGCTGGTCGAGCCCGAGCAGTTCGGCGACATCGTGATCCGCTCGAATGGCGCGGGCGGCGTGCTGCGCCTGAAGGACATCGCGCGCATCGAGCTCGGCGCGCTCAACTACGACACCTCGAACACGCTCGACGGCGCGCAGACGATCGGCATGGCGACCTACCTGCAGCCGGGCGCGAACGCCCTGGAAGTGGCCGACGAGGTGCGCGCCAAGATGCAGGAGCTGAAGGGCAACTTCCCCGTGGGCGTGGACTACACGATCCCGTTCGACACGACGCGCTTCGTCGACGCCTCGATCAAAGAGGTGCGCGGCACCATCTTCGAGGCGGCGCTGCTCGTGCTCGCGGTGGTGTTCCTCTTCCTCCAGACCTGGCGCGCCACGCTGATCCCGATGATCGCCGTGCCGGTGTCGCTGATCGGCGCGTTCGCCGGCCTGTGGGCGGTCGGCTTCTCGATGAACACGCTGACGCTGTTCGCCCTGGTGCTCGCTATCGGCATCGTGGTGGACGACGCCATCGTCGTGCTCGAGAACGTCGAGCGCCTGATGCGCGAGAACGACATGGGCTCCTTCGAGGCGGCGCTCGAGGCGATGCGCGAGGTGTCGGGCGCGGTGGTGGCGATCATCCTCGTGCTGTGCGCGGTGTTCATTCCGGTCGCCTTCCTGGGCGGCATCGCCGGCCAGCTCTACCGCCAGTTCGCGGTGACGCTCACCTTCGCGGTGGTGATCTCGGGCTTCATCGCGCTCACCCTGACGCCGGCGCTGTGCGCCATCCTGATGAAGAAGGGCGATCACCACGCACGGATTTTCGAGCCTTTCAACCGCGGTTTCGCCTGGCTCACGCAGCGCTTCCTCGCCACGGTGCACCTCGCGCTGCGCCATCGCGGCCTCGCGCTGCTCGCTTTCGTCGCCGTGCTCGCAGGCGCGATCGGACTGTTCCTGCGCATTCCGTCGAGCTTCGTGCCCGCCGAGGACCAGGGCTACGTGTTCGGCGCGGTGCAGCTTCCCGACGGCGCGACGCTCGAGCGCACCCGCGCGGTGAGCGCCAGCCTGTCGGACATCGCGCGCGCCGAGCCGGGCGTGCAGAACGTGATGGTGATCAACGGCTTCGACCTCCTCGGGGGCGGCAACAAGACGAACTCGTCGACGCTCTTCATCCCGCTCAAGCATTGGGACGAGAGGAAGAAGCTGCCCGCCCCGGCGATCGCCGCCGACATCGCGCGCAAGGGTGCGGGGTTGCGCGACGGCGTGATCCTCGCCTTCAACCCGGCGGCGATCCGCGGCCTCGGCACGGCAGGCGGCTTCGAGCTCTACCTGCAGTCGCGCTCGAACGCCGACGCGGTGCGGCTCTTCGAGGTGACACAGAACTTCCTCGCTGCGCTGCGCGCCGATCCGCGGCTCACCGGCATCAACTCGTTCTACCGGCCGACCGTGCCGCAGCTCAAGGTGGAGGTCGACCGCGAGAAGGCGATCGCGCTCGGCGTGCCGGTGCAGGACGTGTTCGACGCGCTCTCGAGCACGATGGCCGCGCTCTACGTGAACGACTTCAACAAGTTCGGGCGCACGTTCCGCGTGCAGATGCAGGCCGATGCGCCGTTCCGCGCGCAGCCCGACGACCTGGGCGCGGTGTACGTGCGCTCGACCACGACGCGCGAGATGATCCCGCTCAAGTCGCTCATCCAGACGTCCAACGTGGTCGGGCCCGAGCAGCTCGAGCGCTTCAACGGCTTCCTCGCCGCGCGTGTGCTCGGCAGCGGCCGGCCCGGCGTGTCCTCCGGCGAAGCCATCGCCGCCGTCGAGCAGGTCGCCGCCAAGGCGCTCCCCGAAGGCTACCAGGTCGCCTGGTCGGGCCAGGCGTTCCAGGAGAAGCGCACGGGAAGGCAGTCGGCGGTCGCCTTCTCGCTCGCCATCGTCATGGTGTTCCTGATCCTCGCCGCGCTCTACGAGCGCTGGCTCCTGCCGTTCGCAGTCGTGTTCGCGGTGCCGTTCGCCGTCCTGGGCGCGCTCAGCCTGGTGGGCGCGCGCGGCCTGGAGAACGATATCTACTTCCAGATCGGCCTGGTCGTGCTGATCGGGCTCGCCGCGAAGAACGCGATCCTGATCGTCGAATTCGCCCAGCAGGGCTTCCTCGAGGGGCGATCGGCGGTGGAGGCGGCGCTCAACGCGGCGCGGCTTCGCTTCCGGCCGATCATCATGACCTCGCTCGCCTTCGTGCTCGGCGTGCTGCCGCTCATGATCTCGACCGGCGCCGGCGCGGCGGCGCGCCGCTCGATGGGCACCGGCGTGGTCGGCGGCATGCTGGCAGCGACCTTTATCGCGACCATCTTTATTCCGCTTTTCTTCGTGGTCGTGGCGCGGCGCGCACGGCCGCGCGCCGCGGTTGAGGGTGTTCCTCAAGTCGCCAAATGACCCAGCCCGCTTTGCGAAAAGGTGGTCTGTCCCTGTTTTGCGCTTGCGTCGTTGCTGCGTGCACGACGGTGGGTCCGGACTATGAGCGGCCGAAGGTCGGGCTGCCGGCGCAATACCCGGCCGCCGAGGCGCCCCAGGCGCCCGCGCTTGCTGCCGATTGGTGGAAGCTCTACGGCGATGCGACGCTCGACGAGCTGGTGGAGACGGCGCGCAAGAACAATGCCGACCTGCGCCTCGCTGCGGCGCGCGTCATGGAAGCGGAGGGCGCGCTGCGCGAAGCACGTGCGACGATCTATCCCGACGTTGTCCTCTCGGGCGGCTACAGCCGCACCGCAGTGAGCAGGCTCGCGCAGCCGCCGGTACCACCGGGCATCGCGGTCGTGCGGCCCAACTACCAGCTCCTCGCGTCGACCAATTACGAGGTGGATTTCTGGGGCCGCCTGTCGCGCGGCAACGAGGCGGCGCAGGCCGGGCTGCTGGCGTCGCGCTTCTCGCGCGACACGGTCGACCTCACGCTCGAGGGCGCCGTTGCGCAGGCCTACTTCGCGCTGCGCTCGCTCGATGCGCAGATCGCCGTGCTCGACAGCTCGATCAAGGTGCGGCGCGACTCGCTCGACATCGCCCGGGCGCGCCTGGACGCGGGCCTCGCCCCGGAGCTCGACGTCTACCAGGCCGAAGGCGCGCTCGCCGACGCCCTCGTGCAGCGGCGCGACGCGGCGCGCACGCGCGCCCTCGTCGAGCACCAGCTCGCGCAGCTCTCGGGCCGGCTCGACCTGACGCTCGCGGCCGGCGATCTGTTCAAGCTGCCGCTCGCCCCGGTGCCGCCCGCCGGGCTGCCTTCGGCACTGCTTGACCGGCGTCCCGACATTCGCCAGGCCGAGGAGGTGCTGGTCGGCGCCAATGCCCAGATCGGCATTGCGCGCGCCGCGCTCTTTCCCACCATCTCGCTCACGGCGTCGGGCGGCGTGCAAAGCGCCCAGTTCGCGGACCTGGTCGGCGGCCCGGGCGCGGTCATCTGGAGCCTCGGCTTCGCCCTGGCGCAGCCAATCTTCGACGGCGGACGGCGCAGCGCGCGCGTCGACCAGGCGCGCGCACGGCGCGAGCAGGCGGTGGCGGGCTACCAGAAGGCGGTCGAGACCGGCTTCCGCGAGGTCGCCGACGCGCTCGTGAACGTGCAGCAGTCGGCCGAGAGCGAGGGCGAGCTCGACACGCGGCTGCGTGCCGCGCGCAACGCCCTCGAGCTCTCCAACGCGCGCTACCAGGCCGGCTACTCGCCTTATCTCGAGGTGCTCGACGCGCAGCGCACCGCCAACGACGCCGAGCTCGCCTACGTGCGCAACCGCCAGGCGCGCCTGGCCTTCAGCGTCGACCTGATGAAGGCGCTCGGCGGCGGCTGGCAGCCCTGATCCGCGGGTAGCAGCCCTAGTCCGGAAGGCTTCGGTCCCCTGCCGAAGGGCCTGTCACGAAGCTGGCTTATCGTTGACGCTCGCACCCGCGGGAGTCGATCTCATGACGCACACGATCAGCGCAGCCGTCCGCCGTTGGCTTCCCCGACGCTTCCTCCAGCAAGACGTGAGCGGCGCGCTGCGCCGCTTCCTCGGCGAGACGCTGTTCGTGCGCGAGCCGGGCTCGTTCCCGGCCGATGCGTCGCTCCTCGAGGCGGGCGTGATCGACTCGGTGAACGTGCTCGAGCTGATGCTGTTCCTCGAGAAGACATTTGGCATCGAGATCGGTGACGAGGAGATCGTGCCGGAGAACCTCGACTCGATCCATTCGATCAGCCGCTACGTGGCGCGCAAGCTGCGCGAGCGCCGGCTGCAGCGCGTCGCCTAGAAGCTCACCCCGGTTACCTTGCTGCCGATGGCCTGCACCGGCCCGAGGGGGTTCTGGTTCTCCTCGGTCTGCTGGATCGCCGGCTGGCCGCTGGTCAGCTTGTAGACCACCACCTCGTCCTTGAGCAGGATGAGGCCGTTGAACTTCCAGCCCGCGGTGTGGGTCTCGCGGTAGAAGCCGAGCACGTCCAGCACGACGTTGCCGTTGCGGCTTTTCTGCACCAGGCTCTGGTTGATCTCGAAGCCGCGGCAGGTGATCTTCGCGGTCACGCAAAGCCGCACGCCGTCGTCGAGATCGTTCACCGAGAGCGACGGGTTGAGCATGAACCGGCGCATCACGTCGGCGTAATTCAGGATCGCGATGTTCGGGTTCGTGCTCGGGTCGAGCTTCATCCGCCGCAGGTCCTGGATGGTGGTCGTGCCGGGAATGATCTTGTCGAAGGCGTTCTGCGCGTCCTGGAACGACTGCCACGGGCTGGAGGTCACTTCCTTCGATTTCGGCAGGAGAAGCGAAGCGCAGCCGCTGAGCAAGCTCAACGAAACTACGATCAGCAAGCGGCGCGTCATCGGGAATAGTTGTATCACCGGGGCAGCACTGTCCGCGCCGGACGTAAATAGTCCGGCAGGCGCTCGAGCTGCGCTTGTAGTTCGCGTCCGACAGCAGGGCGCCGGAGACTGCGACAGCTTAAATCGCGCGCAAGTCGCACAATCGGACTACGTCATGGGCTATCCGGATCTCGACCTCGCCCGCAGCCGCCTGGCACTGCTTCGCTGCCTCATCGACGAGCACCTCGGGCTCGCCGCCGACCCACGCCGGCTGCGCCGTGTGCTCGCGCAGTGCGAGCAGCTTTGCGAAGCGATCGACGACGCCTATTGCCGCGACAAGGTGCGAGCACTCGAGGAGTGCGCGGCCGAGCTGCTGTCGACAAGCGAGCATCGCGCGCGCGGCGCGCTCGCCGGCGCGGATTTTCTGCGTCGCGAGATCCACGCCGCGCTCGAGCTGGTGCAAAGCCGGCTCTATAGCCTGGAGCGCGGGCGGCGCCAGGCCCAGCTATCGCTTGCGAATCGCGCTACCGCGCGCTTTGTCGGCTAGCGGGCCGCTTTTACGAAGCTGATCGACGCCTGAAAAAGCTCCAGGTCGTTCGCGTACTTGGCCGCGTCGGCCCGGTTGATCTGTATCCATTCCCGCGAGCTCGGCAGACCGCGCGGCTGGAATTGCACGACATCATCCCGCGCAAACTGCAGCTCGGTCGCCGTAGCGACGGGCAGGCGCAGCCCGATGCCGTCGCCGCTCAGGCACGCGAACATTCGGTCGGCGACGAAATAGGCGTCGAGGCCATTGATTTTTCTTGCGCTGACTCCCGGCAGATTCAGGAGCAAGGCGTCGAGGTGGGCCTTGCGGCTGGACGCAGTCGCGTCGCGAGTCATGGCAAATATCCTTAAGGATGGGCTGCGAGCCGGATTGCGCGACGGCGGCCGATTCCGCGCATCACGACGAACTGGATCAGGAACAGGGCGACTTTACTCGCGATGCCCCACGCCGAGATGCTCACCGACCAGGTGACCGGATCGAGGCTCAGCGCGAGAACGATGTTCAGCGCCGCGGAGGCGTACATCAGCCCGGCCCAAACGAAGCCGAACGCATAGGCGATATCGGGCACCCGCTCGACCGCGACCCGCGGCAGATAGCGGTTCATCCATCCCGGGCGCAGCATGAAGGTGCCGACGACGCAATAGATGACGCTCGGCTTCAGCATCACGAAGCGCGGGTCGCTGGTGAGCAGGCTCGCCGCGCCTGCGGCCACCACCAGGCCGATGCTCAGCCACTGCATCGCGTCGATCGCCTTGCCGCGCGCGATCATCCAGCCGATCTGCGCGAGCCCGACGGCGACGCCGATCGCGACCGCCAGCATGACCTCGCGCGTGGCGAGCAGCACGACGAGAAAGAGGATCGTCGAGGCGAGATCCGAGACGAGCAGCGCTGCGGCGCGGCGCAGGTTTTCCATGCCGTCCATCCCGCGTCAGGAAATGAGCATGTAAGCGTAGCCGCGGTTCTGCAGCGCCACCGAGTTCACGAAAACATTCCGCTCGATGGTCGCGCATTCCAGGATGTTCTCCGGCCTGACTGCGGACCGGTCCATGGCGATGCCACATACCTCGATGCGGCCGCCCAGCCCCGCAAAGCGGCGAAGCAGCTCGTGCGCGGCGAGGAAATCCGGGCCTTCGGGGTCCCTGAACTTGGTTCCCGAGAGGGTGCGCGCCGCGAACTGGGTCGCCTGCGCGTGCAGCAGGATGACGAAGTCGATCTCGATGCCCAGGCTCCGGAACTGCTCGGCGGTGTCGATGACGAGCGCCAGCCGGTCGCAGAAGCGGCGTGCGTCGCCGGTGATGAAATCCCAGACCGCGCGCGCGCTTTGCAAGCCCCTGCAATCTTCGATGGTCATCAATCCACCTCCTCGGTTCGCGATTCGCCCCGGCCCTTGACGCGGCGGCCGTAGGCCTCGACCAGGTCGCGGGCGCTTTTCGTCCCCGCGGCGAACGCCTTCACTGCCTCTTCGTGAAGCAGCTCGAGCGCCTCCTGCTTGAGCTCGAGGAAGCGCCGCGAGCCAAGCATGCCGATCTCGCGCGGCCGCGGCAGGTCGATCTCCATCACCTTCCTCACGCGCGTCGGGCGGTTGGTCAGGATGATGAGCCGGTCGGCGAGGAACACGGCCTCGTCGAGCTCGGAGGTGACGAACAGGTTGGTCCGGCCGACCTGCTCGAAGAGCCGCAGGTAGTGCTCCTGCATCAGCTTGCGCGTCATGGCGTCGAGGCCGCGGAACGGCTCGTCCATCAGCATGACCTTGGGGTTGTTGATCATCGCGCGGGCGAGCTCCGCGCGCCGCTGCATGCCGCCGGACAGGTGCAGCGGATAGCGGTCCGCGAAGTCCTTCAGGCCAACGATCTCGAGCAGGCGCCGCGCTTCGCGTCCGACCTCGGCCCGCGTCATCAACCCGCGCACCGTCGGCCCGAAGACCACGTTGTCCAGCACCGTGAGCCAGGGGAAGAGCGCCGTTTCCTGGAACACCACGAGCCGCGTCCATCCCGGCCCGCTCACCGGCTCCTCGTCGAGCAGGATCTCCCCGCGGGTCGGGCGCTCGTAGCCGGCGAGCAGATTCACGATCGTCGTCTTGCCGCAACCGGAGGGGCCGATCAGCACGTTGAGCCGGCCCTTCGTGACGGTGAAAGAGCAGTCGTCGAGCACGACTTTCCGGGCGCGCTCGTCGCCGTACTCCAGGCGCACAGACTGCATCCGCATCTCGCCGGTCATGCGAGCTCCCGCTCGCCGGCCTCGAAGGCCTTGCGCGCTTCCTCGTGGATGGCCTCGAGCGCCTCTTCCTCGAGCGCGCCGTATCGCGCGGTGGTGAGCACGCGGTGGTCGCGCGGCCGCGGCAGATCGACCCGGATCACTTTCTTCACGCGCCCCGGCCGGGTGGTCATGACCACGACCTGGTCGGCGAGGAAGATCGCCTCCTCGAGGTCGTGCGTGATGAAGAACACCGTCTTGCGGGCAACGTCGTAGAGCTGGAGGAGGTGCTCGTGCATGACGCTCCTCGCCAGGGCGTCGAGCGCCCGGAACGGTTCGTCGAGCAGCAGCACCTTCGGCTCGTTCATCAGCGCCCGGACGAGCTCGACACGGCGCGCCATCCCGGAGGACAGCTCGCCGGGGTATTGGCCTTCGATTCCGGCGAGGCCCGAGCGGGCGAGAAGGTCCCGGCCCTGCGCCTCGGCCTGCGCGCGCGACAGGCGCCGTTGCAGCACCGGACCGCAGGTGACGTTCCAGAGGACCGTCTTCCACGGAAAGAGCGCCCCGTGCTGGAAGACCACCATGCGGTCGGCGCCCGGCGCAAGGCGCGTCCCGGCCGCCGTCAGCACGTTGCCGTCCATCGCGATCTCGCCGGAGGTCAGGGTATCGAAGCCGGCGATGATGTTGAGCAGCGTCGTCTTGCCGCAGCCCGACGGGCCGACGACGACGCAGAACTCGCCGGGAGCAATGTCGAACGAGAGGTCCTGAAGGGCGTGCACGTGCATCCCCCCGGGGTCGTACACCTTCCCGACATTCCTTATGCTCAGCCCGCCGCTTGCGATCCGCTTCATCAGGTCTGCCGGCGCCAGCGTGTCGCATAGGCGCCGATGCGCCATATGAGAGCACTGAAGGCGAGTCCTGCCAACCCGATGCTGATCATCGCCGTGATGATGAGGGGAATGAGGCCGCCCACATACGCCTGCCACATCATGGCGCCGAGCCCGGTCTGGCCGAAGCCGATGCTGCTCACCATTTCGGCCGCGACGACGATTTCCCACGTCAGGCCGATGGCGATCGCCATCCCGGTGAAGATCGAGGGTGCGGTGGCCGGCAGCACTACTCGCCAGAACACCTGCCAGCGCGACGCGCCCATGGAGAGCGCGGCACGCACATAGCGGATGTCGAGCGTCTCGACGCCGCCGAGGACGTTGATGACGACCGTGAAGAAGCAGCCGAGGAAGATGATCGAGACGACGGTCTGCTCGACCGTCGGCCAGACCAGGATCGAGAGCGGGACCCAGGCGAGCGGCGGAATCGGCCGCAGCGTCTCGAACACCGGGAAGAACGTGTCCTTGAACAGCCGGCTCAGCCCGAAGGCGAGGCCGACCGGCACGCCGAGCAGCACGCCGATCACGTAGCCGATGGCGACCCGTTTCGCGCTGATATAGACGGCCGACCAGTAGGCGGCGGTCTGGACGGTCTCGATGACGTTCTCGAACACGATGTGCGGCGGCGGTACGAGGCGGAGAAACGAAACCTTCAGGAGGCTCGCCACTTCCCAGAGCGCGATGAAGAGGGCGATCCCCGCCAGGCCGCGCCATACCGCGCTCGGGATCCGCATGGCCTCAGTACGAGCGCCAGGTCATGAGCCTGCGGCCGAGGTAGCGCACGATCGCGCTGCTCAGGAAGCCGAGCAGGCCGAGCGTGAGCATGCCCATGATGATGGTCGGGATCTGCACCATCGAGTAGGCGTCGTAGATCATGTAGCCCAGGCCGCGCTTGCCGGCGATCATCTCTCCGGCCACCAGGGCGACCCAGGAAAGTCCCATGGCGATCTGCAGGCCGGTGAAGACGTGCGGCATGGCGCCGGGAACGACCACGTGGAGGAGGATTTCCCGGCGCGTGAAGCCCAGGCACTGGGCCGCCCGGAAATAGCTCCGGTCGATCGATTGCACGCCGAGCAGCGCGTTGAGCACCGTCGCGAAGAACGCGGCGATGAACGTCACGAAGATGACCGGCGGCTCGGTTCCGGGCAGCATCAGGATGGCGAGCGGTACCCAGGAGAGCGGCGGGATGGGCCGCAAGGTCTCGACCAGCGGGAACGTGAACTCGCGGAAGGTACGGTTCCAGCCGATCAGGATGCCGAGCGGCACGCCCAGAACGACCGCGAGCGCGAACGCCGTGTAAGCCCGGTACACGCTGTAGGCGATGTGCGAGTAATAGAGCGGCGTGTAGACCGATACGCCGAAGAACGGGTTCGGGTTGAACCATTCCTTCAGCACCACCGCGGGGGGCGTGATCCTGCGCAACGTCGGAATGTCGAGCACCGACGTCGCGACATGCCAAGCGGCGAGGAAGATCGCGAAGCCGGCGAGCAGCAGATAGGGCCGCGGGCTGCGGATCCAGCCAAGCAATGCGCTCGCCCGAGCGCGCCAGAGCACCCCGACCGTCACCTTGCGTTACTTCGCCGTGCCCTTCTGCTTTCCAGTCCCCTTGATGACGCCGACCGGCAGCTTCATGTGCAGCTCGGCGGCGGCTTCTTCGAGGAGCTTCGTGTACACCGCGCCTTCAGGCATGTCCGGCGAGGGAATTGCCTTCACGCTGTACCAGAAGCGGTACGCGTCCCTGAAGTAATTCATCATCTTCTCGTCGAAGGGGGCGCCGAGAACCTCGTTCACTTCGCTCGCGCGGGCGCCCGGCGGGAACGACCCGTCGAGCGCGGTGCGGACCATGGCCGGCGTCCAGCCGGGAAGCTCTTCCGCGACCATGGCCGACACCTCGTCGGGATGATCGACGATGTATTTCAAGCCCTCGAGGTCGGCCTTCACCCAGCCCTTGGCCGCCTCGTAGTTCTGGTCGATGAAATCCTTGCGCATGATCAGCGCCGAGCCTTCGATCCAGTTCCAGGTGCTGCCGGTGAAGGCGATCTTCGCGATGCCGTTCGCCACCGTCTGCGAGACGTTCGGCTCGAACTGCTGGGCCGCGTCGATGGTGCCGGCCTGCAGCTGGGTGCGGATCACCTCGGGGCCGAGATAAGCCTTGTCGCCGAATTTCACTCCGAGCCGGGTCTCGAGGAACGAGGTGAAGCGGTCGCCGCAGGAAGCCCTTCCGGCGACGCCGAAGCGCTTGCCGTCCAGCCACTTCAGCCATTCCTCGGGCGTCTTCAGGTCGGGTGCATCCGGACGCACGAGCACGATGGCGCAGATGTTTCCCGGCGACTGGTGGTGCAGCGAGACGATCCGGATATCGGCCACGTCGCGCTTCGTGGTCGCGACCATGGCCGGCGCGTCGCCGATGTAGCCGATCTGCATCCGGTTCGCGAGCATGGCGTTGAACACCGGGTAGCCGACCAGCGTCACTTCCCAGCGCACGCTGCTGCCGGCGGGCAAGTACTTCTTCCAGAGCTCCTTCTTCTTGATCACGGTGCCGGACCAGCCGCCATTCCAGGACGGGAAGTAGCCGACGCTGATATTCACCGGCGCTCCCTTGGCTTGCTGCGCCCAGGCGGGAAGGGCGCCGACCAGCATCGCCAGGAGACCGAGAACGGCTCGCTTCATGGTGTACTCCTCCCTCTTTTGGCTACCGCGGATTCGCTGCCGATTATGATGGAAATCGCTCCCGAATCCACACCCGCTTGATCGGTATCAACCCGCGCGCCGAGCGCTTCTGTCCAATGGCAGCATGCGATCGGTTTCGATAGTCGGCCTGGCGCTCGCCGCATCAAGCGTCTGCGCGGCGCCGGAGGATGCGCAGATGACGCGCCTCGCGCAGCAAAGCGGCTGCGCGTTCTGCCACGCCGCACGGCCGGAGAAGCCGAACCCCGACGCGGTGCTACCGCACGGCCCCGCGTGGAGCGACATCGCCGCGCGCTATCGCGGGCAAAACGCGGTCGAGGAAAAGCTGCTCGCCAGGATCCTGAACGGCGTCGGAGCCGAGAACCGGCATTGGAACTCCGGAACCGAGCGGGCAGGAATGCCGGAAAACCGCGTGGCTGTCAGCGAGAAGGACGCGAGGGCGCTCGTGCACTGGATCCTCGACCAGCACTAGTGGCCCGGCGCGTCGCGCGGTAGTAAAGATGCCGTTCGTCGCGCCGAAGCGCTACTTCAGGACCTCTGGCGTTTGTCGCCGCGGGATCCTGGGGCCAAAACTTGCTTCGGCCCTGGATCGTGGATCGAGAGGCGCTGCTTGATCGGATTCAGGGCAACTTGCGGAAGCAAGACAAGCCCAATCGCGCGCCGAGCAACTCATCCATGATGCCCGGAATGTCCGGCAACGCATCGCGGCACGCCGATTCCTGAAGGAACTGCGCAGAGAAAGCGCGGCTAATCCGCGTCAGCGCTGATCGCGATAGTCC
>CAYZFN010000072.1:0-18212 GCA_964477695.1 uncultured Enterobacteriaceae bacterium | reverse complement strand
CTCGACGGTTGCGGCTAGCCTGCACAGCAGCCCTTGGCGGCGCAACGATCTTCTGCAAAGTCTCAGAATCTGATACCTCAGATACCAAATGCTGAGCCTTCGCAACCGAACCAGAAAATCGCAGCGGCAAGGCACTGCGTTAGGCGGTCGGTCGCTCCTCAAACCTTGCGTATTCGGAGTCGAAGCTAGGTTCGGGGTCGGATTCGCGCAGGTCGTCGACTTGCGCAGCCGGCGGACCGCGGCGCGCCCACTCGACGACGCACGCGACGGCCTGTGGCTCGCCTTGGACGATCGCTTCCACGCTGCCGTCGAGGCGATTGCGCACCCAGCCGCGCACGCCGTGGCGCTGTGCCTCGCGCCGCAGCGAGTAACGGAAGCCGACGCCTTGAACGCGTCCCGTTATGCGAAGCTGACGGGTCACCATGCAGGACACTGGAGGCGATGTTAAGCTCGCCCCGCAGTTCGGCCGTTAGAAAAATAGGGGGAAACAAATGCGCGTGGGTCTGCTTGTGGTTGCGGCGCTGGCTCTCATCGGTTTCGTCGTCGTGGCGGTGGTGCTACCACAGATGGCCGGAGCGAAATCGAAGGAGGCCGCCGAAGCGCTCATCGCCGGCGCGGACCCCGCCAGGCAGCAGGTCGCGCACAATGCCGAAAAAACGGGCACCCTGACTGGCGCGGGCAGGGGCGTGAAGGTCGCCGAGCAGAACAATCAGCATGGTCGGCTGAAATGGATTGTGGAGGACGATGGCGCAATCCGCGGCTGGAACGAGCAGAACGCACTGGAAATAGCCCTGACGCCTACCCTGCAGAGCGGCAAGCTGAGCTGGAGATGCAAGGGCTATCCGATGAGCTCCATGCCGCCGGCCTGCGGCGGCCGCTAGCCGCTCCTGCGCCGGCGCAGGATGCGGCCGGCGATGACGAGCCCCCCGAGCGAGGCAGCCGCGACGAGCAGCCAGTCGCGCCGCCGCCAGCGGCGCTGCGCCGGCTGCTGCGCGATCGAGCGCAACACCTGGGTCGTGGTTGGCGCGGGCTCCTCGGACTTGACCGCTGCCCCGGTCAACGTCGCGAGTCGCTGCGTCGCCTCGAGCGAGTCGAACGATTGCGCGAGCCCGCGCGCCGGCGATGAAGGCAAGTCTTCGGGCGCCTGGTCGGCCACCCGGGTGCGATTGAGCGTCTGGGCGAGCACCACGGTCTTCGCTTCCGAGTCCACCAGCCGCGGCTGCGGCGCGCTGGCGAGCCCGGGCAGGGTACGTGGCGGCTGCGTGCTGCCCGCCGGCACGCCCAGCTCGCGCTCGCACTCCCGCAGGTCGCGCGCCAGCTCCACTGCCTCCTGGTAGCGCTGGTCGAGCGGCTTGGCGAGCATCTTGGCGACGATGTAGTCGAGAACCTGCGGCACGCCGGGGTTGATCGAGCTCGGAGCGGGCGGCACGAAGTTCACTATCTGGTACATCAGCGCCGTGACGTTTTCGCCGTTGAACGGCGCCGTGCCGCACAGCATCTCGTAGAGGATGACGCCGAGCGAGAACAGGTCGGAGCGGTGGTCGGCGCGCTTGCCGATCACCTGCTCCGGCGACATGTACTTCGGCGAGCCGAGCAGCGTTCCGGTCTGCGTCAGGTCGCCGGACCCGCGCATGCGCGCGATGCCGAAGTCCGTGATCTTCACCGGACCGTTCGCGACGACCATGATGTTGGCCGGCTTGATGTCGCGGTGCACGACGCCGCGTTGATGGGCATAAGTGAGCCCTTCGGCAACCTGTGCCGCGATCGACACGGCCTGCGTGACCCGCAGCGGCCGTCCTTCGCCGATCAGCGTGCGCAGCTCCACGCCCTCGATGTATTCCATCGCCATGAAGACCATGTCGCCTGCCTTGCCGACGTCATGGATCGTGACGATGTTCGGATGGTTCAAGCCGCCCGCGGCGCGTGCCTCCTGGTAGAAGCGCTGCTCGTATTTCTCGGCGTATTCGCGCTCGAGCGTGATGTTGACCGTCTTCACCGCGACCGTGCGCTCGAGCACTGAGTCGGTCGCCTTGTAGACGACCCCCATCGCTCCACGCCCGAGCTCGGACTGGATGAGGTAGCGGCCGAGCTGCGCTGGCTCCATCGCGCGGGCTAGCGGCCCGCCTTCACCGACCGGAAGATCGGCCCCCAGATGGGATGGCCGGCTTCGGCGGGCGCCAAGTCGAGCGACGGATCATCGGCCAGAGCCTTGCGGAACTCCTCGCGGCAAAGCTGCTCGCGGTTCGAAGCGCAGTGAATGAAGGCCAGGTACTTGTGCGCCCGCGCGCTGTCCTTGGTGGCGAGACCCTGATCGAGCGCCGCCTGGAGGTTTTTCGCCGACTCCGCGTAGTCGCCGTCCTCGTAGAGGCGCAAGCCGCTCTGCAGCACCGGGTCTGCCGACTCGAGGTCCGGGCGCTTGCCGCGGGTCGCCTTCACGGAAGCGAACACGGGGCCCCAGACGGGATGTCCGCGCTCCGCCGGGCCGAGCGTGAAATCCGGGTCGTTCGCGAGGGCGCGGCGAAACTCGTCGCGGCAGAGCTGCTCGCGGCCGGACGCGCAATGGATGAATGCCAGGTACTTGTGCGCATCGGTGCGCTCGCCCTCGGCCAATCCCATATCCAGCGCGATCTGGAAGCTGCGCGCGGCCTCAGCATAGGCGCCATCGTCGAATTGCTGCATACCGAGATGAAGGGCGTAGTACCCCTTGCTCTGCGTGAACATGGTCGATCGCAGATCGCGCATCGGCTGCGAGGAGCATCCCCACAGCGCTTGCAGCAGCGTGGCAATGAGGATCATGCGCCGCATCACTTGAAGCGGTGACGGATGCGCACCGCTTCGCCGGCCTTGAGGTTCACTTCCTGCACATGGGCCGGGAAAGTGGTGTTGCGGATTTCGACGGTGTGCACGCCGGGCGGCACATCGACCGCTCGCAACGGCGGGCTGACGCCCCGGCGCTTGCCGTCGATCAGCACTTCCCCCCAGGGAGCGATCGCGAGCTCGAGCCGGCCTCCCGAGGCGGCGGCCGGCTTCTCCGCATGCTCGGGCTTGCCCTCCATGCGGGCCATCCTCTTTGGCGGCGACACGTCGGCTGGGTTGCTCGCCGCCGGCGGCATCGCGGATGGGTTCGCCGGCGACGCTACGGGTGCCAAAGCCGGGAGCTTGCCCTCGATTGCGGAACGCGACACGGGAACCGCTTCCTCGTGCATGAGCGCGCGCGCCCCCACCCCACCGGCGACGATTGTCAGAAACACGAGCGTGGCGGCGAGGATGGCTGAGCGCCGCAGGCCGAGGGGCCCCATATCGTGCAGCCAGCCGAGGGGCGCGGCGGCCTCCTGCGTATGCGACATCGTGTCGCCGATGCGTCGCGCGGAGGCGGAATCGGCCGCCACCGAATAGACGTCGTGCTCGCGCACGTGCTTGTCCGTGCGCGCACCCTCGTGGTGGAACATGTTGGCGTAGTCGCGCGACAGGCACGAAACGACTTCGTAGAAAGAGCGCGAGACCAGCACCTGGCCCGGCCGGGCGAAGCTCATCACGCGCTGCGCGACGTTAATACCGTCGCCGATGATGTTGATCTGGTCGTTCAGGTCCTTGACCAGCCGTACCGGGCCTAGATTCACGCCCAGGCGCACCGGCACGCTGCCCGCCTGCTCGCGCACGGCCATGGAGGCGAACAATGCATCTTCGGGATCGCCCATGAACGTGACCGCGGCACCATCGCCGGTGTCGAGGATGATGCGATCGCGCGCGGGCACCGGCTCCAGCGCTTTCGCGAGCACCTTGTTGAACGCCTGCTTCAGCTCGAGCTGCTCGGCGACCGGCTTCTTGGAGTACTCGACGATGTCGAGGAAGAGCACGCTGCACACGAGCGTACGGCCGGAGCTCTCCATCACGGTACTTCGCCGTTATGCGGCGCACGGGCCGCGACGCCGCTATTTTACGCGCATGCCGGGGTCGGCCCCAGCATCGGGCGAAACGAGGAAGATTCCCGGTCCTTCGCCCGACGCCGCGAGCACCATGCCTTCCGACACGCCGAATTTCATCTTGCGCGGCTCGAGGTTCGCGACGAGTACGGCGAGACGGCCCTCGAGCGCAGAGGGCGAATAAGCGGACTTGATGCCCGCGAAGACGGTGCGGCTCGCGCCGCCGACATCGAGCGTGAGCTTGACGAGCTTGTCAGCCCCCTCCACGAGCTCGGCCCGCACGATGCGTGCGACACGTAGATCAAGTTTGTTGAAGTCGTCAATTTTTATCATGTCGCTCACGGTGTGCTCCTGGGCGGCGTGTTGCTGCGTCTGCGCGTGGCGCTGCGGCGCGTTCGGCTGAGGCACCGATTGCGCGTCGAACAGGCGGTCGAGTTGCGCCTCCTCGACGCGCGTGATCAGGTGCTTGAAAGGCCGGATGCGCTCCGGAAGCACTTGCAGGTCTTCGAAAGTCAGTTCGCGATCGAAGCCGAACAGCTCTTCGGCAACTCTCTTGGCGGTCGCTGGCAGGATCGGCGCAAGATACACCGTCAACACGAAGAAAGCGTCGATTGCGTCGCTGCAGATGCGGTGCAGTTCAGTTCGCTGGGCAGAATCCTTGGCCAGTTCCCACGGCTTGGCTTGGTCATAGCGCTGATTCACGACGTCGGCGATGCGCATTACCTCGCGGACGACTTTGCCAAATTCCCGCCCCTCGTATGCCTCGCGCACTAGATCCGCCGAGCCTATTGCAACTCCCCAACTTTGCTGTGGGAATGCGGTTCCGGCTGGCGTTTCGAACTTGAACAATCGTCCATCGAACGATTTCGTAATGAAGCTCGCGGCGCGGGCGGCTATGTTCACGTACTTCCCGACCAGGTCGCTGTTGACTCGGGCAAGAAAATCGTCGGGATTGAAGTCGAGGTCCTCGACGTTGGCATTCAGCTTGGCGGCGATGTAGTAGCGCAGCCATTCCGGATTCATGCCCAGCTCGAGATAGCGCAGCGGACTGATTCCCGTGCCGCGCGATTTGGACATCTTGTCGCCCGACACGGTGATGAAGCCGTGCACGTAGACCTGGTCGGGCACCTTGTAGGGCCGCCCAGCGAACTCGAGCATCGCCGGCCAGAACAGCGTGTGGAAATAGATGATGTCCTTGCCGATGAAGTGGATCTGCTCGAGCGCCGGGTCGCCGAGCAGCTGCTCGAAGGCGAGGCCCTGCTTGGCGCAGTAGTTCTTCAGGCTGGCGAGGTAGCCGATCGGCGCGTCGAGCCAGACGTACAGGTACTTCTCCTCGGCGACGTCCGGGATGCGAATGCCGAAGTACGGCGGATCACGCGAGATATCCCAGTCGGCGAGGGCCTTTCCTCCTTCGCCTTCGAGCCATTCTTTCGCCTTGTTCACGACCTGCGGCTGCAGCCGCCCGGGGGTGCCCAGCCACTCGGCAAGAAACCGCTTGCATGCCGGATCGGACAGCTTGAAGAAATAGTGCTCCGACGTCTTGAGCACGGGGGTCGCGCCCGAGAGCGTCGAATACGGGTTCTTCAGATCCGTGGCGGCATAGACGGAGCTGCAGTTCTCGCAGGCGTCCCCGTACTGGTCCTTGGCGCCGCAGTTAGGGCATTCGCCCTTGATGTAGCGGTCGGCAAGGAACATGCCCTTCACGGGGTCGTAGAACTGCTCGATGCGCCGCGTGTAGATCAGTCCGGCCTGCTTCAGCCGCCGATAGATGTCCTGCGAGAGCTGCGTGTTCTCGCGGGAATGCGTCGAATGCCAGTTGTCGAATGAGATGTGGAAGCCGCTCAGATAGCGCGGCCGCTCCGCGGCGATGCGGGCGACGAGGGCTTCCGGCGCAATCCCCTCAGCCTCGGCCTTCAGCATGATCGGCGCGCCATGCGCATCGTCCGCGCCCATGAAATGCACCTCGTGACCTTGCATGCGCTGGAAGCGCACCCATATGTCGGCCTGGATGTACTCCATGATGTGCCCGATATGGAACGAGCCGTTGGCGTAGGGCAACGCCGTCGTGACGAACAGCTTCCGGGATGCCATTGAACGCCTTCGGAAGTCGCGGGCCTGCGCGGGAAAGGCGCGATTTTAGCTTACACTTCAATCATGTCCCTGAGTGACGCTGCAGTACAAGAGACGCTGCGCAAGCTCGTCGATCCCAACACCGGCAAGGATTTCCTCAGTACCCGCGCGGCGCGCAACATCCGCGTTTCGAACGACGACGTGGCCTTGGACATCGAGCTCGGCTACCCCGGCAAGAGCCAGCATGAGCCGATTCGCCGCCAGGTCACGCAGGCGCTCAAGCAGGCCGGCGCGCGCGGCGTTACCGTCAACGTGACCTCGAAGGTGGCCGCGCACGCCGTCCAGCGTGGCGTGAAGCTCGTGCCCGGCATCAAGAACATCATTGCCGTTGCCTCGGGCAAGGGCGGCGTGGGTAAGTCGACCACCGCCGTCAACCTGGCGCTCGCGCTTGCGGCCGAGGGCGCCTCTGTGGGCGTCCTCGACGCGGATATCTACGGGCCTTCGCAGCCGATGATGCTCGGCATTTCCGGGCGGCCCGAGTCGCGCGATGGCAAGAGCCTGGAGCCCATGGAAGGCCACGGCGTGCAGGCCATCTCGATCGGCTTCCTGATCGACATCGATACGCCGATGGTGTGGCGCGGGCCGATGGTGACGCAGGCCCTGGAGCAGCTGCTCAAGGACACGCGCTGGCGCGACATCGATTATCTGGTTGTCGATCTCCCGCCCGGCACGGGCGATATCCAGCTGACCCTTGCCCAGAAAGTGCCGGTCACCGGCGCCGTCATCGTCACCACGCCGCAGGACATCGCCCTCATCGATGCACGCAAGGGGCTCAAGATGTTCGAGAAGGTCGGCATTCCGATCCTCGGCGTGGTCGAGAACATGTCGTTTCACGTGTGCCCCAAGTGCGGCCACGAGAGCCACATCTTCGGCGCCGGGGGGGCGGAGAAGATGTGCCGCGACTACGGCACGGAGCTGCTCGGCCAGCTGCCGCTCGACGAGGCGATCCGCAGCCAGGCCGATTCGGGCAAGCCGACGGTGGTTTCGGACCCGGACGGACCGGTCGCGGAGATCTACCGTCGCATCGCGCGCCGCTGCGCGGTCAAGGTCGCCGAGCTGCAGCGTGACATGACCTCGCGGTTCCCCAACATAGTGGTGCAGAACACCTAGTGAGCATCAAGTCGGACCGCTGGATCCGCCGCATGGCGCTCGAGCAGCGGATGATCGAGCCCTTCGAGCCGGGGCAGGTGAAGGAGCTGCAGGGCAAGAAGATCGTCTCCTACGGAACCTCGAGCTACGGCTACGACATCCGCTGTTCGACCGAATTCAAGATCTTCACCAACATCAACTCGACCATCGTCGACCCGAAGGCGTTCGACGAGAAGAACTTCGTCGACTACCGCGGCGAGGTCTGCATCATCCCGCCCAACTCCTTCGCGCTCGCACGGACCGTCGAGTTCTTCCGCATTCCGCGCAACGTGCTAACCATCTGCCTCGGCAAGTCGACCTACGCACGCTGCGGCATCATCGTCAACGTGACGCCGCTCGAGCCGGAGTGGGAGGGGCACGTGACGCTCGAGTTCTCCAACACCACGCCGCTGCCGGCGCGCATCTATGCCAACGAGGGCGTGGCGCAGGTCATATTTCTCGAATCCGACGAGCTGTGCGAGACGTCGTACCGCGAGCGCGGCGGCAAGTATCAGGGGCAAAAAGGCGTCACTTTGCCGCGCATCTAGCCCTTCGCTTTTGCGCAGCTACTACATCTAGTGGTCGTGCGCCCTGCGGGGCGCTATAGGGACCGTAAAAACTTTTGCAAAGGTCTTGACTGCCGAGGGGTCGTCCCTATAATCGGCCGCAGTTTTTGCCGCAACTGACGTCCGGAGAACGGTATGTGCAACTGCTATTACGACGTTTGCGTACGGGACATTCCCGAAACTTAGGTCCGACCACTTTTTCGGAGATACGTAGATGGGCGATCGCCCTCCCAGTAGTATCGCACGCGCCAGACAGACCGCAGTTTCCCGCCAGCAGCCGCAAGAACAGCTCTTCGACACGCACCCCGAAGTCAGCCTCGACTTCGAGATCGTGCGCCGCGCGGCCAGCCAGAAGTACACCCGACCGTTCCTGATCCTCGACACGTCCATCGTGCGCGAGAAGGTGCGGCGTTTCCGCGCCGCTATGCCGCGCGTCCGTCCGCACTACGCGGTGAAGGCGAATCCCGATCGCCGCGTCCTCAAGGTCCTAGTCCAGGAGGGCTGCGGCTTCGAGATCGCCTCGACCGCTGAGCTCGACCTGCTGCTTAGCCTCGGCGTGCCGGCGGCGGAGACCTTTTACTCCAATCCCATGAAGGCGCGCGAGTCCATCGCCTACGCGGCCGGCAAGGGCGTCGAGTGGTTCGTCGTCGACAGCCTGGACGAGCTGCGTCGGGTGCACGAAGTGGCGCCGCAGGCCAAGCTTTATCTGCGCATCGCCACGCCGAACATCGGCAGCGATTGGCCGCTCTCCGGCAAGTTCGGTGCCGCGGCGGCCGATGCACGCGAAATCGTCGCGGCGGCGGCCAAGACGGGCGCGGACCTCGCCGGCGTCACTTTCCACGTCGGCTCGCAGTGTCGCAATCCGGAGAACTGGCGTGTCGCGCTGGAGAAGGCCCGCAATGTCTTCGACATGATGGTCAAGGTCGGGTTGCGCCCGCGCCTGCTCAACATCGGCGGCGGGTTCCCGGTGCGCCATGTCAAGCCGATTCCGGCGATCGAGGTGGTCGGCGCCGTGGTCAACGAGGGCCTTAAGGCGTTTCCCGACGACGTGCAGGTGATTGCCGAGCCGGGCCGCTACGTGGTGTCCGACTCCGGCTATTTCGTGTGCCGGGTGCTCGGCACTGCGGTGCGTGGCGGAAAGCGCTGGATGCACTGGGACGCGGGCCTCTTCGGCGGTGTCATCGAGTCGAGCGAAGGCTTGAAATACCGGATCCGCACCGACCGTTCGGGGCCGGACATTGCCTGGACGGTCGGCGGACCGACCTGCGACTCCGTGGACATCGTGATGCGCGACGAGCCGCTGCCCTCCGACCTCCAGGAAGGCGATTTCATCTACATCCGCAACGCGGGCGCTTACACGACGGCCTACGCGAGCCAATTCAACGGCTTCCCGTTGCCGGAAGTGCGCGTTTTCGAAAGCAAGCGCTAGCGCGGCTCGTACAGGACGAAGTCGAAGCGCATGCCGTCCGCAGCGGTGTGCGCTTCGCGCTGCGTCTCCCGCCACTTCGACCGGTCGTAATCCGGAAACCAGGTGTCTCCGGGAAAGTCGCGCTGGATCTCGGTAAGCACCAATCCCGCAGCGAGCGGCAGCGACTCGGCAAAGAGCCTGCGCCCGCCGATCACGAACGCCACCGGTTCGCCCACACACAGCGCCAGGGCGCCCTCGAGCGAACCGGCGATCGCGGCACCCGGGGCCTCGTACCCGATCTGGTGCGTTACGACGATATTGTCGCGGCCGGCCAAGGGCTTGGCGAGCGATTCCCAAGTGCGGCGGCCCATGATTACGGGGTGGCCCAACGTCAGGCGCTTGAAATGCCGGAGGTCCTCAGGGAGCTGCCACGGCAGGCGGCCGTCTTTGCCGATCATCCCGTTGGCCGCCACGGCGGCGACGAGGTAGATCCGGGGGCCGCTCGCGTTTGCCATTTCTTCGTGAAATTATAAGGAGATGCCGGACTTGAAGCTCGCTCTGGGCGCGCTCCTGCTCGCCTGTGCGGGGTGTGCGCTGCTCGATCCGCAGGTCGCCAGCATGGCGGCCGCTGATTCCGCGCTGAGCGACGCTCTCTCCGCGACACGTGCACCTCAAGCGGAGCAGCGCTCAGCCCTCGCGCGAGCGCAGCAGGCGTTCACCTCCGACCCGGCCCCCGTTAATCGTCTGCGGCTCGCCGCGCTGCTCGCGCTGGTGGCGCCGCCACTGCGCGACGAAGGGCGGGCGGCAGAGCTCCTTGGCCCAATCGCCGACCCTGGCATGCCGGGCGTTGGCCGCACGGCGGCCGTGCTCGCCGCCGAGCTCGCCGAGCAGCAGCGTCTGGCGCGCGAGGTGGATCGCCTCGCCCGGGAGAGCGAGCGCACTGCGCGGGAGCGCGAGCGTCTCGACCGGGAGCGCGACAAGCGGGAAGAAGCGCTGCGCGAGCAGGTGGAAGCGCTGCGGGACATCGAGCGCAACATCCGCGAGCGTGAGGAGAAGCTGCGGCGCGGGCAGCGCTAGCGCCCTAACGTCGCCGGAACGCCCAGTTGCGCAGCAAGGCAATCGCCACCGCGCACGCAGTGGCAAAGGATCCGACCGCGTAGAACCCATGCACGAGGCCGTAGCGGTCGGCGAGCTCGCCCATGATGAGCGGTGTCGAAAGATGCGACAGGCTCCAGCCTAGCCCGCCGAGGGCGAGCGCCGAGCCGCGCTCATCCGGGCGGCTTGCTTCGGCGATCGTGATCTGGAAATACAGCGTCATGGCAGCCGAGCCGGCGCCGACGAGCAGCAGCCAGAAGGCGACCGGCACGGCATGGTTGACGATCGGCAGGAGCCCGATGGACGCGGCGACGATCAGGCCACAGATCACCGGCCACAGTGTCTCCGGGCCGGTACGCACGAAGCGGGCGACCAGCAGGCTGGCGACAATCGAACCCACGGCGCGGAGCGATACCAGCAGCCCCGAACTCGCTTCGCTATAGGCATACTGGGCGAGCAGAAGCGGGTAGAACGAGATGGAGAGCGAAAACGGTAGCGCCGACACATACGCGCAGACGACCGAATACAGGATGACCGGCTTACCGAGGAGCGGCAGATAGCCCGAGAGCACGCTGCGGCTCGGCGGCGTACGATGCGGCGCCGTTCGATGGGTGCCGAGGGCCACTACGTAGGCTATGAGGGCGCTGACGGCGAGCACGGAGAAGGCCGTCCTGAATCCGGCGCCGGCCAGCAGAAAACCCGAGAGCGCCGTGCCGAGGATCTGCCCGACGTTGGTGACCGCATTGAGCCGACCCAACTGAACTCCGCGCGCCCCAGGCAGCTCGCTTGCCATCGACCAGTTGGCCGGCCAGAAGGTGGCACGCGAAAGAACAAGGCCGAGCTGGCCCACCATGAGCATCCAGAAGCCTTGGGCAAAAGCGAGCCAGGCGCCAGCCAGCCCTTGCGCGCAGCAGGAGGCGAGCATCAACCGGCGGCCGCCGATGCGGTCGGTATAGGCGCCACCGACCAGGTTGAGGGGTGCTTGGGCGAGCACAGGGGCCGCGAATAGCACACCGATCTCGGCGTTCGACAGCCCTTGGCTATGCGCGTACAACGGCACCGCCAGCCATGTCATGCCGAGGCCAAAATTCCATGCCCACGAGGCAAGAAAAAACGACGGATGCGCGAGCACGAGAGATTATGGTTACTTGGCGTAAGGGGACGCCGGGGCATTTCGACTGAGTCGCGAATGAAAGCTCTTACCGTCTTGCTCACCTTCGCTTGCTACGCGCTGCCGGCCGGAGCCGCGCCCTGCCAGGCGCGCTCAGGCCCACGCACGGCCGCGCTCGTGGAGCTCTACACCTCGGAAGGCTGCAGCAGCTGTCCGCCCGCCGACCGGTGGCTCGCGGGGCTCGCCGGGCGCTTCGCACCCGGCCGCGTCGTGCCCCTTTCGCTGCATGTCGACTACTGGGATTACCTCGGGTGGAAGGATCCCTATGCACAGCGCAAGTTCTCCGAAAGGCAGCGCAAGCTTTCCGTGTTGCAGCGCACGGCGCTCGTCTACACCCCGCAGGTCGTGCTCCAGGGCCACGATTTTCGCGCCTGGTCGAGTCCCGCATTCGCCGCCGAGATCGAGCGCATCAATGCCCGGCCGCCCGGTGCCCGGCTTGCTCTCGAGATCCGCAGCGCCGGACCGCAAGGCCTCGCCACGCTCGTCGAGGGACAAGTCGTCGATACGGCCCTTCGGCGCGATGCCGCGCTCTACCTGGCGGCCTTCCAGAATCGCTTGCGCAGCGCCGTCAAAGCAGGGGAGAACGCCGGTCGCCAGCTCGAGCACGATTACGTCGTTCTCGAATGGCAGGGCCCCATAACGCCGGGTGTGGATGGACGTATCTCGGAGTCCCGAACCCTGGCTCTCCTCCCCACTGCCACGCCTGGGACTTCGGGCGTCGCGGCCTTCGTGCAGAGCCGGCGCACCGGCGAGGTGCTGCAGGCGCTCCTGCTCCCCGCCTGCTCGCTCTAGGGGTTTCGGGTATATTCGCGCGCAAGCTAGGAGCCGGCGGGGGCTGGCCAGCAGGGAGCGCTAATGCAGGCGACGCAGATCCGTCAAAAGGACGGCGTCTTCTACTTCGTAAGCTACCGCGCCAAGGAGCTCATGGCGAAGGTGCGCTTCATCAGCCGCTTCTACGGGGAGGGGGAGCAGATCGCGCCTTCACCCGTCTCGGAAGAGGATGACATAGCGCAGTTCATCGCCAGGATCGAGCGCACCGACGAGGCCTTCCAGCGCGCCCTGTCACGCTCGAAGGTTAAGCAGCTGAAGAACTTCTACGAGACGGCGGTCTCGCAGCCGCCGATCCCCGGCACGGTGCTGCTCTTTACCTCCGAGCGGCTCAATTTCCGGGGTAACGGCGACGGAGGCGCCGGCACGCTTTCCGAGCCCAGTTCCAAGTACCTGATCATCGACGGGCAGCACCGCCTGGCGGCGCTGCACTTCTACATGCACGAGCGGCCCGACGACGCGGCAACGATCAACGTGCCTTGCATCATCTTCGACGGGCGCAGCGAGGACTTCGCGACGGAGATGTTCGTCATCATCAATTCGACGCCGACGCGCATCAACAAAAGCCACCTGGTGGACCTCTACGACCGGGTGTCCTTCGCGGCGCCTGACCGCAAGTTCGCCGCGCGCCTCGTGGAGAAGCTCTACGGCGAGGGCGACAGCCCGCTGCGCTACCGCATCAACCGCCTCGGTGGCCGCAGTCAGCGCGACAAATGGGTGCTGCAGGCCGAGCTCTTCAACGAACTGCATCGCTGGGTGCGCGGCCGGTGGCGCTCGATCCAGCTCGCCGGTGGCAGCGCGAAGGAGGTGCCGCGCTATTACGCGATCATCCGCGATTTCTTCAAGGCGGCGCGCGCAGCCTTCGGCGACGCCGTGTGGGGCAATGACGGTTTCATGGTCACCAAGCCCGTCACCATCAAGGCTATGGTGCGCGTCTGCGCCGATCTCGGGCGCGAGGATGCCGAGCCCGAGGCCGGTCGTGTGGCGCGCTGGGAAGCCCGGCTCGAGCCTTGGTCCGAGCTCGCCAAGCAGTTCCGCGAGGAGGGCTTCTACGAGCGCTTCGCCGCCAAAGGCGAGGTCGAGCGGGTGGCCCGGGTGCATCGCGAGCTCGCGCGAGCCGCCGGAATCGACGCCGGTCGCAAACCGTAGCTAGATGACGCCGGAGCGGGCAAAAGCGTCCATTTCGGGCGCGCTGTAGCCCAACTCGGCAAGGATGGCGCGGGTGTGCTCGCCGATCGCCGGTACGGCATCCATGCGCGGCGCCAATCCGTCCATGTTGAACGGCGGCCTGAGCGCCTCGATCGGGCCACCGGGAGAGTCGACGCGCGATCTCCGGGCGCGCGCCTCGAGCTGCGGGTGGCGCCAGAACTCCTCGATGCCATTCAGCCTTGCGTTGGCGATGTCGGCGGCGTCGAGCCTGGCGATCAGCTCGCCGCTCGTCATGCCGGCAAAGACACGCTCGATCTCGGCGTGCAGCGCGGCGCGATTGCGCAGCCGGACCGGCGCGTTCGCGAACCGCGAATCCGACGCGAGGCTCGCATCGCCGAGCACCGTTTCGCAGAAGCGGGCGAATTCGCGCTCGTTCTGGACGCTGAGAAACACCAGGCCTCCATCGCCGGCGGCGAAAGGCCCATAGGGCACGATGGTGGCGTGGTAGGCGCCCGAGCGCTGCGGCGCTGCGCCGCCATAGACGGTGAAGTACGTCGGGAACCCCATCCATTCGCCGAGGGATTCCAGCATTGTGATGTCCAGCGTCGCACCCTCGCCGCTGCGCTCGCGGCGCAGCAAGGCGGCCAGGATCGACGAGAATGCGTACATGCCGGCGGCGATGTCGGCGACCGGAATGCCGGCCTTTGCCGGCTCCGCCTCGGTCCCGGTAACCGACAGCAAACCGGCCTCGCACTGCACCAGCAGGTCGTAGGCCTTCTTCTGCGCGTAGGGTCCGCTCGGTCCATAGCCCGAAATGCCGCACCAGACGAGCCGCGGATAACGTTCGCGCAGCCGGGCAGCCCCCAGGCCGAGGCGTTCGGCCGCGCCGGGCGCGAGGTTCTGCACGAACACGTCGGCGCGGGAAATCAGTCGTTCGAGCACCTCTTTCGCCTGCGCCTGCTTGAGGTCCAGGGCAAGGCTCTCCTTCGAGCGATTGGTCCAGATGAAATGCGAGGACTGGCCTTTAACCGTGGCGTCGTAGGCGCGCGCCGGGTCCCCGACCCCGGGCCGCTCGATCTTGATCACCCGAGCACCGAGCTCGGCGAGCTGGCGGGTCGCGAAGGGACCGGCAATGACCTGCTCGAGGCCCACCACGGTGATGCCCTCCAGCGGCCTCATCGGAAAGTCAGTGTGAGCCCGCGTAGCGGCAGGCCGGCTATTTCGGTGTGCCACGTCTCGCCAGCCGTAACGGCATGAGCATCCGTGAGCACCCCGGTCGTTATGATCTCTCCCGCGCGCAGCGGCTCGGCCTGCGGATAGCGCTGCAGGAGGTCGACCAGATAGCCGAGCGATAGGAGCGGACTGCCGAGGACATGCGCGCCGACGCCGTGATCCTTCAGTTCCTGTGCCCTGTAGAGCCTCGCCTCGGCCTTTGGCAGCTTATCCACCAGCGCGGCGTCGGCGCCTACGACAGCCGGCGTGCCGACGATCAGTCGGCCGTGCAAACCGTTATCGGCACAGCAATCGGCGATGGTGACCTTCCATCCCGGGTGATGGCACTGGACGATTTCTACCGAGTGCGCCATCCATTCGATGCAGCCCAAAAGGTGGACCGGGTCGCTCGAGCTCGGAGCGCTCTTCAGTTTGAATGCGATTTCCGGCTCGATGCGCGGCTGCACCAGACCGGCGAGCGAAACCGCCGCGCGGTCGTTCTCAGCGCGGACTAGAGTACGGTCATAGACCATGCCCCACATCGGCTCGTATACGCCGTAGCGCTCCCACAACGTGCGGTTAGTGAACCCGATCTTGCGACCGATCGGCTTCCAGCCCGCGGCGATCCGATGCTCATGCAGCGCACGCGCCGCTGCATAGCTGGCGTCGGGCGAAAGCCCGGGATAGCGGTCGCTGAATGGGGCGACTTCGCGCGCTTCGGCATGGGCGGCGATGAGATCGTCGACGAGCACGATAGCGATTCTAGGGCGGGTTGCGCGGGGCGCGTCCGCGTGCCAAATTAGCCGTATGGATCCTGCGCTCGCCTGGGCGATCGTTGCCCTCGTGCTCGTGATCGCAGAACTCGTGAGCGGGACCTTTTACCTCCTTATGCTCGGCGTTGCGGCATTCGGCGGCGGCGCGGCAGCCTGGCTCGGCCATGATTTTGCGGTGCAGTGCGTCGTTGCTGCCCTGCTGGCGGCCGGCGGCTGCTACGGCGTACACCTCTATCGCGCGCGCTCCAGCAGCAAGCGCATGGCGCCGATCGACAGGGGGATGCCAGCGAGCTTCGAGAGCTGGCTCGACGCACGGGCGCGCCTCGCGCGCGTGCGCTACCGCGGCGCGATCTGGGAGGCGGAGGTCGAAGGCAACGCTGCGCTCGAGCCGGGCGCGACGCTGTTCGTGCTCGCCGCGAATGGCAACACGCTCAAAGTCGCTCCGAACCGCCCCGCCTGAGGCGGGCGCGGCGGCTGCTCACGATCAAGGGGGGAACACCATGTTCTGGAAGCTCGCCGCGGCGGTCCTCGCCGCCGTCGTCGCCTCACAGGTACCGGGCCTGCAGCACTATTGGGGCTGGGTCCTCGTGCTCGGCGTGGTCGTCGCCTTCGTCATCGAGGGGGTGCGAATCGTGCCCCAGCAGAGCGCCTGGGTGGTCGAGCGCCTGGGCCGCTACGAAAGCACGCTCGAGCCGGGACTCAACCTGATCATCCCGTTCTTCGACAAGGTCCCGTATGTGCACTCGCTGAAAGAGGTGCCGCTCGACGTGCCCGAGCAGGTCTGCATTACCAAGGACAACACGCAGCTCGGCGTCGACGGCATCCTGTATTACCAGGTAACCGACCCGCGTCTCGCCTCGTACGGGTCGTCCAACTATGTCGTGGCGATCACGCAGCTCGCCCAGACGACGCTGCGCAGCGAGATCGGCAAGATGGAGCTCGACAAGACCTTCGAGTCGCGCGAGGAAATCAACCGACAAATCGTGCATGCCCTGGACGAGGCGGGACGCAACTGGGGCATCAAGGTGCTGCGCTATGAGATCAAGAGCCTGACGCCTCCCGAGTCGATCCTGCGCGCCATGCAGCAGCAGATCACCGCCGAGCGCGAGAAGCGGGCGCTGATCGCGAAATCGGAGGGCGAGCGCCAGCAGGAGATCAACCTAGCCGACGGCAAGCGTCAGGCCGCCGTGCTCGAGTCCGAAGGCGACAAAACCGCCGCTATCAACCGGGCGCAGGGCGAAGCGACCGCCATTCGTGTCATCGCCGAAGCCACGGCGGCCGGCGTGCGCGCCGTGGCCGAGGCGATCGCCGACCGGGGCGGCCTGGACGCGGCGAATCTCAAGGTGGCGCAGCAGTATGTGGATGCCTTCGCAAACCTCGCCAAGACGTCCAACACGCTGATCATTCCCGCCAGCACGGGCGACGTCGCGGGCTTCGTGGCTACGGCGATGAGCGTGCTCGAGCGCTCACGCCAGGCGCCTGGCGCGGGGCGCAGTTAGACACTTTCGCCGCGCGCACGCCGAGCCAGACGTGTAAGCCGAGGAGCGCGCCGGCCGCGAGGCCGACCGTCCAGTGCACGATGCTGGCGAAACTGCGCGCGTGCTCGTCGCCCAGGTAATAGAGCAGGAAGCCGGTGAGGATGAGGACGGACATCACCGCGGCCACCGCAATACCGGACCACAGGTTCTTCCCTTCACGCCACGCCGCCGGCGCATGAAGAGCCGAGACTGCGCCCACCAGGATTAGCAGCACCATGGCGGCGCCGCCGTGGATTTCCATAGCCGCGGCGGCGAATCCAGAATGACGCGGCTCGCGCGCGGCGAGCCAGCTGACGCCGCTCGCCAACACGACGGCGCCCGTCGCGTACAAACCTGCGCGCAGGCTAACCGGCAGCCGCATGGAGTTGACCGTTGGCGTCGACGGCAAAGGCCGACGCGTCGAAGGCCTTTAGGAGGGAGCCGAGGGGTCCCAGGAGCGCGATCGCCTTGGTGAGCGCATCGGCGACGAGGCAGGTCGCCGCAGCCACGGTGACACTCCAGTCGAGGGCGCTCCGGCGCCCGGTGCGCGGATCAGCCAGCCGGGCGCCGAAATATGCGGCCGAGGTCGCGAATGCGCGCTGCCGCGTCCGAGGCAGGCAGACCGCCGTGGCGGGCGCCCCGGGAACGCGAACGCGAATCGAGTCTTCCCAGACCCCGAAGAAGCGTAGATCGCCGCCCGCATTGACGCTGCCTGCCGTCGCGCCCGCCGTCTGGAGCGCGTCAACCGCTACGTCGACGGCAAAGCCCTTGGCGATTCCGCCTAGATCTATCGTGGCAGGCCGCCGCAGCCTCACGCGGCAGCGGTTGTCGAGGACGATGTCGGTATAGCGGGCTCCCGTCCCGGGAACCACCACGTCGAACGCGCCTTCGGTCCGTTCGCTGATGCGCCTGGCCCGCTCAAGAACCGTGAACGTCCACGGGTCTACGGGAACGGAGGTGCGATGGCCCTCGCGGTTGATGCGCGTGACTTCGCTTGCCGGGGACTGAAAACTCATGAGCGCGTGGACACGCTCGATCGCGGCCAGAGCCGCCTCGAGGTGCGCTGGCGCCGCGTCCGCGCTGATGGAGACGATCGTGCCGAGCAGGGGACGGGCGCGCCGGATCATGGGCCTTTCAGCGCTACGCCGTAAAGCGCAACGAGCCGGCGCACGCCATCCGTAATGTGCCGGCAGGAGAGCGTCGCCCCGCTCAGATTCTGGATGTCCTGGCCGAGCCTCACGGCGTCGCCCGCATGCTTGCCGTTGAATTGCGCGCGCCACCGCGGATCGCGCACTTCGCCGCCGCGCGTCTC
>CAYZFN010000071.1:0-19266 GCA_964477695.1 uncultured Enterobacteriaceae bacterium | reverse complement strand
AACGTGCAGTTCGCGATCAACCCGAAAGACGGGCGCATGGTGGTGATCGAGATGAATCCGCGCGTGTCGCGCTCCTCCGCCCTGGCGTCGAAGGCGACCGGCTTCCCGATCGCCAAGGTGGCGGCGAAGCTCGCCGTGGGCTACACGCTGGACGAGATCGCGAACGAGGTGACGGGCGGCGCAACGCCGGCGTCCTTCGAGCCGACCATCGACTACGTGGTCACCAAGGTGCCGCGCTTCGCGTTCGAGAAATTCCCGCAGGCCAACGATCGGCTCACCACGCAGATGAAATCGGTGGGCGAGGTCATGGCCATCGGCCGCACCTTCCAGGAATCGTTCCAGAAGGCGCTGCGCGGCCTGGAGACGGGCGTCGACGGCCTGAACCAGCGCACGCGCGACCGCGAGACGCTCGAGCGCGAGCTGGGCGAGCCCGGGCCCGAGCGCATCTGGTACGTCGGCGACGCCTTCGAGAACGGCTTCACGCTCGAGGAGGTGCATCGGCTGACGCACATCGATCCGTGGTTCCTCGACCAGATCCAGGAGATCGTCGAGCTCGAGATGAGGCTCGATGACGAGAGGCTGGAAGACATCGACGCGCCGATGCTGAGGATGCTGAAGCGCAAAGGCTTCTCCGATCGCCGGCTCGGCTACCTGTTCAACTGCGACGAGAAGGCGGTGCGCGCGAAGCGCCACAAGCTAGGGCTGCGGCCGGTGTACAAGCGCGTCGACACCTGTGCTGCCGAGTTCTCGACCAAGACGGCCTACCTGTACTCGACCTACGAGGACGAGTGCGAGGCGGAGCCGTCGGGCCGCAAGAAGATCATGGTGCTGGGCGGCGGGCCGAACCGCATCGGCCAGGGGATCGAGTTCGACTATTGCTGCGTGCACGCGGCGCTCGCGCTGCGCGCCGATGGCTTCGAGACGATCATGGTGAACTGCAATCCCGAGACCGTCTCGACCGACTACGACACCTCGGATCGCCTGTACTTCGAGCCGCTCACCCTCGAGGACGTGCTGGAGATCGTCGACAAGGAGAAGCCCTTTGGCGTGATCGTGCAGTACGGCGGCCAGACGCCGCTCAAGCTCGCGCGCGACCTCGCCGCGGCGGGCGTGCCGATCATCGGCACCAGCGCCGATGCGATCGACATCGCCGAGGACCGCGAGCGCTTCCAGAAGCTGGTCGACAAGCTCAAGCTCCGTCAGCCGCCCAACCGCACCGCGCGCTCCGCCGCCGAAGCGGTGAAGCACGCGCAGGACATCGGCTACCCGGTGGTGGTGCGCCCGAGCTACGTGCTCGGCGGCCGCGCCATGGAGATCGTGCATCACCAGGCCGACCTGGAGCGCTACATGCGCGAGGCGGTCAAGGTTTCCAACGATTCTCCCGTCCTCCTGGACCGCTATCTCTCGGATGCCATCGAGGTCGACGTGGACTGCATCTGCGACAGCCGCGACGTGCTGATCGGCGGCATCATGGAGCACGTCGAGCAGGCGGGCGTGCACTCGGGCGACTCGGCGTGCTGCCTGCCGCCGCACTCGCTCGCCAGCCACATCGAGCGCGAGCTGCGCCGCCAGACCGAGGTCATGGCGCGCGCGCTGAAGGTGGTCGGCCTGATGAACGTCCAGTACGCGATCCAGCGCGACACGGTTTATGTGCTGGAGGTGAATCCGCGCGCCTCGCGCACCGTGCCCTACGTCTCCAAGGCGACCGGCCTGCCGCTCGCCATGATCGCCGCGCGCGTCATGGCGGGACGCTCGCTGCGCGAGCAGAATGTCGCGGAGATCACGCCGTCGTATTTCTCGGTCAAGGAAGCGGTCTTTCCTTTCGCGCGCTTCCCGGGGGTCGACACGATCCTCGGCCCGGAAATGAAGTCGACCGGCGAGGTGATGGGCGTGGGCGAGAGCTTTGGCGAAGCGTTCGTCAAATCGCAGCTCGCTGCCGGCGTCAAGCTTCCCGCCGGAGGCAAGGCCTTCATCAGCGTGCGCGACGGCGACAAGCTGGCCGCCGTGCAGGTGGCGCGCGACCTGCTCGAGCTCGGCTTCACCATCCTCGCGACCCGCGGCACGGCGGGTGTGCTGCAATCGCACGGCCTCCCGGTAACGCCGGTGAACAAGGTCGCCGAAGGCCGGCCGCACATCGTCGACATGATCAAGAACGGCGAGATCAGCTTCATCGTCAACACGGTGGAAGCGACGCGGACCGCAGCCTCCGATTCGCGGGCCATAAGAGTGACTGCGTTGGCGCGGCGCGTCACCTACTACACCACGGTCGCCGGCGCCAAGGCCGCCTGCGCCGGCATGAAGCATCACCTGGCGAGCCTGGAGCCCTATCGCCTGCAGGACCTGCACGAGCGCTTGAAGCGCCAGGCCGCGCCCGAGGCGGCCTGAGCCATGAAGACCCCCATGACCCGGCGCGGCGCCGAGCTGCTGAGGAGCGAGCTGCAGCGCCTGAAGAGCGTGGAGCGGCCGGCGATCTCGCAGCAGATCGCCGAAGCGCGCTCCCACGGCGACCTGTCGGAGAACGCGGAGTACGACGCGGCGCGCGAGAAGCAGGGCCACGTCGAAGCGCGCATCCGCGACATCGAGGCGAAGCTCGCCAACGCGCAGGTCGTGGATCCGAAGCTGCTCGACGCCGGTGGGCGCTGCGTCTTCGGCGCGACCGTCGAGGTCGCGGAACAAGGCGGCGAATCCGCGACCTGGCAGATCGTCGGCGAGGACGAAGCGGATATCAAGGCGGGCCGGATCTCCTACTCCTCGCCGATCGGCCGCGCGCTGATCGGCAAGGAAGCGGGCGAGACCGTGGAGGTCAAGACGCCCGGCGGTATCAAGCGCTACGACATAGTCGACGTCCGCTACGAATAGCAAACCGTTCACTCAGGTCAATGTCTTCTCCGCAGATCCGCTGAGCGGCAATCCGCTTGCGGTCGTGCAGGACGCCAGAGGACTGAGCGACGCGCAGATGGCCGCGCTTGCCCGCTGGACCAATCTCTCGGAGACGACCTTCCTCCTGCCCCCGACCGAGCGCGGCGCGGACTATTACGTGCGCATCTTCACGCCGAGCGGCGAGCTGCCGTTCGCGGGACATCCGACGCTCGGCTCGTGCCACGCCTGGCTCGCGGCGGGCGGCAAGCCGCGCAAGCCCGGGCTCGTGATGCAGCAATGCGGCGTCGGCCTTGTGAGGGTGCGTTGCGACGGTCCGCGCCTCGAATTCGCCGCGCCGCCTTTGAAACGCACCGGCCCGCTCGAGCCCGAGGTGCTGGCGAAGATCGCCAAGGCGCTCGCCCTGCAATCGTCCGATATCGTGCGTCACCAGTGGGCCGACAACGGCCCCGGCTGGGGCGCGGTGATGCTGCGCTCGGCGCGGCAGGTGCTTTCGCTGAAGCCCGACTGGGCTGCGCTCAACCCGCTCAAGCTCGGCGTCGTCGGTCCGCACGACGCCCGCCACGACGCAGCCTTCGAGGTGCGCGCCTTCATCGGCGGCGGCGGATACGAGGATCCGGTCACCGGGAGCCTGAACGCCAGCCTCGCGCAGTGGCTGTTCTCCGCCGGCCTCGCCAAGTCGCCGTATGTAGCGGCGCAGGGCACTGCTCTCCAGCGCGCCGGCCGCGTCTACCTCCGCCGGGAGGGTGACGATGTCTGGGTCGGCGGCGACGTGGTCGAGGTTGTTCGCGGCGAAGTAAATCTCTGAGGAACTGCCATGGCCAAAGTACGCGTGCAAAGCTTCGCCATTTCCCTCGACGGGTTCAGCGCCGGTCCGAACCAGAGTCTCGAGAATCCGCTCGGCGTGCGCGGCCCGGAGATCTTCGAATGGTTCTTTCCCACGCGCGTGTTCCAGAGGATGTACGGTCAGGGTGACGGCGAGACGGGAGTCGACAACCGGATGGCCGAGCAGGGCTTCGAGAACATCGGCGCGTGGATTCTCGGCCGCAACATGTTCGGCCCGGTGCGCGGGCCCTGGCCCGACGAGAGCTGGAAGGGCTGGTGGGGCGAGGAGCCGCCTTACCACGTGCCGAGCTTCGTGCTGACGCATCACAGGCGCGCGCCGCTGAAGATGAAAGGCGACACGACGTTCTACTTCGTCACGGAAGGGATGCACGCCGCCCTGGAGCAGGCGAAGCGGGCGGCGGGCACGAAGGACGTCCGGGTCGGCGGCGGCGTTGCCACCGTGCGGCAATATCTCCAGGCGCGGCTGATCGACGAGCTGCATCTCGCTGTACGGCCGGTGCTCCTGGGCTCCGGCGAGAATCTCTGGCAGGGCCTCGACCTGCACGCGCTCGGCTACGAATGCTGGAAACACGAGGCGGGCGAACGGGCGATGCACGTCTTCCTTCGCAAACGGGCCTGACGGCGGATGAAGACCTTCCTGCTCATGCTCGCCTCCGCCTTCTGCGGCGCGCTGCTCTTCGCGGTCGGGCTCTACGTGTGGTTCTATTGGCACATCTCTCATCTCGAGCGGGGCGCCAGCGTTGGTTTTCCGCCGCGCAACGAGACGACGGTGGAAACTGCCCCGCCGATCGTCGAACCGGAGCGTTTCTACGGATCCACCGGTATCTACACCGGCGAGTTTTCGCCCGCGCGCGAGAACAAGGTGCTCGCGGGTGGGCCTGGAAAGCTCGTCGGGAAGGTGCAATCCAGCGGCAAGCCATTGCAGGGTTTGCGGCTGCGCCTGGCCCTCAACGGATCGGTGCTGAGCCAGTGGGCAGCGAGCGGTGCCGATGGACGGTATGAAATCGCGCTTCCGTACGGCAAATACCGCGTCGACGGCTATGAGCTGGATTCGCTGGTCGCGCAGCAGGTGCTCGCGGGCAAGACCGACGGGCCGCGCCAGGGCCACGGCGGCGTCGATGTCACCGTGGTGGAAGCCGGCAAGCCCGGACAAGGCCTCGATCTGGCATTCGTCGATCCGGTACGAAAGCTCGGCCCGGTCGGTGACGTCTCGGTAAACACGCCGGTCGCCGTGACGTGGGAGTCCTATCCCGGCGCCGCGGCGTACCGGTTACAGCTGGTCGAGCAAAACGACCCTCGGGACTACGAGAACGAGCGCAGGATCTTCGACTGGCGCGAGCGTCCGATCGTATCGGGCACGAGCGTTAACCTGGCGGACTACAAGGTGGCCTTGAAGAAGGGCTATTACTACAAGATCGACATCGAGGCGCTCGACGAAGCCAGACACGTGCTGTCACAGTCGGCACGCCGCTTCGACAAGGCGGACTTCCGGATCGTCGACTAACCGGCGTATGGAGATTTGTCCTGTGGTGTCAGTCTGTTATATCACTAACTTAGAGTAATACTTCACAGACAAATCGCGCGCCGGCCCGTAGGATGTTCCCAATAACAAGCTGTCCCTTTCTCGCAGGCCCGCTATCTCCTCCTCCTCAGGGTTCGGGCCTTTTTCTTTTCTGGCGGCCGGGCGCTATTTCTCGTCGAGCAGCGGCACACCGTAGTCGGTAAGGATCGCCTGGATGGCGGCGCGTTTGTCGCGGATCAGCCGCTCGATGCGCTCCTTCCATTCGCGCTCGCCGTAGCGCACGCCCATGGCGATGCGAAAGTCGAACTGGAGCTGCGGGTCGGGCGAGAAAGGTACGACGGTGACCGGCTTCTGGCTCTTCTTCGCGAAGAAGCCCGCGATCGGTCCCCAGGCGAAGGCCACATCGATCTTCCCGTCCAGCAGGTCCTTCTCGATCATTTCGCCCGGATAGCGCTCCGGGTCGGCGGGCTGGGTGTCGTAGGACACCGCCTGGTCGAAGAGATGGTGCGCGAGCAGCCAGTCGACCGGGGGCGTCTGGGCGACTACACCGAGCCTCAGCGACACCAGCTTTGGCTCCGGAAGCTGAGTCAGCGCATCGGGCGTGGTGATGCTGTCCAGGCCGTTGCCCTTCAGGTACGCGAGCGCGTAGACGGACCGGTAGTACGGCTGGGTTGTCGCGGCGAGCTCGAAGCCGACCGGTACGCCCATCACGAGGTCGCACTTGAAGCGGTTGGAGTTCGGCTCGCGCGCGCGCAGGGTATTGCGGATGAACCCCATGCGCTGCGGAAACCACGTGTATTCCAGCTTCCATCCGAGCTCGCGCGCGAAGAGCTCGGCGATCTTGTTCTCGAAGCCTTCGCCGGCCCGGTTGGAGAAAGGCAGGTTGTTCGGATCGGAGCAGACGCGCAGCACGCGCTCGGCGTCCGCCGCCGCCGGCTGGCCGAAGGCGAAGAGCGGCGCAAGCGCCGCGGCGATCGCGACCGGGGCGGCAAGCAAGAAGTTACGCCTCATCTTGCCTCGCCCGGCAGTCCGCGCGCGCCGCGTGTCTTGGCCTGGTCGAGGCCTTTCACGCCGCGGAAAGTCGCGGCGCTGAAATCGGCATCGCCCAGATCCGCGCCGGTGAAATCGACGTCGACGAACTTCGCGCCGCGCAAGTCCGCGCCGGCAAGGCTGGCGCCGTTCAAACCGGTGCCGCCGAACTCGACACCGGCCAGCTTGGCGCCGGCCAGGTTGGCCCCCGAGAGGTCCGAAAAGCTGAAGTCGGCACGCGAGAAATCCGAATGCGACAGATCCGCGCCCTTGAGGTTCGCCGAGACGATATTGGCACGCATCAGGCCCATGGACTGGTTCTTCATGTCGGCCGCGCCATCGGTCCTTGCGAGCACCGCCTGCTCCAGGTTCACGCGCCGCAGGTCGCCGATCAGGCGCGCTCCGGAAAGGTTCGCGCCTTTCAGGTTGGCGCCCTGGAGCTGCATCGAGAACATCATCGCGCCGCGCAGGTCGGCGCCGGACAGGTTGGCGCCTTCCGCAAAGCTGACCGTCAGATTGCAGCGGGACAGGTTTGCGTTCGAGAGGTCGCTGCCGTTGAGCACGGCCGCCGCGAGGTTCGCTCCTTTGAAATTGATCCCGGACAGATCGAGCCCCGAGAGATTCGTGGCGTAGAAATTTGCGGGCGCGCCCGCCGATGCGCCATCGAGCGCGGCAACGACCTGCTCCCGGGTGAGCTTCTGGTGATCCGGCCAATCGGCGGCGCCCGACGGCAGCGCCGGCAGCAAGGCGGCCGCCGCAACCAGGGCGCGCACGGCGTTCATTTCATCGGATAGACATGGCCGGGCTTGATGGCGCCGTCCGAGCGCCCCTTGAGGTAGGCGTACAGGCCGTCGATATTCTCGGTGACCATCTTGCTGCCGTTGAAGTTCGGCATGCCTTTCTCGGGCCGGCCGTTCATCACGGTCTGCTTGAACTCGTCGCGCGAGAGCCGCTGCAGGGCGTCGATCAGCGACGGGCCGACGAGTCCCTGCTGCTGGTTGCCATGGCAGCGTTCGCAGGCGAGCGCGCGCCAGGTGTGCCAGCCTTCCAGGGTGGCGTTGTCGACCTTGTTTCCCTCTTCGACCTTATAGGGCTTGTCGTCCCCGGCTCGCGCTGCCGGCGCGGCAAAGGCGCCCAGCGCGACGGCGGCGGCGAGCGAGGCGGTCATTGTGATTGCACGCATACGCATAGTGTAGTCGAGACAAAAAGGCCGACATCCCTAGGGACGTCGGCCGTCGGCTTTCGGGTGCGTTGCGCTTACGGCAGGGTGAACACCGTCAGCACGCCGCCGAGCTCCGTAAACTTCGAGAGCTCCTTGTAGCCACCGACCGCGCCCAAGCCGTCGGTGTCCTTCTCGAGGCCCGCCGCGAGGCCGATGCCGGCCCAGCCGCCGATCCCGGAGAGCACGCCGATGTACTGCTTGCCGTTGTACTCCCAGGTATTGACGTTGCCGATGATCCCCGAGGGCGTCTTGAACTTGAAGAGCTCCTTGGAGATGTCGTTCGCGTCGACGCACTTCACGTAGCCTTCGAGCGTGCCGTAGCAGGCGATGTTGCCCGCGGTGACGAGCGCGCCGCTCCACACCGAGAACTTCTCCGCCTTCGACTTCACGATCTTGCCGCTGCCCGCATCCCACATGATGAAGTTGCCCATGCCGCCGTGGCTGTTGGGCGCCGGGAACATCGAGAGCGTCGCGCCGACGTACGGCTGGCCCGCGGTGTACTCGACCTTGAACGGCTCGTAGTTCATGCACACGTGGTTGGTCGGCACGTAGAACATCTTGTTCGCCGGGTTGTAGGCCGCCGGCTGCTGGTCCTTGCTGCCGAGCGCCGCCGGGCAGATGCCCTTGCTGTCCACGTCCTGGCCGTTGGCCTGGGTGCTGTACTTCGCCACCACCTGCGGCCGGCCGGTCTTCATGTCGACGTGCGTCGCCCAGTTGACCTGCGGGTCGAACTTCTGCGCGACCAGCAGCTCGCCCGTAACGCGATCGAGCGTGTAGCCGAAGCCGTTGCGGTCGAAGTGCACGAGCACGTTGCGCGGCTTGCCGTGCACATTCACCCCGTCGGCGAGGATCATCTCGTTGATGCCGTCGAAGTCCCACTCGTCGTGCGGCGTCATCTGATAGACCCATTTCGCCTGGCCGGTGTCGACGTCGCGCGCGAAGATGGTCATCGACCAGCGGTTGTCGCCCGGGCGCTGCGTCGGGTTCCAGGTGCTGGGGTTGCCGGACCCGTAGTACATCAGATTCAGCTTCGGGTCGTAGCTGTACCAGCCCCAGGTCGTGCCGCCGCCGATCTTCCACTGATCGCCCTGCCACGTGGTGAGCGACGAGTCCTTGCCGACCGGCGCCATCTTGCCGTTCGTCCAGGTCATCGTCTTCGCCGGATCCATCAGCATCTCAGTGTCCGGGCCGGTGCTGTAGGCGCGCCACACTTGCTTGCCGGTGTCCTTGTCGTACGCCGTGACATAGCCGCGCACGCCGAACTCGCCGCCGGAGATGCCCGTGATCACTACGTTCTTGAACACGTGCGGCGCGTTGGTGTTCGTCTCGCCGCGCTTCGGATCGCCGTTCTTGATCTTCCACACTTCCTTGCCGGTCTTCGCATCGAGCGCGACCAGCGTGGTGTCGGCCTGCTGCAGGTAGATCTTGCCGTCGGCATAGGCGAGGCCGCGGTTCACGGTGTCGCAGCACATCACCGGGATCACCGTCGGATCCTGCTTCGGCTCGTACTTCCAGACGATCTGCTGGTCGGCCAGCCGGATCGCGAATACCTTGTTCGGGAACGGGCTGTGAACGTAGAGCATGTCGCCGATGACGATCGGCCCGCCTTCGTGGCCGCGCAGCACGCCGGTGGAGAACATCCACGCGACCTTGAGGTTCTTCACGTTGCTGCTGTTGATCTGCTTGAGCGTGCTGTAGCGGTGGTTCTGCACGTTGCCCGCCTGCATAGCCCAGTTCTTCGGATTGGCCGTGAGCTCGGCGACATCGTCGGCGCACAGCGCGATTGCGGGAACGAACGCGAGGCCGAGCAGCGCGCCGCATGCGTACGTGCGATTGCTTGCCATGTTCTCCTCCTTCGGGTGGTGCAAAAACTATATACGCGAGAGGGAAAAAGTAAATCTGCAGCGAAGCGCGCGTTTCATAGCGGCGCTGCAATTGTTCCGAAAGCGAACAATCGCCATTCACGCTCGGCGCGGCGCGCGTTGCCGCCCCGCAAGGCGCGGAGTACCGTCCGCGCCATGCTTGCACGCCCGCGCCCTCTCGCCAGCATCGCTGCCTGCATGGCGCTCGCCGTCGCCGGCGCCAGCGCCAACGATGCGCCCGATTCCGAGACCGCGGTATGGGTGAAGCTCAAGCGCTCGCTCTTCGAGGGCCGGACCCTGCAGAGCAGCTCGGGCATCGTCGAGCTGCGCGTTCCCGATCGCGCCGAGGACGCGGCGGTCGTGCCGATCGCCATCCGCACCGGCTTCGCGCAGACGCGCGAGCGCTACGTGAAGCGGCTTTATCTCTTTGTCGACAACAATCCTTCGCCGATCGCCGCGACGCTCGACTTGAGCGTCGAGAGCGGCCGCGCCGACATAGAGACGCGCATTCGCGTCGAGCAGTACAGCTACGTGCGCGCGGTCGCCGAGCTCTCCGACGGCACGCTCGCGCTCGACCAGCGCTTCGTCAAGGCATCGGGCGGGTGCTCGGCCGCGGGCAGGGACGCGCCCGATGCGGCCGCGATCGGCCGCATGCGGCTCGCGACCGAGGAGCCGGTGCTGCGCAAGGCGACGCGCGCGGAGTTGAGGATCGTCCATCCCAACGACTCGGGCCTGGCGATGGACCAGGTGACGAGGCTCTATACGCCCGCGTATTACGTCCGCCACTTCGAAGTGAGCTATTCGGGAAAACCGATCCTCACCGCGGAGGTCGATTTTTCGCTGAGCGAGAACCCCTACCTGCGCTTCTACTTCACGCCCTCGCAGGAGGGCGAGCTCAGGGCGCACGCCGTGGACACGAAAGGACTCGAGTACGACACCCGCCTGGCCATCAATCCGCGCGCTCCTTGAGTCATTGCGGCACGCTGCAGTGCTTCATCGCCTCGCTGCGCGCCTGCATGTAGCGCTTCGCCGCCGCGCGCGCGTTCGGGGCGTCGCGGAACTCGCCGCCGCGATCGCCGCCGAGCGTCTGGTAGCGCGCCGCGGTCGACGCTTCGACGAAATCGTCGTAGGTGAACTGGGCGGCGATCTCGTCGAGCACGCAGGCGCACTTGTAGAGGAACTCGGGCCTTCCGGCATTGTGCTGCCAGCACTCGAGCACGAACTGGACGCGATCGACGGTCGGATAGTCGTGGCTGCCCGCCGCCTGCGCGCACAGCGCCGGGCTGGCTGCGGCTAGCAAAAGGATCAACTTCGGGATGAACTTCGCTCGCTGCATCCGCGGCATGAGGCTCCTCCTCCGCGCTGGGGTCGCTTTCATGCTAGCACGCGGCGCCTGCGGCGCTGCGCCGTTCCCCGAGCCGGTCGACGTCGGCCACGGCGTGCATGTGTTCTTCGGCGCGCTCGCGGAAGCGAGCGCCGCGAACGGCGGCCATGTCGCGAACCAGGCGTTTATCGTCGCGCCCTCGGGCGTGATCGTGGTCGATAGCGGCCTGAGCGCGCAGTTCGCGAGACACATGCAGCGCGCGATCCGCGAGCGAACGGCGAAGCCGGTGGTGATGGTCATCCTGACATGGCCGATGGACGAAGCGATCTTCGGCGCCACGGTGTTCCAGGAAGCGGGGGCGTCGGTGCTTGCGCACGAGGCGGCGGCCCGGCTCATTGCCGAGCGTTGTCAGGCTTGCCTCGAGCGGCGCCGCGCAGCGCTCGGCGAGGAGGCGATGGCCGGCACGCGTGTGCCGCAGCCCGACGTGCTGGTGAAGGGCTCGCGATCGCTGGCCGTCGCCGGCCGGCGACTCGAGCTCTACGATTACAGCGGCGCCGCCGCGCCGGGTAGCATCGCGCTGCTCGACGTTGAATCCGAAGTGCTTTTTGCCGGCGGACTGGCGAGCTTTGGCCGCATTCCGGAGACGCGCGACGGGGCTCTCGCGCAATGGATCGCTGCGCTGCAGCGTCTGGCCGAGACGCCGTTCCGGGCGGTCCTTCCGGCGCACGGAGCTATGGGCGGCCGCGCCGAGCTCGGCGCGCTGGCCGGCTATCTGACGGCGCTCGAGAGCCGAACCGCGCAGGCCTACGCGGCGGGCGCGAGCCTGCTCGATGCGCCGCGTACCGTCGCCGCCCCCGAATACAGCGCCTGGGCGCTCTACGAATCGATGCATCGCAGAAACGTCTACTACGAGTACCTCGCGCTCGAGCGCCGCGAGCTCAAAGGGGGGCCGCCTTGACTGTCGGCCCGGCGCAGATCACGCTGGCGGTTCGGAGGGGGCCATGCCGCACCTGAGTGGCGAACATTCGCGCCTCGTGTACTCGGTGATCCGCGGCAGCTCGCGCCACGCGGAGGCGCCCGAGTACGTCAAGCGCTCGTGGCAGCGCTGCGTCGACGAGTACGGGCTCGACCCGGAGTCGCACAAGCTTCCGGTCGTCGTCTCGCGCCAGGAGCTGATCGCGCGCAAGGAGCGCCACTCCGATCTCGTCGCTTTCGCGGACGCGGAAATCTCGCACCTGCACCGGCAGTTCGCGGGGTCCGGGCATTCGATCCTGCTCACCGATCGCGACGCGGTGGTGCTGTCCTATTACGGCGACGCGACCTTCATGGGCGCCGCGACGCGCACCGGCCTGCTGCCCGGCGCGGTGTGGAGCGAGCGCCAGGGCGGCACGAACGGCATGGGCACGTGCCTCGCCGAGCGCGAGCCGCTGATCGTGCACCGCGAGCAGCATTTCCTTTCGCGCAACACCGGCCTCACGTGCTGCGCGGCGCCGATCTTCGATCATCGCGGCGAGCTGCTCGCCGCGCTCGACGTCTCGGCGGAATCGGACCGGGCGCAGCAGCACACGCTCGTGCTGGTCAACATGTCCGCGCAGACGATCGAGAACCGCCTCTTCCTGCACCGCTTCCGCGACGCGTTCGTCGTGCGCTTCCACAGCCGGCCGGAGCTGGTCGGCACCTGGAGCGAGGGCATCATCGCGCTCGACATGAACGGCGCGATCGCCGGCGTCGACCGCAACGCGCTGTTCCAGCTCGGCTGGAAGACCGCGCAGGAGCTGATCAACGCGCCGCTCGAGCGCGCGTTCAACATCTCGCTGCCCGCCCTTCTGCGGCGCAGCCGCAGCCGCTCGTTCCATCCGCTGCCGATCTACGAGTCGCGGCACGGCGGCCGCTTCTTCGCCGTCGCGCAGGAGCCCGAGTCGGTGCGCCGCGCGCTGCGTGCGGCGAAAAGCGGCCTGCGCGAGCGCGCGCCGGCGCTGCCCGCGAGCAGCGCGCTCGATGTGCTCAACCTCGGCGATCCGGCGATGGCGCACAACGTGCGGGCGGCGAAGCGCGTCGCCCTGCGCGACATCGCGGTGCTGCTGATCGGCGAGACCGGCACCGGCAAGGAGAACTTCGCGCGCGCCCTGCATGGGGCGAGCGCGCGCGCCCAGCGGCCGTTCATCGCCGTGACCTGCGCCTCGCTCTCCGCGCCGCTCCTGCAGGCGGAGATCGCGGCCGCGCACGGGGGCACGCTGTTCTTCGCGGAGGTCGGCGAGCTCTCCGCCGCGCTGCAGGCGGCGCTGCTCGACGTGCTCGAGCGGCGCGAGGCGCTGCAGTCGGCGAGCACGTCGGCGCGCAGCGACGTGCGGGTGATCGCCGCCACCTCGGCGCCGCTCGACGACAAGGTGCGCCACGGCGAGTTCCGCGAGGACCTCTTCTATCGCCTGCAGGGACTCGTGCTGACGCTGCCCGCGCTGCGCGAGCGGCGCGACAAGCGCGCGCTGGTGCGGCAGCTGTTCGCCGAGGAAGCGGCCGACGCCCCGTCCGTGCGCCTGAGCGAGCTCTTGATCGACCAGCTGTGCGCGCATCGCTGGCCGGGCAACCTGCGCCAGCTGCGCAACGCGCTGCGCGCCATGATCGCGCGGCGCTCGCGCGACGAGCTCGGCATTGCCGACCTGCCGGGCGAATACGGGCTCGGCGCGAGCGGAGCGAAAGGCGCCGTCGTCGCGGCCGGCCGGCTCAACGCGCTCGGCCAGGCCGAGCGCGAGGTTCTGCTGCGCGAGCTCGAGCTCGAGCACGGCAACCTGAGCCGGCTCGCGCGCAAGCTCGGCGTGAGCCGCAACGCCCTCTATCGCAAGATGCATCGACTGGCCATCCCCTGGCCGCTGAATAAGGAGTGACCCATGGACGTACGTGCAGCCGTTGCGTTTCAGGCTGGCGCGCCGCTGAAGATCGAGACCGTGCAGCTGCAGGGTCCGAAGGCCGGCGAGGCGCTGGTCGAGATCAAGGCCACCGGCATCTGCCACACCGATGAGTTCACGCGCTCGGGGGCCGACCCCGAGGGCCTGTTCCCGGCGATCCTCGGCCACGAGGGCGCGGGCGTCGTGGTCGACGTCGGGCCGGGCGTGACCAGCGTGAAGAAGGGCGATCATGTCATCCCTCTCTACACCCCCGAGTGCCGGCAGTGCGAGTACTGTCTGAGCGGCAAGACCAACCTGTGCCAGGCGATCCGCGTCACCCAGGGCAAGGGCGTGATGCCCGACGGCACGAGCCGCTTCTCGCTCGGCGGCAAGCCGCTCTTCCACTACATGGGCACGTCGACCTTCGCCAACTACTCCGTGGTGCCCGAGATCGCGCTCGCCAAGATCCGCGAGGACGCGCCGTTCGACAAGGTGTGCTACATCGGCTGCGGGGTCACCACGGGCTTGGGCGCGGTGATGAACACCGCGAGAGTCGAGCCGGGCGCGAACGTCGTGGTGTTCGGCCTGGGCGGCATCGGCCTGAACGTCATCCAGGGCGCGCGCCTCGTGGGCGCCAACATGATCGTCGGCGTGGATGTCAACCCCGGGCGCAAGAAGCTCGCCGAGAAATTCGGCATGACCCACTTCGTCAATCCTAAGGAGGTCGAGGGGGACCTCGTTCCCTATCTGGTCAACCTGACGAAGGGCGGCGCCGACTACAGCTTCGAGTGCATCGGCAACGTCGACGTGATGCGGCAGGCGCTCGAGTGCTGCCACAAGGGCTGGGGCGTGTCGGTGATCATCGGCGTCGCGGGCGCCGGCCAGGAGATCAAGACGCGGCCGTTCCAGCTGGTCACCGGGCGCGTCTGGAAAGGCACGGCGTTCGGCGGCGCGAAGGGCCGGCGCGACGTGCCGAAGATCGTCGACTGGTACATGGACGGCAAGATCAACATCGACGACCTGATCACGCACAAGCTGAAGCTCTCGGACATCAACGAGGGCTTCGACCTGATGCACGCCGGCCGCTCCATCCGCTCGGTGGTGGTTTATTGATTAGCGCGGTCTCGCGCAGCAAGTGCTTCGGCGGCGTGCAGGGCGTATACAGCCACGCCTCGCGCGAGACCGGCTGCGCCATGCGCTTCGGCGTGTTCCTGCCGCCGCAGGCGCAGGGCGCCCGCGTGCCGGTGCTCTACTGGCTGTCCGGCCTCACTTGCACGGAGGAGAACTTCATCGTCAAGGCCGGCGCGCAGCGCGTCGCCGCCGAGCTCGGCCTCGCGCTCGTCGTGCCCGACACGAGCCCGCGCGGCCTGAAGATTCCGGGCGACGACGCGGCCTACGATTTCGGCGTCGGCGCGGGCTTCTATGTCGACGCGACGCGCGAGCCGTGGGCGCGCAACTACCGGATGTACTCCTACGTGACGAGCGAGCTGCCGGCGCTCGTCGCCGGCGAGTTTCCGCTCGATGCCGCGCGCGCCGGCATCTTCGGCCACTCGATGGGCGGGCACGGCGCGCTGACCATCGCGCTCAAGAACCCGGGCCGGTACCAGTCGGTGTCGGCGTTCGCGCCGATCTCATCGCCGATGCGCGTGCCCTGGGGAGAGAAGGCGCTCACCGGCTATCTCGGCGCAGAGCGCGCCGCGTGGCGCGAGTACGACGCCACGGCGCTCATCGAGGATCGCGGCTGGCGCGGGCCGCCGCTGCTCGTCGACCAGGGCAGCGCGGACCAGTTCCTCGAGACGCAGCTCAAGCCGCAGCTGCTGGCCGAGGCCTGCCGGCGCGCAGGGGTAGCCCTCGAGCTGCGCCTGCAGGAGGGCTACGACCACAGCTACTACTTCATCGCCACCTTCATCGAGGACCACCTGCGCTTCCACGCGCGCCGGCTGCTGTAGCGCGCGCGGAAGCCGTGCCACCGCTCTAGCGCGGCAACACCCCCGACTGCTTGGCGATGTGCGTCGCGATGTAGTCCATGAGCGGCGGCGACAGGCAGTCGTAGGGCTCGAGCTTGAGCTCGCGCAGCCGCGAGCGCACCGGCCCCATCGACTCGGGATCGGCGCCCGACTCGATGATCGACGAGACGAAAGCCCCGAACTCCGGCGGCGCCCAGCCCGGCTCGCGCGAAAGCTCGGTGTGGATGAAATCCAGCCCGTAGAACGGGTGGTTCTTGTTTTCGATGCGGCCGTACATGTGCACGCCGCATTCCTTGCAGGCGTGGCGCTGGATGGTCGCCTTCGGGTCGACGACGGCGAGCTTCTGGGCGTTTGCGCTGACGCGCAGCCGGTCGCGCGGCACTACGCCGACCTGCGCGAACAGCGCGCCCTTCGGCTTCCAGCATTTCGTGCAGCCGCACACGTGGTTGTGCGCGACCTGGCCCTTGATCTCGACCTGGACCTTGTTCGATGCGCAGTTGCACCCGAGCGTCCCGCCGGCGAAATCCATCGCTGCGGGCTTCAATCCGTTGTCGACCCCGGGATGTATCTTGAGATTGCTCATAACGATCTCCGATGAGGCGCCGAAAAGCGCGCGAAAGCTCTACGAGCCGGTTGGCGGACGATCTTGCACCCGGCGAACCGCGGATCGCAATGCGCAGCGCAGTGCGCCCGGCGCGCGGCCTGCCGGAGTGTTCCGTTTTGGGACAGGTGGCCGCGCTCTTGAACGCCCGCAGGCATCGCCTTAGCATCGTTTTCCATGCCGGGCCGGATCGGCGTCATGCTGGTCGACGATCATGCGGTAGTCCGCATGGGCTTCCGGCTGCTCATCGACGCCGCGCCCGACATGCAGGTCGTCGCCGAGGCCGACAGCGGCGAGGCGGCGCTCCGGCACCTCGAGGAGGCGCGGCCCGCCGTCGTGCTGATGGACATCTCGATGCCCGGCATCGGCGGGCTGGAAGCGGTGCGGCGCATCCTTGCGCGCAATTCCGGCGCGCGCATCCTGGTGCTCTCCGCCCACGAGGACGCGATGCACGCGCGGCGCCTGCTGAAGGCCGGCGCCGCCGGGTATCTCACCAAGCGCAGCGCCGCCGAAGCGCTGATCCAGGCGATCCGCCAGGTGAGCCAGGGCGCGACGTTCCTCGAGCCGCAGATCGCACAGGAGCTCGCGCTGCGCCAGGTGTCGGGCGGGCGCGAGCCGCTCGATACGCTGAGCGAGACCGAGTTCAAGGTGTTCCTCGCGCTCGCGCGCGGCGAGTCGGTGCAGCATATCGCGGGCGTGCTCTCGCTCAGCCCGCGCACCGTGGGCACGCATCTCTACAACATCAAGCAGAAGCTCGCCGCCTCGAACTCCGCGGAGCTGGCGCTCATTGCCATGCGCGCGGGGCTGCTCACCCCCTAGGTGGCGAGCGGCGCGGCCTGCCCGGCGCGCACCACCGGCAGCACCGCGCTCACCGTGACGCCCTGTCCGGCGGGTCCCGATATCGCGAAGCTGCCGCCCAGTCCCTGCGCGCGCTCGCGCATCCCGGCGATGCCGTAGCGGCCGTTGCCCGCCGCCGCGTCCAGGCCCTTGCCGTCGTCGCGCACGCTGATCACCACCGCATCGCCGAACCGCCCGGCCGGCTGGCGGGCCACCGAGACGTGCACGGCGCTCGCCTCGGCATGGCGCACGGCGTTGCTGAGCGCCTCCTGCACCACGCGGTACACGGCAATGCTCAGTCCATCGCCCAGGTGGTCGAGGTCGCCCGAGAGCGCGAGCTCGAAGCGCATCTCGGCGTGGCGGCGCGCCCACCCGGAGACCGCGTCGCGCAGCGTCTCGGCGAGGCCGAGGTCGTCGAGCCCGCTCGGCCGCAGCCGGCGCACGATGCGGTGCACGATGTCGTAGATATGGGAGGCGACCGAGACGATCGTGTCGGCGTTGTCGCGGATGTCCGCGCGCGCGGCGCCGGCGCGCGCCGCGATCGCCGTGCCGATGGTCTTGATTGCGGTGACGTACTGCGAGAGCTCGTCGTGCAGCTCGCGCGCCAGGGCGCGCCGCTCGTCCTCGAGCTGCGACTGGATGAGCGCGGTCAGGCGCCGGTTCTGCGCCAGCTCGCGCTCCTGCGCGAGGCTGCCCGCGAGCGACTCGGCCAGCCGGTTGAAGCCCTCGCTCAGCGAGGCGAACTCGCGCGTGCGATAGGCCGGCAGCCGCACGTCGAAGCGGTTGCGGCTGAGCTCGGCCAGCCCGCCGAGGATCTCGGGCAGCGGCCTGAGCGCGCGGGCGAGCAGCGAGAACACCACCAGGTTGACGATGATCAGGAACGCGAGCGCGATCAGCGCGAAGCTCTTCAGCTGGTCCCACGCCTCGACGATCGAGGGCGTGGCATCCGGCGTCACCACGATCGCGCCGCGCGGCAGGGAGAGCCGCGCCGGCGGCACCTCGGGGTGCATGAGGCGCGTGAACCATTGCGGCGCGCGGCTGCCCGCGCGATAGGTGCTGCGCGGCGACTCGTAGAGCAGCCGGCCCGCTTCGTCGTAGAAGCGGATGTCGTTCGCGCGCACGTGCCCGACGCGTGCGAGCGAGAAGAGCAGCGCGTCGCTGCGCTCCGCGGGGCCGGGCTCGAGGTACACGCCCGCCACCATGGTCTCGACGAGCTGCACGGCAACGCGCGTGGTCGATTCGATCTCCTCGCGCACCGAGCTGCGCAGGTCGTTGACGATCACGAACACCATCGCCGCCGTGAACGCGGCGATCACGAGCGTGAGGACGAGGTTGATGCGCAGGCGCAGGCTCATTGCCGGCTACCGAGGCGCCCGCGCAGCTCGTCCGTGGCGGCGCGCAGCGCCGCGGCCATCTCCGGCTCGTCGGCGGCATGCCCGCCGCGCGCCACGAGCCGCAGCTCGGCTCCCGGCGCATGCGAAGCAAGCGTGCGCGCGGCGTCGGCCGGACAGACGCGATCGAGCTCGCCTTGCACGATCAGGAGCGGCGTGCGCGCGAGCGGGGAGAGCTTCGACAGCAGCTCGCCCGGCGCGAGGAAACAATCGTGCACGAGGTAGTGCAGCTGCACGCGCACGCGGGCAAGGCTCGCTGCCCGATCCAAGGGCGCGCCGGCGGCGCGCCGCGTCGCTCCGAGGCTCATGAGCGCCTCTTCGTAGTCGAGCCAGCGCTGCGCGGCCGCGCTCGCTGCCGCCTCGTCGCGCTGGTTCACGAGGGCATGATAGCGCGCGAGCGGGTCGCCGCCTTCCTCGCGCCGCAGCCCCTCGAGATAGGCGTCGACTTCCCGGCGCGTGCCGAGGAAGATCCCGCGCAGCACCATCGCCGCGACGCGATCGGGATGCGCGGCGCCATAGGCGAGGGCGAGCGTCGAGCCCCACGAGCCGCCGAAGAGCAGGACGCGCGCGAGGCCGAATTGCGCACGCAGCAGCTCGATGTCTTCCACCAGCCGGGCGGTGGTGTTGTCCTGCGTGCCGCCGAGCGGCGTCGAGCGGCCGCAGCCGCGCTGGTCGAAGAGCACGATGCGATAGAAGCGCGGATCGAAGAAGCGTCGGTGCAGCGGACGGGCGTGGCTGCCCGGGCCGCCGTGCAGGAAAAGCACCGGGAAGCCGTTCGGATTGCCGCACTGCTCGACATGCAGCACGTGCGGACCGCCGACGGCTACTTTGTGCGCCGCAAACGGCTCGAGCGGCGGATAGAGCTCCATTCTCATGAAAATCATTAGGCCGGGTTGCGCATCTCGC